>CANGYF010000001.1 GCA_947458265.1 Betaproteobacteria bacterium
CGGTGTCCGATCGCGGGCTGATGCCGGTCGAGAATACGATGATGGTCGCGATCCCGGAGATCGACGGTGCGACTGGCCCGATGGTGTTCGGCGGGCGCTCCAGTGCGTCCGGCCAGCCGTGCAATGGCTGCGACCGGCACTGCACGTTCGCCACGGCCGAGCAGTCGCGCGACATGCATGTATGCAGCGAGCGCGCCGAGCGGCTGGCGGCGCGCGTAAGCAAGCTCGTCGCCCTGCGCCGCACAGCGCGCAGCGAACGCAAGGTCGGCGTGGTGATATTCAACTTCCCGCCGAACGCGGCGAACCTGGGCACGGCCGCTTTCCTGGCCGTGTTCGAGTCGCTGCACCACACGCTGCGCGGCCTGCGCGATGCCGGCTACACGGTCGAACTGCCGGCCACCGTCGACGAACTGCGCGAAAAGATCATTCACGGCAACGCCCAGCGCTTTGGCGCAGATGCCAACGTGCATGCCCGCATCAGCGCCGACGACCATGTGCGGCGCGAACGCTACCTCGGCGAGATCGAGCGCCAGTGGGGTCCCGCGCCCGGCCGCGCGCAGAGCGACGGCGCCTCTATCTTCGTGCTGGGCGAGCGGTTCGGTAACGTGTTTGTCGGCGTGCAGCCCTCCTTCGGCTACGAGGGCGACCCGATGCGCCTGCTGTTCGAGAAGGGATTCGCCCCCACGCACGCGTTCTCGGCGTTCTACCGTTTCCTGCGCGAAGACTTCGGTGCGCATGCGCTGCTTCACTTCGGCACCCACGGTGCGCTCGAATTCATGCCGGGCAAGCACAGTGGTCTGTCCGCTGCCTGCTGGCCCGACCGCCTGCTCGGCGAACTGCCCGATCTCTACCTGTACGCCGCCAATAACCCGTCGGAAGGCACGATCGCCAAGCGCCGTGCCGCGGCCACCCTGCTGAGCTACATGACGCCGCCGGTGGCCAATGCCGGCCTGTACCGCGGGCTGGTCGACCTGAAAGCCTCGATCGAGCAGTGGCGTGCACTGCCGCCGGAGGCCTCGGCCCAGGCGGCCGACCTCGCGACGCTGATCCAGGCGCAGGCTGCGGCGCTCGACCTGGCCCCGACCGAACCGCAGTGGCTGGGCAGCGCCGACTCCGAGATCGCACGGCTTGGCGGCCAGGTGCTGGAACTCGAGCAGACCTGGATCCCGAACGGACTGCACGTCGTCGGCCAGGTGCCCTGTGAATCCGAGCGCGTGGACATGCTGCTGGCCATGGCCGAGGCGTCCCACGGCGTGCGCCCGGCGCGTGCGGCTCTGGAAGCCATGGTGCGCGAGGCAGGCCCGAACCAGCGCAAGGCCGGCAAGGATGCCGATGCTGCCGACCGCGCGATCATCGACCGCAGCGTGGCGGCAGCGCTGGCTGCCACCGTTTCCCCGGACATCGCAGTCGAGAAGCTGTACCGCGAACTGGCCCACAGCGACCAGTTGCTGGCTCGCGACTCCGAAGTGCCGGCCATCGTCCATGCGCTCGACGGCGGTTTCGTGCGTCCCGCGCCCGGTGGCGACCTGCTGCGCACCCCGGCGATCATGCCCACGGGCCGCAATGTGCACGGCTTCGATCCATTCCGACTGCCAAGCGCCTTCGCGGTGCTCGACGGTGCGCGGCAGGCTGCGCGCATCCTGGCCCGCCATATCGAGGCAGGCAACCCGTTCCCGGAATCGATCGCGCTGGTCCTTTGGGGTACGGATAACCTGAAGAGCGAAGGGGCGCCGATCGGGCAGGCCCTGTCGCTGATGGGTGCCCGGCCGCGTTTCGACAGCTACGGCCGCCTGACCGGCGCCGAACTGATCCCGCTGGCCGACCTCGGCCGGCCGCGCATCGACGTGGTGATGACCCTGTCCGGCATCTTCCGCGACCTGCTGCCGCTGCAGACGCGCCTGCTGGCCGAAGCGGCCTTCCTCGCCGCCGCCGCGGACGAACCGGAAGACCTGAACTTCGTGCGCAAGCATGCGCTGGCCTACCAGCAGGCCAACGGCTGCGACCTCGAGACCGCTGCGCTGCGCGTGTTCAGCAACGCCGATGGCGCATACGGATCCAACGTCAACCTGCTGATCGACAACAGCCGCTGGGAAGACGAAGACGAACTGGCCGAGACCTACACCCGGCGAAAGAGCTTCGCCTACGGCCGCAGTGGCCGGCCGGTGCCGCAGGCGGCGCTGCTCAAGAGCGTGCTGTCGGACGTGTCGCTCACCTACCAGAACCTCGAGTCGGTCGAGCTGGGCGTGACCACCCAGGACACCTACTTCGACACGCTGGGCGGAATCAGCAAGGCGGTCGAACGTGCCCGGGGCAGCGCGGTGCCGGTCTACATCAGCGACCAGACCCGCGGCGACGGCGTGGTGCGCACGCTGGCCGAGCAGGTCTCGCTCGAGGCACGCACCCGGATGCTGAATCCGAAATGGTACGAAGGCCTGCTGCAGCACGGCTACGAAGGCGTGCGCCAGATCGAAGAGCATGTGAAGAACACGATGGGCTGGTCGGCGACGACCGGTCAGGTGGCACCCTGGGTGTACCAGCAGATCACTCAGACCTTCCTGCTCGACCCCGAGATGCGCGAACGCCTCGCGCAGCTCAACCCGACCGCCTCGGCGAAGGTGGCGAACCGGCTGCTGGAGGCGCATGCGCGCAGCTACTGGCAGCCGGATGAAGCGACGCTCGATGCACTGCGCCGCGCCGGAGAGGAACTCGAAGACCGCGTCGAAGGCATAGGCCTCGGCGCGACGGCCTGACCCGGCCGGCAGCAAACCACCCGCACGGAACGCGGGCCACCGGGCCCGCAGGAGGAAAGGATTCGATGGATACCGTCACCGTACCGCTGAGTGCACTGAAGACCCGCAACTCGAAGACCGCGCCATCGCGTGCGGACGGCGAGGGCAGCGTCCAGGTGCAGATGGACCCGAACATCAAGCTGGGCACCGCGAAGGTGTTCGCGGTTTATGGCAAGGGCGGCATCGGCAAGAGCACGACCTCATCCAACCTCTCGGTCGCGTTCTCGAAGATCGGCAAGCGCGTGCTTCAGATCGGATGCGACCCGAAGCACGACTCGACCTTCACGCTGACCAAGTGCCTGGTACCGACGGTGATCGACGTGCTCGAGTCGGTGGAGTTCCATGCAGAGGAACTGCGCACGGAGGACTTCGTGTTCCCCGGCTACAACGGCGTGATGTGCGTCGAGGCGGGCGGCCCGCCCGCCGGCACCGGCTGCGGCGGTTATGTGGTCGGCCAGACGGTGAAGCTGCTCAAGGAACACCACCTGCTCGAGGACACCGACGTGGTGATCTTCGACGTGCTCGGCGACGTGGTCTGCGGCGGCTTTGCGGCGCCGCTGCAGCATGCCGACCGCGCGCTGATCGTCACCGCCAACGACTTCGATTCGATCTTCGCGATGAACCGGATCATCGGCGCGATCCAGGCGAAGTCGAAGAACTACAACGTGAGGCTCGGTGGCGTGATCGCCAACCGCAGCGATGCGACCGACCAGATCGACAAATTCAACGACGTCGTCGGCCTCAAGACGATGGCGCGCTTCCCGGCACTTGACGTGATCCGCAAGAGCCGCCTCAAGAAGTCGACGCTGTTCGAGATGGATGCCTCGCCCGAAGTCGAGGCGGTACAGCAGGAGTACCTGCGCCTGGCGGCGCAGCTCTGGCAGGGCACCGACCCGCTGGTCGCCACGCCGATGCGCGACCGCGACATCTTCGACCTGCTCGGCTTCGATTGACCGAGGGGACGACGACCATGGGCCTTGCAAGTTCCTACCAGCAGCGGCGCGGGCAGATCGAGACCTACTTCGATCGCACCGCGGTGCAGGCGTGGGCACGGCTGACCTCCGATGCGCCGGTGAGTGGCGTGCGGGCGAAAGTTCGCGCCGGGCGCGACGAGATGCGCAGCACCCTGCTCGGCTGGCTCCCTGCAGACCTGACCGGTCGCCGGCTGCTCGACGCCGGCTGCGGCACCGGAGCGCTCGCAGTCGAAGCCGCCCGCCGCGGCGCTGAAGTCGTGGCCATCGACCTGTCGTCGACCCTGGTCGACCTCGCGCGCGAGCGCCTGCCAGCCGATATCGCCGAACGAAACCGCGCCGGTGGCGGCAGCGGCACGATCGACTTCCGCTCCGGCGACATGCTCGACCCGGCGCTCGGTTCGTTCGACCACGTGGTCGGCATGGATTCGGTGATCCACTACGACAACGACGACGTCATCTCGGTCCTGGCGGCACTGGCCGAGCGCACGTCCACGTCGATGGTATTCACCTTCGCACCGCGCACCCCGCTGCTGACCGTGCTGATTGGCGTCGGCAAGCTGTTCCCGCGCGGCGATCGATCGCCGATGATCGAGCCGGTATCCGAACGGCGCCTGCGTCGTGCGGTGGCGAACGAACCGTCGCTCGACCGCTGGCAGATCGGCCGCACCCGGCGCATCTCCCGCAGCTTCTACATTTCTCAGGCAATGGAGCTGGTCCGCGCATGAATTCGGTGTCGCTCGCCCATCGTGCCTACGGCCTGAGCCGCAAGCTCGCGCCGAACTGGCAGAAGCTCGGGCCGCGCTTCATGCCGTTTGCCGATGCGGCGACCGAAGACCTGCCGCTGTCCCGCCTGCTGCGGCTGTCGCTGTTCCAGGTTTCCGTGGGTATCGCGATCGCGCTGCTGGTGGGCACGCTGAACCGGGTGATGATCGTCGAACTGGGCGTAGGTGCCTGGCTGGTCGCGCTGATGGTGTCGCTCCCGGTGCTGGTCGCGCCATTGCGGGCCCTGGTCGGCTTCCGTTCCGACGTCCATCGCTCCGCACTCGGTTGGCGCCGGGTGCCATATGTCTGGATGGGCTCGTGCCTCCAGTTCGGCGGGCTGGCGATCATGCCGTTCGCACTGTTGCTCCTGACCGGCCGCGGCGAGCCGGGTTCGATCTGGCTCGGCTACATCGGTGCGGCGGTGGCGTTCCTGATGGTCGGGGGAGGCGTGCAGACCACCCAGACCGCCGGCCTCGCGCTGGCCACCGACCTTGCGTCGGCGCAGACCCGGCCGCGCGTGGTCGCCCTGATGTACGTGATGCTGCTGGTCGGCATGGTCGGTGCCGGCATCGTTTTCAGCGTGGCACTCGCGAATTTCTCCGAGACCCGGCTGGTGCAGGTGATCCAGAGCGCTGCGGTGCTCAGCGTGCTGCTCAACGCCGTCGCGCTGTGGAAGCAGGAGCCGCGCGACCCGGGCCGTAACCGTGACCGTACGGCCGATACGCCCGGCTTTCGTGAGACCTGGCGGATGTTCATCGTGCAGCCGCAGGCGCGCCGCTTCCTGTGGACCGTCGGCCTGGGCACGATGGCGTTCAACATGCAGGACATCGTGCTGGAACCCTACGGTGCTGAAGTGCTGAACCTGTCGGTCGGTGCCACCTCCGGGCTGACCGCGCTGCTCGCCGGCGGCTCCCTCGCCGCCTTCGCGCTGGCCGCCCGCCTGCTCACCCGAGGTACGGATGCGATGCGCGTGGCCGCGGCCGGTGCCGTGCTCGGGCTTCCAGCCTTCGCCGCAGTCGTGTTCTCGGCGCCGCTCGAGTCCCCGCTGCTGTTCCGGGCCGGGACCCTGCTGATCGGATTCGGCGGCGGCTTGTTCGCGGTCGGCACGCTGTGCGCGGCGATGGGCATGGAGCGCCGCGAGCATGTCGGCCTCGCGCTCGGCGCATGGGGCGCCGTCCAGGCGACCTGCGCCGGGGTCGCGATCGCCCTCGGCGGCGCGATCCGCGACGTGGTCTCGCATGTCGCCACACAGGGCCTGCTCGGCGAGGCGTTGATGAGCACGACCACCGGATACAGCTTCGTCTGGCACATCGAGATCTATCTGCTGTTTGCAACGCTGATCGCGCTCGGACCCCTCGTCCGGCCGGTCGGTCAATCCCGCCGCGAGGCACCATCGAAGTTCGGCATGGCCGGCCTGCCCGGCTGATCGAAGCAGTCATTACCCGAAGCGGAACGTCCGCAACAAGGAGAGCGAAACATGGGAACCGGCGCCATCACCCAATACGTCGACGTCGCGCAGCTCGTGCTGTATATGTTCTGGGCATTCTTCTTCGGCCTGATCTACTACCTGGTCCGAGAGGGCCATCGCGAAGGCTATCCGATGGAGACCGATGGCCACGCGCGCGGCACCATCACTGGCTGGCCAGTACCGGAACCGAAGACCTTCCTGATGGCCGACGGGTCGACAGTCGTCGTGCCTGACCCGAACAAGAAGGAGCCGACGATCAGTGCCGAGCCGAACCATTCGTGGATTGGCGCGCCGCTGGTCCCGACCGGCAATCCGCTGCTGGCCGGTGTCGGTCCTGGTGCCTACGCGCAGCGTGCCGACGTACCCGAGCCCGACGAACACGGCAAGCCGAAGATCGTGCCCCTGCGCACCGCCGAAGGGTTCGGCATCGCGCGCCAGGATCGCGATCCGCGCGGCATGCAGATCATCGGTGCCGACGGCATCGCGGGCGGTGTGGTCAAGGACCTCTGGGTTGACCGCATGGAGATGGCTTTCCGCTTCCTCGAGATCGAGGTCCCTGGCGCTGCGCGCAACGTGCTGATCCCCATGCTGTTCGTGCGCATCGGCCGCGACAGCGTGAAGGTCGAGGCGGTCCTCGGCGCGCAGATCGCGCAGGCACCGGTCACACGGCATCCCGACCTGATCACCATGCTCGAGGACGAGAAGATCAGCGCGTTCTACGGCGCCGGCACCCTGTACGCCACTCCCGACCGCGCTGAAGCCCTGCTATGAGCAACAGCCTCGACGCATACAACGGGCACGAGCACGAACTCGAGCCCCAGTACGGGCTGCCGGAGCCGTTGCCCGCCGCCGAGCGCATCCTGTGGCAGGCGTCACCGCAATGGCGCGGAGTAGCACTGCGCGTGTTCCATGTTCGCAAGCTGGCCATCTACTTCGCGCTGATCCTCGCGTTGCGTGGCGCACTGCTGGTGTCCGACGGCGCGCCGGTCGGGGATGCCATCATCGATCTGCTGTGGCTCGCCCCCGTACCTTTGTTCGCGCTGGCCCTCCTCGCCTCGCTTGCCTGGATGACCAGCCGGACGACGGTCTACACACTGACCAACAAGCGGTTGGTGATGCGCATCGGCATCGTGCTCACGCTGACCTTCAACCTGCCGCTGCGCACCCTGCGCAACGCAGACCTGCGGCTCGACCGGGACGGCAGCGGGGACATCGCGGTGCTGCTGCCGGCTTCCGACCACATCGGCTACCTGAATCTCTGGCCCCACGCCCGTCCGTGGCGCATGAAGCATCCCGAGCCGATGCTGCGAAGCGTCCCCGATGCGGCAGCCGTCGCACGCCTGCTGGTAGAGGCCTGGTCGGCCGCCACGGGTACCGATGCCACCGGCAGCGCAGCCACGACAAGTCCTGAGCCGATGCAGCCGGCCACCGCGGCACCACGCCGCAGCCCGGTGGCGCATGGCGGCACCGTTGGCGCCCTGCCGGCGCACTGACCCCCGAACCGCACGAACAGGCCGACCCGAATGAGCGAAGTCTCCGTACATGACCAGGTCCCGCGCGGTGCGCTGGTGGGCATCGGAATCCTGCTGGCGGTGTCCCTTGTGGCGGTCACGGCCGTCCGTGTATCCGGTATCGACGTGCGCGTGCCGGATGCCGAAGCGGTCGCAACCCGCGACCTGCGCTTCGAAGATACCCCGGCTGGAGGCGTCGCCGTGATCGATGCCTCGACTGGCCGGGTGTTGGAGTCCTTCACCGGCGAGCAGGGTTTCCTGCGCGGGTCGCTGCGCGCGCTGGCTCGCGAGCGCAAGGCGCATGGGCTTGGCTCCGATCTTCCTTTCCAGCTGATCGGCCGCAAGGACGGACGCCTTACCCTGATCGACAACGCCACCGGTGCCCGGATCGACCTCGAGTCCTTCGGCCCGACCAACGCCGGGGTGTTCGCCCGCCTGCTGCTCGACAGCGGGACGTCGACGCGCGACATCACGCCGCCGCAAAGCGCATCCCTCGCCACGCAGACCGTGCGCCCGTAAATCCAGGAGCCCCACGATGGAAACCACAGCACCCGTCATCACTTCCGGCCTCGAGGCGACCCGCCTGGCGGAAACCAGCACGATGCTCAGCCCGCGCTTCTACACGACCGACTTTGCGGCGATGAACCGCATGGACGTGTCGCTGGTGCGCGCCGAGTGGGACAAGCTGATGCTGGAGTTCGAAGGCGACAACAACGTCGACCACTTCAAGCGCACGCCCGAGTTCACCTCCGAGATCCGCCAACTGCCGGACGCGCTGCAGCGCGAGTTCCTCGATTTCCTGATCTCGTCGGTAACCTCCGAGTTCTCCGGTTGCGTGCTTTACAAGGAGATCGAGAAGAACGTCACCAACCCGGACATCAAGCAGCTGATGCACTTCATGGCACGCGACGAGTCGCGCCATGCCGGTTTCATCAACATGTCGCTCAAGGATTTCGGCGTCGCGGTAGACCTCGGCTTCCTCAAGCGCGAGAAGAAGTACACCTACTTCCGGCCCAAGTTCATCCTGTACGCGACCTACCTCTCCGAGAAGATCGGTTACGCGCGCTACATCTCGATCTTCCGCCAGCTCGAGCGCCATCCCGAGCATCGGTTCCATCCGATCTTCAAGTGGTTCCAGCGCTGGTGCAACGATGAGTTCCGGCACGGCGAGGCGCTCGCGCTGCTGATGCGCGCCGACCCGAAGCTGCTGACTGGCCTGAACAAGCTCTGGATCCGCTTCTTCCTGCTCGCGGTGTACGCGACGATGTACGTGCGCGACCACACCCGCGAAGAACTGCACCATGCGCTCGGCCTGGACTCGACCGAATACGACTTCCAGGTGTTCCGGATCACCTCCGAAATCGCCCGGCAGGTATTCCCGATCGAACTCGACATCGATGATCCGCGCTTCCGCAGCGGACTCGAGGCCCTGTGCCGCATCAGTGCCGACAACGAGCGCGCGAAGGCGCAGGGCGGGCTGGTCGGCAAGGTGAGGCAGGCGGCGTGTGCCGTCCGTGCAGCCGGCATGTTCGCGCGCCTGTACCTGCTGCCGGTCAAGCGCAATGCGATACCCGACCAGGTCCTGATGGCACCGGCCTGGTAGGCGCGCAAGCGTCCGATCCAACGGCAAGGCCCGCACTGAATGACCGACCTGTTAGTCCCCGCGCTGTACGCGATGTTCGTCTGGTGGTTCACCACCGGGCTGATCGTCTGGCTCGACGGCTTGCCCGTATCGACCTATCGCTGGTCGATGGCGGGCGCGACGGTGGTCGGCATCGCCGCGCTGTATGCACTGTCGCAGACGGCCTATGACCCGACGGTCGCCGGCGCGTACTGCGCGTTCAGCAGCGCGGTGCTGGTCTGGGGCTGGATAGAGGTGGCCTTCCTGTTGGGCTTCGTGACGGGTCCCCGCCGCGAGCCCTCGCCGCCGGGCGCCAGCGACTACCAGCGATTCCGCCATGCCGTCGGCGCGATCCTGCACCACGAGCTGTTCATCCTCGCGGCCGGCGTGGCGGTGGTGGTAGTGACCCTGGATGCACCGAACCAGACCGGGACCTGGACGTTCATGATCCTGTGGGCGATGCGCCTGTCGGCCAAGCTCAACCTCTTCCTCGGCGTGCGTAACCGCGGCGAAGACTTCCTGCCCGAGAAGATGCGTCACATCGACAGCTACTTCGCGCGCCGGCCGGTCAACCTGCTTTTCCCGGTGGCGGTCACCGCCGCGACCGCGCTTGCGGCCGTCTTCTGGGCACATGCCGCGATGCCCCATGCCAGCAGCTTCGATGTGGCCAAGTACGTGCTCGCTGCGACGCTGCTTTCGCTGGCCATCCTCGAACACTGGTTCATGGTGCTGCCGCTGTCGTCGACGGCCCTCTGGAAATGGGCGATGCGCAACCGGCGCAAGCCCGAGCCCGTTCCCTTGCCGTCGGCA
Source organism: Betaproteobacteria bacterium (assembly GCA_947458265.1). Taxonomy (GTDB): domain Bacteria; phylum Pseudomonadota; class Gammaproteobacteria; order Burkholderiales; family CAIKXV01; genus CAIKXV01. The sequence goes on from CANGYF010000001.1 coordinate 9,936, forward strand.
TCCATCGGTCCGATCGAACTCGCCACCCGCCGCTGAAGACAGCAGATTGAACAGCCGATGAAATCGTTGCTTGTCCGTGCCACCACCAGCGGCGTCAAGACGCCACTTGCCCCCGACGGGCCCGGGCTGGTCCTGCCCTGTGCGCCGGTGCCGTCAGGGGCGCCGACCGCGATCGTGATCGGCAGCGGCTTCGGCGGCCTCGCCGCCGCGGTACGGCTGTCCTGCCGTGGCTACGCAGTGACTGTGCTCGAGAAGCTCGACGCGCCGGGCGGCCGTGCCTACGTCCATCGGCAGGACGGCTTCACCTTCGATGCCGGCCCGACCATCATCACCGCGCCGTTCATGCTCGAGGAACTGTGGGCGATGTGCGGCCGGCGCCTGTCCGACGACGTCGAACTGAAGGCACTCGACCCGTTCTACCGGATCCGCTTCGTAGACGGCACCCACTTCGACTACAGCGGCGACCCGGTGAAGATGCGTGCCGAGGTGGCCCGCCTGAGCCCGGGTGACGCCGACGGCTACGACCGATTCATTGCGGAAGCCGAGCATTGCTACCGCCTGGGCTTCGAGCAGCTGGGCGGCGTGGCCTACGACAACGTCGGTACCTTGCTAGCTTCGGTGCCGTCGCTGGTGCGCATGCGCGGCTGGCGCACGATGTTCTCGATGGTCGCGCACTATATGAAGGACCCCCGCCTGCAGGCTGCGTTCAGCCTGCAGACCCTGCTGATCGGCGGCAACCCGTTCTCCGTGACCTGCGTCTACAGCCTCATCAACGCCCTCGAGCGGCGCGCCGGCGTGCACTGGGCGATGGGCGGCACCGGTTCGCTGGTTCAGGGTCTGGTCAGCCTTCTCGAAGAGCGCGGCGGCAGGATCCGCTATGGCACGCAGGTGAAGCGCATCACCATCGAGGGCGGCCGCGCGACCGGGGTCGAACTCGAGGATGGCGAGCGGCTTCGGTCGGACATCGTTGTGTCCAACGCCGACATGGCCTGGACCTACCGCAACCTGGTCGAGCCGCAGCATCGCCGGCACTGGACCGACCGCCGGATCGACCGCGGTCGCTACTCGATGAGCCTGTTCGTCTGGTACTTCGGCGTCAAGCGCACCTACCCCGACGTGCCGCACCACATGATGCTCCTCGGCCCGCGCTACAAGGAGCTGCTCGATGACATCTTCCGCAAGCACAAGCTCGCGGACGATTTCAGCCTGTACCTGCATCGGCCCACCGCCACCGACCCATCGATGGCTCCGCCCGGCTGCGATGCGTTCTATGTACTGTCGCCCGTGCCGCACCTCGACAGTGGCACCGACTGGCCGGCCTTCGCCGAGACCTATCGTGCGCGCATTGCCGAAGTGCTCGACCGTACCGTGCTGCCGGGTTTCGAGCGCGACATCGTCACTTCGCGCCTCACGACGCCGCAGGATTTCCAGGACCGCCTCCTGTCGTACAAGGGCGCGGCGTTCGGCCTGGAGCCCTTGCTGCTGCAGAGCGCGTGGTTCCGGCCGCACAACCGCAGCGAAGACGTACAGCATCTTTATCTCGTCGGCGCCGGGACGCACCCCGGGGCCGGTGTCCCGGGTGTACTGATGTCGGCCAAGGCGCTCGACTCGGTGGTGCCCGACCCAGAACGGATTGCGAGGGTCCATGCCTGATACCGCGATGGTTTCCGTAGACGTTCGCAACGCGATGGCCGCGACGGTGGCCAGCGTATCCGACAACGCTGCCGCCGACGCAGGGTCCCTGCCTGGCGATCCGACCGCTGGCGGCGATGATCTCGTCGCCTGTGAAGCGCTGATGCGCGGCGGCTCGAAATCCTTCTTCGCTGCGTCGCGCGTGCTGCCGGCGCGGGTGCGTGCCCCCGCGATCGCGCTCTACGCGTTCTGCCGCGTGGCCGACGATGCGATCGACCTTGCCGATGACCCGGCCGCCGCCGTCGAGCGGCTCGATGCGCGCCTGGATGCAATCTATGCACGGCGCCCGGAAGCGTTCGAGTCTGACCGCGCGCTCTGCGCGGTGGTGCACCGCTTCGACCTGCCGCGCGGACTGCTCGATGCGCTGATCGAAGGTTTCCGCTGGGATTCCGAAGGCCGGCGCTACGAAACGCTCGCGCAGCTGGAAGACTACTGCGCCCGCGTCGCCGGCACGGTCGGCGCGATGATGGCGATCCTGATGGGGACGCGCAGCCAGTCCGCGCTGGCGCGCGCCTGCGAGCTGGGCGTTGCGATGCAGCTCACCAACATCGCCCGCGACGTCGGCGAGGATGCACGCAACGGCCGCCTGTACCTGCCGCGCGAATGGCTGCGCGAGGAAGGCATCGACCCACAGGCCTGGCTGGAGCAGCCGAGCTTCCAGCCTGGCATCGGGCGCGTGGTCGCCCGGCTGCTGGCGCTCGCCGACCAGCTCTACCAGCGTGCGGAAGAGGGTATCGCCGAGCTTCCGCGCGATTGCCGGGCGTCGATCATGGCCGCCCGTCTGGTGTATGCCGAGATCGGGCGCGAGGTCGAGCGCAGCGGGCTGGACAGCGTCTCCGGGCGGGCCGTCGTGTCGGCCGGGCGCAAGACCTGGCTGATGACCCGCGCGATGCTGGCCCGCGGCCTCGCGCAGCGCGCGGCTGTGACCGACCCGCAGGCGCATGCGATGGTGGAGGCGATCCGTTACCTTGTCGAGCAGGCGGTGGAGCCGGTCCTGCCGGTTCAGGCCGCGGCGCCCGACTCGTTCTACGAGCGCGCTGTCTGGGTGATCGAACTGTGCGAGCGCCTGCGGGCGCGCGAACGAAGCGGCCTGCGTACCGCGGAAGGTTGACGCAGCTCGCGGGTTGACGCTCGCCCTCGGGGCGGCAATGGGTCGCATCGGTACCGTCGGTACCGGTTTCCATGCAAGTGCCGCGCCGGTCGGCGGTGCTACCATCAACGCCACCCCTTCCCGCCCGCGCGTCCCCGTTCCCGATGACTGCTTCCGCCCCGCCCGTCGAATCGATCGTGATCGCGTCCCGCGAGAGCCTGCTCGCCATGTGGCAGGCCGAGCATGTGCAGGCCCGGCTGCGCGAGCGCTACCCGGGCATCGACGTGAGCATCCTGGGCATGACGACCGAGGGTGACCGTATCCTCGACGTCTCGCTGTCGAAGATCGGTGGCAAGGGCCTGTTCGTGAAGGAGCTGGAGCAGGCGATGATCGATTCGCGCGCGGACATCGCGGTGCATTCGATGAAGGACGTGCCGATGCTGCTGCCGGACGGCTTCGCGCTGCCGGCGATCCTGCAGCGTGAAGACCCGCGCGACGCGTTCGTCTCCAACAATTACCGGCTGCTGTCCGAGCTTCCCGAAGGCAGCGTCGTCGGTACCTCCAGCCTGCGCCGCGAGAGCCAGTTGCGCGCGCGCTTCCCGCACCTCGACGTGCAGCCGCTGCGCGGCAACGTGCAGACCCGGCTGCGCAAGCTCGACGAAGGCCAGTACGCGGCAATCATCCTGGCCGCCGCCGGCCTGAAGCGCCTCGGCCTGGCGGAGCGCATCGCCTCCTTCCTCACCACCGAAGAGAGCCTGCCGGCCGTCGGTCAGGGCGCGGTCGGCATCGAATGCCGCAGTGACGACCACAGGCTGCAGGCTGCGCTGGCCGCCCTTGCCGATCCGACCACGACTGCCTGCGTGCTCGCCGAGCGCGCCCTGTCGCGCTCGCTCGGTGGTAGCTGCACGGTGCCGCTGGGCGGTTTCGCCGAGATCATCGACGGCACCCTGCAGCTGCGCGGGTTCGTCGCCAGCCCCGATGGCAAGCGCATGGTCAGCGACCGCGTAAGCGGTCCGCCGTCGACCGGGGAGGCACTCGGCAAGTCGCTTGCGCAACGGCTGACCGACCTGGGCGCGGCGGAGATCCTGGCCGCCCTGCCGTGAACCTGAACGGGCTCCGGGTGGTGGTGACCCGGCCGCTCGAACAGTCGGGCCGGCTCGCCGCGGCGATCGAGGCGGCCGGTGGCGAGGCCTGCGTGTTCCCGTTGATCGAGATCGGTCCGCCGCCGGATCCGGCGGCGCTCGATGCGCTGGTCGACCGGCTGGACGATTTCGCCTGGGCGGTGTTCTCCAGCCCGACCGCAGTCGACCGGGCGGTCGCATGCATCGGCGCGCGCCGTGCGCGGCCGTTCGCCGGGGCCATTGCCGCGATCGGCGAAGGCACGCAGCGCGCGCTGGTGCGCCACGGCTTCAGTCAGGTACTGGCGCCGACCGAGCGCTTCGACAGCGAGGCGCTGCTGGCGCTGCCGTCACTGGCCGACCTGCGCGGCCTGCAGGTGGTGATCTTCCGTGGCCAGGAAGGGCGCGAAGTGCTGGCCGACGGGTTGCGCGCCCGCGGTGCGCAGGTGGCCTATGCCGAGTGCTACACCCGGCATCCGCCAGCGGGCGATGCTTCGGTGCTGGTCGAGCGCGCAGGCGCGGGCCGGCTGGATGCGCTGGTGGTGACCAGCAGCGAAGGCGTGCGTAACCTTTGCGCGATGCTTGACCGTGTGCCAGCACCGCCGTCGGCGCTGTCCGCGTGCCGCTTGTTCGTGCCGCACCCGCGCATCGCCGCGGCCGCGCGCAGCGCCGGCTTCGATTCGGTGGTCGAGACCGACGGCGGCGACAGTGGTGTGTTGCAGGCGCTGGCGAGCTTCGCCGCGGCGCGGCCTGCCGCAATGGCGGCGGCGGGGGCACGATGAGCCGGATGGAACCGGTGGCCGGGCCGCTCGATCCGCTGGCCGTACGGCCAGCGAACGAGAGCGAGGTCTATCCCGCCGCGGACGCGGCTGCGAGTGCCGCGCCGTCGGGTGCTGGCGCAGGTGGCCCGCTACCGCCCCCGGTCGCGTCGTCGCCGGCGTCGTCCGCGGTTGCGTCGTCCAGCACGCCGGCAGCCGATGCACCGGCTGCGCCGGGCGAGCAGCCCGTGCGGGCCGGTGGCGATCCGCCCGCACCACCCGCACCGCCCGCTGCGGCACCGGTGGACCGCCGGCAGGACATCGCGCTCGGCGTGCTCGGCGCGACCGTCGCCCTGCTCGCATTCGTCGCATGGGATGGCCATCGCGACCGGAACGCACTGCGCCAGGAACTCGCGCAGCGGCTGGCCGGTTCCGACGAGCTCGGTCGCCAGACCCAGGCACTCGCCCAGGGCGCGCAGCGTACCGTGCGCGAGATGGAAGTCGCGCTCGATGCGGTCCAGTCGCAGCTGGCCGAGTCGCAGAGTCAGCAGCTCGCGCTGGAAGCGCTCTACCAGGACCTGGCCCGCGGCCGCGACGAAGCCGCGATGGCCGAGATCGAGCAATCGCTGATCGCCGCCAACCAGCAACTGGTGCTGGCGGGCAACGTACGCGTGGCCCTGATCGCACTGCAGAGCGCCGATGCGCGGCTGGCCCTGATCGACCGCGCACAGTTCGCGCCGCTGAGGCGTGCGCTCGCGGCCGACATCGAACGCCTGCAGCGGGTGCCACCGGTCGACACCACCGGCATCGCGATGCGCCTGGACCGTGCGGTGGCCGGCATCGACCTTCTGGCGACGCTGCCCGGCGACCGCCCGGTCGCGGCGCCCGGGCGCGACGGCCGATCACCTCCCGCTCCTGGCAAAGACGCGGCCGCCGCGGCAGGTAGCGGCACCGCGGATGAGCCAGCCCCTGCCGCCGGATGGCGCGCGACGCTGGCGCGCATCTGGGCCGAGTTCAAGGCCGACCTGCGCCAGCTTGCCAGCATCCGTCGCATCGATCCGGACGTGCTGCCGCTGATCACGCCCGAGCAGTCCTGGTTCCTGCGCGAGAACCTGCGCCTTCGCCTGCTCAGCGCGCGGCATGCGCTGCTCGCGCGCGACGAGTCCGGTTTCCGCGCCGACATCGCCGCCTCGCGTGCCTGGGTGGCGCGCCATTTCGATCCGCGCGATCCGGCGACGGTCGCGCTCGCGGAGACACTGGGCGAACTCGAGCGGGCACAGGTACGCATCGACCTGCCGGAGATCGGCGCCAGCATCGAAGCGGTGCGCACCCTGCGCGTCAGCCGCGACCGGCGGCCGTGAAGGCGCTCGGCTGGCTGCTCGCGCTGTCGCTGCTGGCCGTGCTGCTGGCCGCCGTGCTGCGCTACAGCCCCGGCTACGTGCTGGTCGTGGTGCCGCCCTACCGTGTCGAGGTGTCGGTGGGGCTCGCGCTGGCCGTGACCGCTGGCGCGTTCGCGTTCGGCTACCTGCTGCTGCGTGCCGGCAGCCGGCTCGCCGGGCTGCCGGGCGAAGTGCGCGAATGGCGTGCGCGCGGGCAACGCGAGCGCGGCGCGACCGCACTGGCGGCTGCGATGCGTGCCTACCTCGGTGGACGCTACGGCAAGGCCAAGGCGCATGCGACCGAGGCACTGTCGGCAGGTACCGCGCCCGCGGTGTCGGCGATGATCGCCGCGCGCGCCGCCCATGAGCTGCGGCGCCCGGAGGACCGCGACCGGCTGGCCGGCGAGGCTGCACGCCATGACGCGGACGACCCTACCGCGCGCCTGATGGCGCAGGCGGAATGGCTGGCCGCCGACGGCCGGCCCGGCGATGCGCTGGAACTGCTGGGCACGCTGCCCGCGCCGCATACGGCCGCCTTGCGGCTGGAACTCTCGTTGCGGGTGGGCCTGGGCCAGTGGGATGCCGCCGCGCGCCTGGTCGACCGGCTGGCCGAGCGCAAGGCGCTGTCCACGGCCGATCGGGAGCAGTACGAACGCCATGTCGCAAGCGAGGCACTCAAGGCACGTGCGATCGACCGCGAATCCGCGCGCGAAGCCTGGCGGCAGATGCCGGAACGGTTGCGCGGCGATCGGGTGGTCGCGCTCACCGCGGCGCGGCTGCTGGCGCAGCATGGCGATCCGGTCGGCGCACGACCCATCATCGAGCGCGCACTCGATGAAGAGTGGGACAGCGCGCTGGCACTGCAGTACTCGGAGGAAGACGTTGCCGCGCCCGTCCTCGCGGCCGGCGATGGCACGGCAGGTGGCGTCGATGGGGGCGCCGCTCCACTGTCCGGCGCTGACGCGGCCGATGATCTCGCCGCGCGCATCGAACGTTGCGAGCGCTGGCTCGCGGACCACCCGAACGATGCGATGCTGCTGCTCAGCCTCGGCCGTCTGTGCGTGCGCGCCGGCCAGTTGGGCAAGGCGCAGGGCCACCTCGAGGCCAGCCTGTCGATCGAGCCGACGCATTCGGCCCATCTCGCGCTGGCGCGGTTGCATGACGCGCTGAACCACCAGGAGGCAGCGGCGAGGCATCGCGACCAGGCGCTGTCGCTGGCCCTGCGCGCGCTCGATACCGCGACTGGCGGCCGTCGCCGGGCATCGCTCTGACGGCCGCGATGGACATCCTGGCCCCGCAGGTCGTCATGCAATGAAGCGCAGGAAGCGACTGCCCGAACCGCTGCCGCCTGCACTGGCAATGGAGGCCTCGCTGGTGGTGCTGCTGACCGAGGCCGAGGCGGCGCTGGCGGAACTCTCGGCGGTGGGCGAACGCGCGCCCGATACCGGCCTGCTGGTGCCGGCCTGCCTCGCGATGGACGCGATGTATTCCTGCCGGCTGGCCGGCATCGATGCCCGCGTCTCTGACCTGTTCCTGGCGCAGATCGGCGGGGTCGGCGAGCGCGATGCGCGCGTCGCGCAGGCGATGGCCGTCTGGCGATGTGCCTCCGCGCTGCAGCGAGGACGCGTCCGGCTGCGCGAATCGCCGTTCGACCTTTCGCTGGTCGAGGACACCCGCCAGTGGCTCGAATCGGGCCATGACGGGAGCGACGATGACCACCTGCAGGGGCAGGGCGCACTGCCGGTGCCCGATCCCCTGCCGGCACCGCTGCGCATCGCGCTCGAAGCCTGGGAACACTTCGCGGCCGACGAGCGCGTCTGGATGCCGCCGCTGGTGCGATCGGCGCTCCTGCACGCACAGTTCGAGGCCCTGCGTCCGTACGAAGCCGCGCACGGCCCGCTGTCTCGCGTGCTGGTGCCCCTGTACCTTGTATCGCGCCGGCAACTGTCGACGCCGCTCTGGTTCCTCTCCGCCTACTGGCATGCGCACCGGTCGCGCTACCGCGCCCGCCTGCGCACCGCGCTGGTCGACGGTGTCTGGGAGCCCTGGCTCGAGTTCTTCCTGCTCGGCGTACGCGCCGCGGCGCGTAGCGCGCTGATCCATGCTGGCGACCTGCTGCGCCTGCGCGAAGGCCTGCACCGGGAAGCCCGCGGCATCCCGAATGCGGAGGCACTCTTCGACAGCCTGCTGATCAATCCGTACACGACGCTGCCGCGGGCGAGCGCCGCGATCGGCCGCACGCAGCCGACTGCGGCCGTGCTGATCCGCACGCTGGAGCGCAAGGGCTGGCTGCGCGAGGTCACCGGCCGCGCCCGTGGCCGGATCTACCTGATGCCGCGCGTCCTGTCGGCTATCGAGCGGCTACCGCCGATGGCCTGATCCCGGGCGCAGGCCGGAGTCCGGATTGCGGCACGCATGTGCAGCCCCGGCCGGCGGTTCAGCCAGCCAGGATCGTCGGCGGCTCGTTCACCGTGAACGAATCGGCGAAGAATTCGTCTTCGGGCAGGCCGCACAGGGCACTGAACTCGCGCCGAGCCGCATCCACCATCGGCGGCGCGCCACAGGCATAGACCTGCACGCCGGACAGGTCCGGGAAGTCTTCCATTACCGCCTTGTGCACGAAGCCGGTACGCCCGGTCCATGCGCAGTCGGGCGTCGCGTCGGACAGTACCGGCACGAAGCGGAAGCCGGGCAGATCGCGCATCCACTGCTCGGGCAGTTCGGGGGCGTACATGTCCGCACGGGTCCGGTTGCCCCAGTAGAGCACCATGTCGCGCTGTACCCCGGTCTTGATGCAGTGCTCGATGATCGACTTGATCGGTGCGAAGCCGGTACCGCTTGCGAGCAGGACCATCGGCCTGGCCGAGTCGCGCAGGTAGAAGCTGCCGAACGGACCCTCCAGTCGCAGGATGTCGCGTTCTTTCATCTTGTTGAACACATGGCCGGAGAACAGGCCCTGGTAGTCCCGGATGTGCAGTTGCAGGAACTCGTCGTCATGCGGCGCGTTGGCCATCGAGAAGCTGCGCCGCTTGCCATCCTTCAGCAGGAAGTCGATGTACTGGCCGGCCATGAACTGCAGCCGTTCGTTCTGCGGCAGCTTCAGGAACAGCATCATCGTACTGCCGTGGCGTTCCATCTTCGCGACCCGGCAGGGCAGGATGCGTACACGTACGCCGCCGATCCCGTCCAGTTCGCGAACTTCGACGGTCAGGTTACCGAGTGGCTTCGCGCAGCAGAGCAGTACCTTGCCGGCCGCCTTCTCCTCGTCGGTGAGCGTGCCGGCCTGGTGCACGCCGTAGTCGACGGTGCCGCAGGCGATCTTCGCCTTGCAGCTGCCGCAGGCACCGTTGCGGCAGCCGTAGGGCAGTTGCAGGCTGTTGCGCATGGCGGCTTCGAGCACCGTCTCGCCGGGCTCCACCGTGAACATGCGGCCACTGGGCTGGAGGGTGATCGTCGGGCTGGTCTGCTGGGTCATCGTGCCGGGGTATCCGCTACACTGCCTTGATGAAGCGATTATTGATCATCGGTTGCGGAGATGTTGCCCGGCGTGCACTGCCCGCACTGAAATCCCGGTACTCGCGCGTGTATGCGCTGGCTCGCAGCGAATCGAGTGCAAGCATGCTCCGATCCCTGGGCGTGGTGCCGATCAACGGTGACCTCGATCGGCCGGGATCGCTTCGGGCGCTCTCCGGCCTGCCGGACGACGTGCTGCACAGCGCTCCGCCGCCCTCCGAGGGCCATATCGATACGCGCACGATGCACCTGATCGCCGCCCTCGCACGCGCCGAGAATCTACCACAGCGCCTTGTCTACCTGAGTACGACCGGCGTCTATGGCGACTGCCGCGGCGAACGTGTGCCCGAGACCCGTCCGCTGAAGCCGTCCAACGCGCGCGCGGTGCGCAGGGCCGATGCCGAAGCGCGCCTGCGCGACTGGAGCCGGCGCAGCCGGGTGGTGGTATCGGTGCTGCGCGTGCCGGGCATCTATGCCGCCGACCGGCTGCCATTGGCGCGACTTCGGCAGGGAACGCCAGCGATATGCGCTGAACAGGACTCCTTCTCCAACCATGTGCACGCCGACGACCTGGCGTCCATTGCCGTGCGTGCACTGGTAGCCTCGAGCCCGTGCCGGGTCTACAACACCGGCGACGACAGCGTGATGCGGATGGGCGACTATTTCGATCTGGTCGCGGACCATTTTCACCTGCCGCGGCCGCGGCGGATCAGCCGCAGCCAGGCCGAGACCGAGATCGCGGCGCCGCTGCTGTCCTTCATGCGGGAATCCAGGCAATTGATTAACGAACGCATGAAGCGGGAACTGGGCGTCCGGCTTCGCTATCCTACGGTGCAGTCAGGTGTAGCAGAGGCGGCGCGGGCGGCTGGCTTCCCGGCCGCGACGGCCTGAACGGAGGATTCCATGGTGGGTCGCGACACCCTGCTGGTGATGACCACGCTGCCCGATGCAGGAACGGCGCGTGAGATCGCGGCCGCGCTGGTCGCATCCCGGCTGGCGGCCTGCGTCAGCGTCCAGCCAGCCTGCCTGTCAGTCTACCGCTGGGAGGGTGCGATCGAGCAGTCCCAGGAGGTGCCCCTGATGATCAAGACCACGTCCGGTCGCTACCCGGCCCTGGAAGCCGAACTGCGCCGGCGCCATCCCTATGCATTGCCGGAGATCATCGCAATACCGGTCACGCACGGACTTCCGGCATACATGGAGTGGGTTGTGTCCGAGACGATCGCTGAAGATGTTGGCTTGAACGATGAAGTTTCGATGCCAGGGGTCCAGCCATGACGACGTCTTTCCGGCGTCGCGCGGTACTCGCGACGGCAGGCCTGGCTGCTGCAGGTGCCGGCATGGCGGGTGGCTGGTTCGTGCTCCGCCGCTGGCGCGATGGTGCCGCTGGCGATTTCCAGGGCATGGCCGAGGCTTCGGCCGCGTTTTTCGGTACCACGTTGCCGGATCCCGCGGGAACACCCCAGCCATTCGCACAGTGGAAGGGCCAGGTCATCGTCGCCAATTTCTGGGCGACCTGGTGCGTGCCCTGCCGCGAGGAGATGCCCCACTTCGTGAAGATGCAGGATCGCTACGGTAAGCAGGGACTCACTTTTGTGGGCATCGCAATCGACAGGCCGGAACGGGTCAGCCGGTTCGCGGCCGAGATCGGGGTCAACTATCCCCTGCTGGTCGGCGACATGTCGGTGTTCGAACTCGCACGCAAGGCGGGCAACCTCGGCGACCTGCTGCCGTACACGGTCGTATTCGACCGTAGCGGGAAGATCGTGGCCCGGCGCGCCGGCATCTATACCGAAGCCAGTCTGTCCCCGATCATCGAAAAGCTGCTGTAGCCGGCGATTCTCCGCAGATCGCCGGAAAACTGGACAGATCCACCCACCAAGGGCACACTGCGCGCCCATGACCCAGCCAGCGCAGTCAGCCGCGTCCCGCGCGCCGTCCGCAAACCTTCCGGCGCGGGGCGGTGTATCGCCCTTGCACCAGAAATCCCTGCTCGTGGTGCACGGCCCGAACCTGAACCTGCTCGGTACCCGCGAGCCGGGTGTGTACGGCCGCACCACGCTGGCAGAGATCGATCGTGGCCTGGTCGAACGCGGCCAGGCGGCCGGGCTGCGCGTTGCCACGTTCCAGAGCAACCATGAAGGCGAACTGGTCGACCGCATCCAGCAGGCCGGCCGCGACCGTGTCGACTACATCCTGATCAACGCCGGTGCGTACACGCACACCAGCGTCGCCTTGCGCGATGCGCTGTCGGGCGTAGCCATTCCGTTCATCGAAGTCCACCTGTCGAACGTCTTCGCACGCGAGGCGTTCCGCCATCACTCTTACCTCAGCGACATCGCGGTCGGGGTGATCACCGGACTCGGTGCGGGCAGCTACCGCGCAGCGATCGATCACGCGATAGCCACGCTGATTCCAGAAGAATGAAGGGGTAGTCGCATGGACCTGCGCAAGCTCAAGAAACTGATCGACCTGGTCGAGGAATCGGGCATCGCCGAACTCGAGATCACCGAGGGCGAGGAGAAGGTGCGCATCGCGCGCACCCTGCCCGGAGCCCAGCCGATCGTCATGCAGCAGCCGCAGCAGATCGTTGCCGCGCCCGCGCCGGTGGCCGCCCCGGCTGCACCGGTGGCCGCCGCACCGGCGGCCGCGCCCGAAGGCCATGTCGTGAAATCGCCGATGGTCGGGACGTTCTACCGGTCGAATTCGCCCGGCGGCAAGGCGTTCGTCGACGTCGGGCAGTCGGTCGCCGCTGGCGAGGCCCTCTGCATCATCGAGGCGATGAAGCTGATGAACGAGATCGAATCCGACGCGGCCGGCACGATCAAGGCCATCCTGGTCGAGAACGGCCAGCCGGTGGAGTATGGCGAGCCGCTTTTCGTGATCGGATAGCCCGGCCATGTTCGAGAAGATCCTGATCGCCAACCGCGGCGAGATCGCGCTGCGCATCCAGCGCGCCTGCCGGGAACTGGGCGTGAAGACGGTGGCGGTGCATTCCGAGGCGGATTCGGACGCGAAGTACGTGCGCCTGGCCGACGAATCGGTGTGCATCGGCCCGGCGTCGCCGACCCACTCCTACCTGAACATCCCGGCGATCATCAGCGCGGCCGAGGTCACCGACGCCGAGGCGATCCATCCCGGCTATGGCTTCCTGTCGGAGAACGCCGATTTCGCCGAGCGGGTCGAGCAGAGCGGCTTCGTGTTCGTCGGGCCGCGGCCGGAGACGATCCGGCTGATGGGCGACAAGGTGAACGCCAAGGCCGCCATGAAGAAGGCCGGTGTGCCGCTGGTACCAGGCTCGGAAGGTGCGTTGCCCGAGGATCCGGTCGAGATCGTGAAGATCGCTCGCGCCGTCGGCTATCCTGTGATCATCAAGGCCGCTGGCGGTGGCGGCGGCCGCGGCATGCGCGTGGTGCATACCGAGGCGGCGCTGCTCAACGCGGTGACCATGACCCGGTCGGAGGCGAAGGCCGCCTTCGGCCAGGCCGATGTCTACCTCGAGAAGTTCCTGGAAGACCCGCGCCATGTAGAGGTGCAGGTGCTGGCCGACGAGCACGGCAACTCGGTGCACCTGGGCGACCGCGACTGCTCGATGCAGCGCCGGCACCAGAAGATCATCGAGGAAGCGCCGGCGCCGCTGATCAACGAGCGGGTGAAGGCGCGCATCTTCGATCGCTGCATCGAGGCCTGCAAGCGCATCCGCTACCGCGGCGCAGGTACCTTCGAGTTCCTGTACCAGGGCGGCCAGTTCTACTTCATCGAGATGAACACCCGGGTGCAGGTCGAGCACCCGGTGTCCGAGATGATCACCGGCGTCGACATCGTGCAGATGCAGATCCGCATCGCCGCCGGCGAGCGCATGGGGCTGCGCCAGCGCGACATCGTCCCGAAGGGGCATGCGATCGAGTGCCGGATCAACGCCGAGGACCCTTACTCCTTCGTGCCCTCGCCCGGGCGCATCAGCTTCTACCATCCACCCGGCGGTCCGGGGATTCGCGTCGACTCCCACGTCTACAACAACTACGTGGTGCCGCCGCACTATGATTCGTTGATCGGCAAGCTGATCGCCTACGGCGACACGCGCGACCAGGCAATCGCCCGCATGCGCAGTGCGCTGTCCGAGATGGTGGTCGACGGCATCCGCACCAACCTGCCGCTGCACCGCGACCTGATGGTCGATGCCCGGTTCATCCAGGGCGGTTCCAACATCCATTACCTCGAAGAAAAAGTCGGCAAGCACCGCAAGGGCGAAGCCGCCTGACCGGGCGCCCGCCATGCCACTGACCGCCGTCACCTTCGAACTCACGCCCGCGCAGGCAGACCTGCTCGGCGACGCACTGCTGGAGGGTGGCGCGCTGGCGGTGGACGTCGGCGATGCGCTCGCCGGGACGCCCGAGGAGCAGGCGGTGTTCGACGAGCCTGGCGAATGGGACGAGCCGCTGCGGCCGATCCGCTGGCAGCGCGCGCGCCTGGCCGCACTGTTCGAGGATGCTGCCCAGGCCGACCTGCTGGTCGCGCCGGCGCTCGCTGAATGCGGTATCGATACGTCGTCGATCAGCGGCACGCGCACGGTGGAGGACGCGGACTGGGTCGCGCTCACCCAGCGCGAATTCGAACCGATCCGGATCACCGACCGACTGTGGATCGTGCCGACCTGGCACCAGCCACCCGATCCGACCGCGATCAACCTGGTGATCGATCCGGGTCGTGCCTTTGGTTCTGGCAGCCATCCCACGACCCGCCTGTGCCTCGAATGGCTGGCCGCGACGCTGTGCGGCGGCGAATCCGTGCTCGACTACGGCTGCGGCTCCGGCGTGCTGGCGATCGGTGCGGCTCGCCTCGGCGCCAGCCGGGTGGTCGGAATAGACATCGATCCGGAGGCCGTGGATACCGCCGCGGTCAATGCGCAGGCCAATGGCATCGAAGGCGCCACGTTCTGCCTGCCCGATGGCGCCGATGGCATGCCGTGCGACGTGGTGGTTGCGAACATCCTCGCCCGGCCGCTGATGGCACTGGCCCCGCTGCTCACGGCACAGGTCAGGCCGGGTGGCCTGATCGCGCTCGCCGGCCTGCTCGACAGCCAGGCTGAGCAGATCGCCGCGGTCTATGCACCGGACTGCGAGCTGAAGACCGTGCGGACCCTGGACGGCTGGGCGCTGCTCGCCGGCATGCGCGTACGCTGAGGCCGTCCGATGGCACTGGTCACGCGCTGCTCGAACCCGACCTGCCAGACACTGTTCCGTGTCACCCCCGGACAGCTGCAGGCGTTCGGCGGACAGGTGCGCTGTGGCAGCTGCGCCACGGTGTTCGATGCATTCCCGTCGCTGACCACGGTCGCCGACTCGGCGCTGAAGGTGCAGGGGGCTTCGCCGGAGCCTGCACCGATGCCGGCGCCGGCTGACGCCGAACCGTCGAGCGACCCGGCGCCAGCTTCAGACGGCGATTCCAGCCCCCTCATCGACGGTGAGCGCGTGACCGAATGGGCGCCGGACCCAGCGCAGGTCGTGGTCGACGCCGATGCACCGTTGCAGCCGATGGCCGTCGATCGCGTACCCGACCTGCGCGATGCGGGTTCGCTCGATTTCGTCGAGCCCGGACCTGCCGAATCCGCCCTCGCGACAGTGGAGTCCATTGCACCGGAGGCTGTTTCGCCAGCGCCCGCTTCGCCGGAGCAGGCCATTCCCCAGCCCTCGACACCGGTATCGATGGCGTCCGCAGCGTCCGGGCCGGCACATGCGGTGCCATCCGGTCCGGCGATCGACGCGGTCCCCCGTGCCACGCCCGAGCTGACCGACTATTCGGTCGGCGCACCAGCCGTGAAGGGCCGGACGACCGGCGGTACCCTCGGTCGCGTGCTCGGTGTTGCCATCGCGCTGCTGCTGGCCGTGCTGCTTGCAGGGCAGGCACTGTATGCGTACCGCACCCAGATCGCCGCGCACTATCCGGCAAGCCGGCCACTGCTCGAGCGCCTGTGCCGGATCGCGCACTGCGAAGTCGGGCTACCGAAGGCCGCGGACCAGCTCGTCATCGAAAGCTCCGACCTGCAGGCAGTGGATACAGCAAAGCCCAACCTGATCCAGCTCGCGGCATCGGTGCGCAACAAGGCAGCGATCGACGTCGCCTTTCCCGCGATCGAGGTGACGCTGACCGATGCCCAGGACCGGCCGCTGGCGCGCCGGGTGCTGCTGCCCGACCAGTACCTCGCCGGCGGCAAGCCCGTGGGCACCGGGCTGCGCGCAGGCGAGGACTTCTCCATCCGCCTCACGCTCGACACCACCGAGCTGCGCCCGGTCGGCTATCGCCTGTACCTGTTCTATCCGTGAGCGATACGTCCGTGACCGCCCGCCCGCCTGCGGCGGCCGGCGACGAGGTGGCCGGCTTCGGCTGGGTCGGCAGCCTCTGGCGCGGGCTCGCGCCGCTGCTGCGCCCGCATCGCGTACAGCTCGCGCTGATCGGCCTGCTGATGGCGGTGGAACTGGGACTGCAACTGGGCCAGCGCAAGGCCTTCGGCACGCTGGTCGACGATGCGTTGCTGAAGTCCGATGGCGGCCTGGTCGTGCTGATCCTGGTTCTGTTGCTCGCCGCCGCAATCGTCTCCGGTGCGGCTGCACTGCTGCACGAGTACCTGCAGGCGAGGCTGTGCGCATCGGTGCCGGGCGAAGTACGTTCGCGCCTGTTCGAGCACACGCAGCGGCTGCCGCTGTCGAGGCTACGCACGTCGACCCATGGCGACCTGATCACCCGCATCACCAGCGACGCCGGCAGCGTCGAACCAGCGCTCTGGTCACTCGGCTATGTCGCCACCGCGGCCTGTGGCATGGTCATCGCACTGGCGCTGCTGCTGTGGAGCGACTGGCGGCTCGCGCTGGCCGGCATCGCGCTGCTGCCGCTGGCGCTGATCGGCCCGCGCTACCTCACGCCACGCGCTGCGCGCGAAAGCTACGCAGCAAAGACCGCGGTCGGCGCGCTGGCGACGCACATGCAGGAGAACCTGGCCAACCAGATCGTGCTGCGCGTGTTCGGACTGCACGCCCTGGCGGCGCAGCGGTTCGATACGCACAACCAGCGCATCATCACGGCCACGCTTCGCTACAACGTGTTCAGCTACTTCAGCCACCGCGTCCCCTGGATCGCGATCGAGCTGATCGACATCGTCGTGCTGGCGCTCGGTTGCTGGATGGTGGTGCGCGGCGACATGACCCCAGGACAGCTGATCGCGTTCTACCTGCTGTTCTCCAGCCTGGCCGCGCATACCTATTCGCTGACCGCCGCATTGCCCGGCCTGATCGGCGCCTCGGCAGGCATGCGCCGGATATCGGAACTGCTCGGCATGCCGGCTGGCCCGGCTGCCGTCGAGGTTGCCGACGGCCTGGCTGCAGGCACCCTGCGCGCCCCACGCACGGCTGGCGCCGGCACCCTCGAGCAGGCCCCCTCGATCGCGTTTGAACAGGTCAGTTTCCGCTACGCGTCGGACCCGACGTCGGAGGCCGCTGCGCCAGCCGCCGACCAGTTGGCCGAGGCCAGCTTCTCGATCGTGCCCGGCCGCATGACCGCATTCGTGGGTGCGAGCGGCTCGGGCAAGAGCACCGCCCTGCAGCTGCTGCTTGGCCTGCAGCAACCGCGTGCCGGACGCGTGCTGGTCGACGGCCGGGACCTCGCCGGCGTCGACCTGCACGCCTACTGGTCCGGCGCCAGCGCGGTGTTCCAGGACAGCCTGCTGTTCAACGCCTCGATCGCCGAGAACATCCGGGCCGGCCGTCTCGAGGCGACCGACGCGCAGGTCGAAGCGGCGGCGCGGGCAGCGGGCATCGCGGCCTGGGTCGAGACCCTGCCCGAGGGATACGGCACGATGGTCGCCGGCGACACCTGCTCAGGCGGCCAGCGCCAGCGCATCGCGATCGCGCGTGCGCTGGTGCGCGAACCGCTGCTGCTGGTGCTCGATGAACCGACCAGCGCGCTGGATCCGTCCACCGGGCGGGCGGTGATGCAGACGTTGCTCGATGTCTCCGGCGGGCGCACCTCGGTGCTGGTCACGCACCAGCTGCGCGATGCGGCGCGCGCAGACCATGTCGTCGTGTTCGACCGTGCACGCGTGGTCGAGGCTGGCACGCATGCGCAGTTGCTGGCGCTGGGCGGTGTCTATGCCGGACTGTGGAGGCAGCAGGAGCAGCGCGCAGAGTCTGTGCCCCCGGTCACGCCGGGCTAGCGTTTCATTCCGGCCGAGCGCGCCTTGAGCACGACGCAGTCGATGTTCACCGATGCGGACGCATCGGAGAACGTCGCGTCGCCGTCCTGCACCAGGCATTGCAACTGCATCGAACGCTGCGCCAGCGCCGCCAGCGCCTGGCTGGTCGGCTGCGGCAGCTTCCAGACCGCCAGGCTGTCGATCTGTGTACAGGTCGGTGCTGCGTCGGCCCACCAGAGGTCCGCGCCGCGCCCATATGCGTATACGATGACCGCATCGCTGCGCCCGGCGGCCTTGCGCAGCAGGCGCGGCTCGGGCAGGCCGACTTCGATCCAGAGGCGGATCGAGCCGGTGAGGTCCTTGATCCAGAGCGAGGGTTCGTCCTGCGCACTGACGTCCCCCGCGAAGGCCAGGGCCGGATCGGCGTTGAGCGCGAACGCGAGCATGCGCATCATCATGCGCTCGTCGGTTTCGGACGGATGGCGCGCCAGCGTCAGCGGATGCGTCCCGTAGTAATGCCTGTCCAGGTCGTTGACCTGCAGTTCCGCCTTGAACACCGTCGACTTCAGGGCCATGCAACCACCGACATGCAGTTGAAACCACGATTGAGGAGGATACGGACATGGCCATGAAACCCGCCGACCTTGCCCGCCAGAAGGGCTCGAAGATTATGGGGCAGATGAAGCAGGAGCGGGGGGCACCCAGACCCGGTGCAGCGCCTGTCCTGGAACGCCGCGAGCAGCGCAAGCTGGACCAGGCCGCCGGGCTGGTGCCGTTCGCAGTGAAGCTCGACCAGCGGCTGGTCATCCAGCTCACGGCACTGGCTGCCTCGCGCGGCCAGTCGATGACCGAGGTCGTGGATGAACTGCTGCGCAGGGGGCTCGGCATTCCGCCGGACTGACCGCGCTGGAAGGCTCCGCCGTCCGTCCCAGGCGTCTGACCACGGTCGCTGGCGTGCTGTCGCTGGCCTGATGTCGCAGGCGTGATCGTTGCTGGTGATGGCTTTCCCATGTGGGGTGACCTCCGATGGCAAAGGCTTCCGTCAGCGCGGTCCGTACGGATCTGCACGTTCCTCCAGCGGACGAGCTGGCGCTGATCGACGCCTGGTGGCGCGCGGCCAACTACCTGTCGGTCGGGCAGATCTACCTGCTGGACAATCCGCTGCTGCGCGAACCGCTGACGCGCGACCATGTGAAGCCTCGCCTGCTCGGGCACTGGGGTACCACCCCGGGCCTGAACTTCCTGTGGGTGCACCTGAACCGGCTGATCCGCTGCCATGACCTCGACATGCTGTTCATCGCGGGTCCGGGCCATGGCGGGCCCGCGCTGGTGGCCAGTACCTGGCTCGAAGGCAGCTATACCGAACACTATCCGGACGTGGCGCGCGATGCCGAAGGCATGCGCCGGCTGTTCCGCCAGTTCTCGTTCCCCGGCGGCATCGGCAGCCATGCGACGCCGGAGGTGCCCGGCTCGATCCATGAGGGCGGTGAACTCGGTTACGCGCTGTCCCATGCGTTCGGTGCGGCCTTCGACAACCCCGGCCTCGTGGTCGCCTGTGTGATCGGAGACGGCGAGGCCGAGACCGGGCCGCTTGCCGCCGCCTGGCATTCGAACAAGTTCCTCGATCCGGTGCGCGACGGCGCCGTGCTGCCGATCCTCCACCTGAACGGCTACAAGATCGCCAACCCGACGATCCTCGCCCGCATCCCGCCGGCGGAACTCGACAGCCTGCTCACCGGCTATGGCTACGAGCCGTTCCATGTGGAAGGCAGCGATCCGTTCGAGATGCACGGCGCGATGGCCGCCACGCTCGAGATCGTGCTCGAACGCATCCGCGCGATCCAGGCGCCTGCGCGCGCCAGGACGCGGTCAGAGCGGCCGCGCTGGCCGATGATCGTCCTGCGCAGCCCGAAGGGATGGACCGGTCCGAAGGAGATCGACGGTCTGAAGTCCGAAGGCCACTGGCGCTCGCACCAGGTGCCGTTCTCGGATCCCCGCAGCAACCCGGAACACCTGCACCTGCTGGAGCAGTGGATGAAGAGCTACCGGCCGGAGGAACTGTTCGACACACAGGGCTGCCCGGTGCCATCGCTGCTGTCGCTCCCACCTTCCGGCCCGCGCCGGATGGGATGCAACCCGCATGCGAACGGCGGCAGCCTGCTGCGCGAACTGCGCCTGCCCGACTTCCGCGACCACGCCGTGCCGGTGCCTGCGCCTGGTCGTTCGATGGCAGAAGCCACGCGCGTGATGGGCGGCTTCCTGCGCGACACGATGCGGCTGAACGAAGGCGCGTGCAACTTCCGCGTCGTCGGGCCGGACGAGACCGCGTCCAACCGCCTCGGTGCACTGTTCGAAGTGACCGGGCGTGCCTGGATGGCACAGACCCTGCCCGAGGACACCTTCCTCGCGCAGGACGGGCGCGTGATGGAGATTCTCTCCGAGCACACCTGCCAAGGCTGGCTCGAAGGCTACCTGCTGACCGGCCGGCACGGCCTGTTCTCGTGCTACGAAGCCTTCATCCACATCGTCGACTCGATGTTCAACCAGCATGCAAAGTGGCTGAAGGTCGCGGGCGAGGTGCCGTGGCGAAGGCCGATCGCATCGCTCAACATCCTGCTCACTTCGCATGTCTGGCAGCAGGACCACAACGGCTTCTCGCACCAGGACCCCGGCTTCATCGACCATGTGGTCAACAAGAAGCCGCGGGTGATCCGCGTCTACCTGCCGCCGGACGCCAACACGTTGCTGCACGTGACCGACAGTTGCCTGCGCTCGCGCAACCGGGTGAACGTGATCGTGTCGGGCAAGCAGATGCAGGCACAGTGGCTCGACATGGACGACGCGATCCGCCATTGCAGCGCCGGCATCGGCATCTGGCGGTGGGCGGGTAACGACGGCGCTGGCAACGACGGGACAGGCAACGGTGGCGATGGCGAACCCGACGTGGTGATGGCCTGCGCCGGCGACGTGCCGACGCTGGAGACCCTGGCCGCGGTCGACCTGCTGCGTACCCATCTGCCGTCGCTGAAGGTGCGCGTGGTGAACGTGGTCGACCTGATGACCCTGCAGGACAGCAGCGAGCATCCGGACGGCCTGGAGGACCATGAATTCGATTCGCTGTTCACCACCGACCGCCCGGTCGTGTTCGCCTACCATGGCTATCCGTGGCTGATACACCGACTGACCTATCGCCGCACCAACCATGCCAACCTGCACGTGCGCGGCTACAAGGAGGAGGGCTCGACCACCACGCCCTTCGACATGGTGGTACGCAACGACCTCGACCGCTTCCACATGGTGATGGACGTGATCGACCGCGTCCCGTCACTTGGCTACCGGGCGGCGCACCTGCGGCAGTGGGCACGTGACCGGCTGGTCGAGCACCACGCGTATATCCGGGAGCACGGACAGGACATGCCCGGCATCCGCGAATGGAAGTGGTCGGCGCCGCCGTCAATCCAGCTTGAGTCGCCAGCGCACGCAGCTGGCGGGAGCGGATGAAGGGCAGCGTGGCGGCCAGCCGCGTGCGTCCGGTGTGAACGCGTGTGCAGCTGGCCGATACCTGTTACTGGGATCGAGTCCCGGGCAGGCTGCGCTACTCCGCGACCAGCTTCGCCGCCTTCACCGCCGCACGGAAGCTCTCGAATTCCGTGCGGATGAACTTGCCGAACTCTTCCGGCGTGCTGGTGACCGGGTCTGCACCGGCGCGCCCGATCAGTTCACGCGTGTCGTTCTGCTTCATCACCTGCATCATCAACGAATAGAGACGCTCGTTCACCGCCTTCGGCGTGCCACGCGGCGTCATCATGCCTACCCAGCCAGTCGACTGGAAACCAGGCAGCGCTGCTTCGCCCAGCGTCGGCAGGTCGGGCAACTGCGTGCTGCGGGCGGCGCCGGCGGTGGCCAGTGCGCGCAACTGCCCGGAGCGGATATGCGGGATGGTGGCCGCGATCGGCGTGAAGGTGAACTGCGATTCGTTGGCGATCACCGCTGCGACGGAAGCACCGCCGCCCTTGTAGGGCACATGGGTCGCTTCGGTGCGCGCCGCCAGCATCAACTGCACGCCTGCAAGGTGGCTCTGCGCGCCGGAGCCCGCCGAAGCCATGTTGTACTTGCCCGGGTTGGCCCGGAGCAGCGCGATCAGTTCCTGCGCGGTCTTTACAGGCATCGACGGGTGCACGACCAGCACGTTCTGCGTCGTGCCGTACAGCATGATCGGTTCGAAATCCTTGAAGATGTCGAAGCTGAGCTTGCGATGCAGTTGCGGCGCGATCACGTGGTTCGCGGTGGAGGTAGCCATCAACGTGTAGCCGTCAGGCACGGCCCGCGCGGTGATTTCCATGCCGATAATGCCGCCGGCACCCGGGCGGTTGTCGACGACGAACTGCTGGCCGACGGCTTCACCCAGCTTCATGGACAGCACGCGCGCCAGCTGGTCGCTCGAGGCGCCTGGACCGTTGGGTACGACCACCCGGACCGGGCGCTGTGGCCAGTTCGCCGCCTGGGCCAGTGCGGAGCCCGGGATGGCACCGAGTGCGGACATCGCGGCGGTGCCGAAGATCGCCTTGCGGCGGGTAAACGCTGGGGTATGCATGGCGTTGCTCCTCCTGGATGACTGCTGCGCGACCGTCCTGGCGGATGAATCGTCGCAGACGCGTTCTGATAGGTTGGTCAGGAAATTACCATACTGACCTGTGCCGCGGCGCGGTACTGCGCTAACCCTTCGCGCCGACGATTGCCCGCGCCACGGCATCGCCCATCGCCTGCGTGCTCGCCTGGCCGCCGAGGTCTGGCGTGAGTTGCCTCGCATCGGCGATCACCTGCGACATCGCAGCCTCGATCAGCGCGGCTGCGCGCGCGGCCTTCGGCTCGCTGCGCTTGCCTGCGAGCCACTCGAACAGCAGCTTGCCCGACATGATCATCGCGTACGGGTTGGCGATGCCGCGACCGGCGATGTCCGGTGCCGAGCCGTGCGTGGCCTGCGCCATCGCCAGGGTCTCGCTCGCATTCACGCCCGGTGCCAGGCCGAGGCCACCGACCAGCCCGGCCGCCTCGTCGGTGAGGATGTCGCCATAGAGGTTGGTGGTGACGATGGTGTCGTACTGCTGCGGCTTCATCACCAGCCTCATCGCGAAGGTGTCGACGATGACTTCCTCGAACTCGACATCGGGGAATTGCGCGGCGACCTTGCGGCACTCGTCGGCGAACAGGCCGTCGCCATAGCGGTAGACGGTGTTCTTGTGCACGGCGGTCACCTTGCGTCGCGGGCGCCGGGCGGCCGCTTCGAAAGCGGCTTCCGCGATCAGCCGGCTCTTGAGCTTCGTGGTGACGCAGATGCCGATCGCGCTGTCCTCGGTCGGCATGAATTCACCGTAACCCATGAACAGGTTACCGTCGACCTTGAAGCCCTCCGTGGTCTCGCGCAGGAACAGCAGGTCGATGTCCTTGTGCACCGAAGGCAGGTTCGGGTACGAGCGGAACGGCTTGTAGTTGGCGAACAGCCCGAAGTGGGTGCGGAACAGCGGATGCGGGTTGAGCCAGGTCGGGTCTCCTTTCGGATACTCCCGGTGGCCGATCGGGCCGAGCACCCAGCCGTCGTAGGTCGCGAGGGTCTCGAGCGTCCCCGGCGGGATGGTATGGCCCGCTGCGGCATGGCCGGCGCGCGAGATCGGCATCGGCTTCCAGTCGATCTGCAGGTCGACCGCAGCCGCGGCTTCCCGCATCACCTTCACGCATTCGGGGACGACCTCGCGCCCGATGTCGTCGCCTTCGAGTATTGCCAGTGTGAGCATCTACTGTCCGTCCGTCGCCGGCTGGTTTCTACTTGCCTTCGTATCCCGCGCCGCGGGCGAACCAGGCCTTGGTGGCGACGATCTGCTCGCGCTCGTCGAACGAGGCCATATCCTCGGCCATCGTCGAGGCTTCGCCATGCGTCTTCAGCACCGCGAATACTCGCTGCATCGCGCGGATCGCCGCACGCTGGGCGTCGGACGGGATGATCTCGATCTTGTAGCCCATGCGCTCGAGGTCGGGTGCCGACACCAGTGGCGTCTTGCCGCCGAAGAACATGTTGATCAGCAGCGGCTTGGAGAACAGCTTCGGGATCTGCTCGATCTGCTCGAGCGTGGTCGGTGCCTCGATGAACAGGACGTCGGCACCCGCCTCGTCGTAGAGCTTCATCCGCTCGACAGCGGCATCGAAGCCCTCGACCGCGATCGCATCGGTGCGCGCGATGATGAGGATGTCCGGGTCGGCATCCTTCGCCGCCTTGAGCACCGGCACGAAGTCCTTCGCCTTGACGATCGACTTGTCGTTCAGGTGGCCGCAGCGTTTCGGGAAGGTCTGGTCTTCGAGGTGCACCCCGGCCAGGCCTATGCGTGCGAACTGGCGGATCACCCGGTAGGCATTCAGCGCGTTGCCATAGCCGGTGTCGGCATCGCCGATCACCGGGCAGTCGACCGCGTCGCAGATCTCGGACAGCCGCTGCACGATCTGGCCCGGGTCGATCAGGTTGATGTCGGGCACGCCGGTCGAGCGGGCGATACCGCCGCCGGTGGCATACAGCGCCTCGAAGCCGGCCATGCGGCCCAGCCGTGCCGACATGCCGTCATAGATGCCCGGTGCCACGATCATGCCGGGACGCGCGAGCATCTCGCGCAGCTTGGTTGCCTGACTCATCTGTAGTCCTCCGCCGTCGACATCGCAATTGTCGCCGCCGTTACCGGGCGGCCGAGGCCCGAAGGATGCCCGACTCGCCCCGGGCCGTCGAGGGCCGTCGAGGGCCCTCGACGGTCGTGTCAATCGACGCGGATGTTTGCCTCGCGGATCACCTTGCCCCAGCGGGCCATGTCATCGACTACGGTCTTCTGCATCTGTTCCGGCGTGCTGGTCTCGACCTCCAGGCCGCTGTCGGCCAGCCGCTTGCGCAGGTCCGGTTCGACCAGCACCCGGTTCATCGTCTGGTTGAGCCAGGTCACCATCGTGCGCGGCAGCGAGGCCGGGCCGAAGATGCCGTACCAGGTGTCGTAGTCGTATTTCGGCACGCCGGACTCGGCGATGGTCGGGATATCGGGGAACGCGGGCGAACGCTTCACGCCCGACATGCCCAGCGCGCGCAGCTTGCCGGCCCGGATGTGCCCGGATGCCGCCGGCAGCGTGGCGATCATCATCTGTACCTGGCCACCGATCGTGTCGGCGAGCGCGGGACCGGCCCCCTTGTACGGCACGTGCAGCATCTTCACCCCGGTCTGCAGCATGAAGAGCTCGACGGCGAGGTGGGCGGAGCTGCCCATGCCGCCGGACCCGAACGGGATGTTGCCGCTTTTCTTCGCGAGCGCAACGAACTCGTTGACCGTCTTCGCGGGCACCGCGGTGTTCACCACCAGCACGTTCGGTGTGATGCCGACCTGGCCGATCGCCGCGAAGGCCTTCGCGGTGTCGAACGGCAGCTTCGGATACAGCGTCGCGTTGAAGGTCATGCCCTGGTGGTTCATCTTCAGCGTGTAGCCGTCGCCAGCCGAGCGCGCGACGATCTCGGCGGCGATCGTGCCGCCGGCACCGCCGCGGTTGTCGACCACCAGCTGCTGGCCGAGCTCGTCGCTCAGGCGCTGCGAGACCAGCCGGGCAACGAGGTCGGTAGTGCCTCCGGGAGCGAACGGGACCAGGAAGCGGATCGGCTTAAGCGGGTAGCCACCCGGCCCCTTGCCCTGTGCGAGCGCCGGAGCGCTGCCAAGTGCGATCGTGCAGGCGGCAGCAAAACCTGCGGCGGACAGTGCTCGTGACATTTCCATTCCTCCTGGGCGCCGGCCAGCCCTGTCCGGCATCGGCTCATGACAGGCCTGGACGCGCACTCTGCGATACGCTGTCCCGCCGTGATCGGGTAGCGGATTATGCCATCCCTACCGGCTCCGGCAGCGGCTCTTGCCAGTCGCGCGGCCGACTCATTGCCATGTCGGTCAGCTCGCGCTGCAGCCGTACGTGGCCGGCATCGCCGAACAGGTTGTCCATCTCGTGCGGGTCGGTCGCCAGGTCGTACAGCTCGCCGGCGCCGGAGCCGAGCTCCAGCGTGAGCTTGGCGGTCTTCGTGCGTACGCAGCGCAGGTCGAGCGAGAGGCCGGTGCGTGACGGGTGCAGCTTCCATTCGTTGTAGGCGAAGTCGCGGCTGCCTTTGCCTTCGATCAGCGGGCGCAGGCTGCGGCCCTGCAGTTCGCGGCCGGCGTCGAGGCCGCAGTAGTCGTAGAGCGTCGCTGCCGTGTCGAGCGTCGAGACCGGATCGTCCACCACGCTGCCTTGCGGGATGCCCGGCCCGCGCGCGATGTAGCCGACCCGCAGCAGCCCTTCGTACATCATCGGGCCCTTGAGGATCAGGCCGTGGTCGCCGAGCCAGTCGCCGTGGTCGGTGGTGTAGATCACCAGCGTGTCCTCGGCGAGGCCCATGTCGTGCAGCGCAATCATCATGCGGCCGACGTTGTGGTCGATCAGCGAGATCATGCTGTAGTAGTTGGCGATCATGTGCCGCATCTGCTCGTCGGTCTGCGCCGGTACGCGCGAGCCCTTCTCGCGATGCGCGACCATGTCCGGGCGCGTGAGCTGCGGCTTGCCTTCGAGGCTCGCCTTGTGCCACCAGGGCCGGCGCTCGAGGTCGCGCGTGCGGTGGAACGGCAGGTCGACCTCGTCCGGGTGGTGCATCCGGCTCCAGGGTTCGGGAGCATCGAACGGGTGGTGAGGGTCGGGGAACGAGGCCCAGCAGACGAAGGGCTTGTCCTTGTTTGTACGCATGAACTCGATCGTGCGGTCGCCGACCCAGGTCGAGTTGTGGAAGGCGGGTGGCAGCGCAGAGTGCCAGGTCTGCGCGGCACCGACGTCCGGCGCGAGGTGGGTTTCGTACAGCGCGTTCTTCCAGTCGCCGAGGCCGTCGCCGTAGTACCAGCGCTCGTAGGCCATGCCGCCGGGCGGCTTCTGCGGCAGGGTGCGGTTGTGTCCTTCGACCACCAGTTCCACATGCTCGAAACCCATGTACGGGCCGGCCCAGCCGGGCGGGTAGTCCTTCATGCTGAACTCGCATTCGGGCGTGCCGGTCGGCTCGAAGGTGTGCTTGGTCGCGAAGTGCGCCTTGCCGATGAAGCCGGTGGCGTATCCGGCCTTTGCGAAGCGGCCGCCGAAACCGGCGGCGCCGATCGCGGGGGCGAGGTCGATGCCGTTGTCCCATACGCGGTGGTTCATCGGCAGCAGGCCGGTGAGGATCGACGCGCGCGAGGGCTGGCAGACGTTGCTCGGCGTGATGCAGGACGAGAAGCGCGTGCTCTGGCGTGCGAGCAGGTCGAGGTGCGGCGTCTTCACCTTGCGGCCCTCGAAGCCGAAGCAGTCGCCGCGCTGCTGGTCGGAGGTGATGAACAGGATGTTCCGGGGGCGCGGGGTCGTCCCGCCTGCGGGCGTGGTCGCCATGTCGTTGTTCCTCCGCGGGAACGCGCGTGCGCGAAGTTGCGTCGTCGGCGCGTTCCCGGTCGTGTCCTCAGCTGCGGGTGACGAAGGTTCCCGCCGGGGCGGCCTTGTGCGCTTCGGCCAGGTAGTTCATCGCCGCGGTGACGCCGCCCCTGGTGTGCGGGATGCCGGCGATCTCCAGCCCCATGCCGACGCCGGCCAGCGTGCCGACCAGGGTCAGGTCGTTGAAATCGCCGAGGTGGCCGATACGGAACACCTTGCCGGCGACCTTGCCCAGGCCGCTGCCGAGCGACATGTCGAAGTGTTCCAGCACGACCTTGCGGAACGCCGCCTCGTCATGGCCGTCGGGCATGCGCACCGCGGTCAGCACCGGTGAGTGCTCTGCCTCGTTCAGGCACTGGATCTCCAGTCCCCAGGCGCGCACCGCACGCCGCGTGGCTTCCGCATGCCGCTGGTGGCGGGCGAACACGTTGTCCAGCCCCTCCTCGTGCATCATCGCGATCGCCTCGCGCAGGCCGTACATCAGGTTGGTCGACGGCGTGTAAGGGAAGAAGCCGTTGCGGTTCGGGCCGAGCATCTCCTGCCAGCTCCAGAACGATTTCGGCAGCTTCGAGCCCTTGGTCGCTTCGAGCGCCTTCGGCGACACCGCGTTGAAGGACAGGCCGGGCGGCAGCATCATGCCCTTCTGCGATCCGGCGACGGTGATGTCCACGCCCCAGGCGTCATGGCGGTAGTCGATCGAGCCCAGGCCGGAGATGGTGTCGACCACCAGCAGCGCCGGATGCCCGGCGCGGTCGATCGCCTTGCGCACTTCCGGGATGTTCGAGGTGACGCCGGTCGAGGTCTCGTTATGCACGACGCAGACCGCCTTGATCTCGTGCTTGTGGTCCGATGCAAGCCGCGCCTCGATCGCCGCCGCGTCGGCACCGCGCCGCCACGAGTCGTCGCCCACCGCGAGGAACTCCGGCACCAGGCCGAGACGGTCGGCAATGGCCTTCCACAGCGACGCGAACTGGCCCGTCTCGTACATCAGCACCTTGTCGCCAGGTGACAGCGTGTTCACCAGCGCCGCTTCCCAGGCGCCGGTGCCCGAGGCCGGGAACATGATCACCGGATGCTCGGTGCGGAAGATGGTCTTCAGCCCCGCGAGCACCTCCAGCCCCAGTTGCTGGAACTCCGGCCCCCGATGATCGATCGTCGGCCGGTCGATCGCGCGCAGGACCCGGTCCGGCACGTTCGACGGACCCGGGATCTGCAGGAAATGGCGGCCGGCGGGGGTGGGCATCGAACTCTCCTCGAACGAACTTCGAAATTGGGACCCAGACATTAGGCACGATTGTATGCAAAGTCAACCCAAAATCCGGGTCAGACACGGATTTCCGGAAGATAGGGTCAGACTCCGGCGTCAGCACCAGCGGTCAGGCAGGAGGGTCAGGCCCCAAGGACCCACGTTGAAAATTCGTGTCTGACCCGGATTTGCGCGGGTTGACGGTGGATTGCATTTTGCATGCAATCGGGATAGGTTCTGAGGATGGATACCGTTCCCTTGCCCGTCGAGCGTCGCCTGTTGCATGTGGCCGGCATCGATCGCCTGCGCGACATGATCATCCAGGGCGAACTCGCGCCCGGGATGAAGCTGAACGAGCGGGTGCTGGCCGAGCGGCTTGGCATCTCGCGCACGCCGCTGCGGGAGGCGATCAAGTTTCTGGCGTCCGAGGGCCTGGTGGAACTGCAGCCCAATCGCGGCGCGTTCGTGGCCCTGATCGATGCGCCGCGCGTCCGGGAAGTCTTCCTGGTGCTTGGCGCGCTCGAGGCACTGGCGGGGGAACTGGTGTGCGCGCAGGCGACCGACACGCAGGTCGCGGAGATCCGCGCGCTGCACTATCAGATGGTGCTGCACCAGGTTCGTGGCGACCTCGCAGCCTACTTCCGCTGCAACCAGGACATCCATGCGCGCCTGGTCGAGTTCACCGGCAACGCGACCCTGGTGCAGTCCTGGCGTGCACTGAACGCGAAGGTGCAGCGGGTGCGCTACATGGCAAACCTCTCGGGCGAGCGCTGGCAGCAGGCGGTGCGCGAACACGAAACGATGCTCGAGGCACTGGGCGCGCGCGACGGTGCGCGGCTGGGCTCGATCCTGCGCGACCACCTCGCGCACAAGCTGGTGATGGTGCTCGATGCGCTCGAGGCCCAGCAGGTCAAAGCGGAGGCAGGCTGATGGAAACGGATATCGACGCCATGGAACCGCTGACCATCGAGGTGGTCTCCGACGTGGTCTGCCCGTGGTGCTACATCGGCAAGCGCCGGCTGGAAGCGGCGCTCGAGCTGTACGCGCAGGCGAAGCCCGACGCGCCGCCGCCGAAGGTCAGCTTCCACCCGTTCCAGCTGAACCCCGACCTGCCTCCCGAGGGGATGCTGCGTGCCGACTATGTCGCGCGCAAATGGGGCGGTCGCCCCAGCTCCGAGGTGTACGCGCGCGTGTCCGGCGTGGGGAAAAGTGTCGGCATCGACTTCGAATTCGACCGCATCGTGCGCCAGCCGAACACGAAGGCCGCCCATGCGCTGATCGCCCTGGCCGGTGAACTCGGCGTGCAGCCTGCGGTCAAGGAAGCGATGATGCGCGCCTACTTCATCGACGGCCGCGACCTCACCGACATCGATACGCTGGTCGAAGTCGCCGAACGCGCCGGCCTCGACCCGAAGCGCGCCCGCGCCCACCTCGCAGACCCGGATGCCTTGCGCGCGATCGATGACGCCGACCTGCAGGCCCGGCGCATCGGCGTCCAGGGCGTGCCCTTCTTCATCTTCAATCGCCGCTATGCCGTGTCCGGCGCGCAAGAGGCGCAGGCTCTGGTCGAGGCGATGATCGCCAGCCAGGCTCCCGGGGACGAGCCGCCCGCGCAGGGCACCTGAGTCCCGACCTTCGAACGCAGGCATCCGCATGAACGCACCCGCAAAGCCCCAGGAATTCACCGTCCACTTCCACCCGCGCCGCGGCGACGGCGCATTGGCCGACCTGCTCCGGCGCGAGATCGAAGGCGACGTGCTGTTCGACCGCTTCTCGCGCGGCCGCTATTCGACCGACGCGTCGATCTACCAGGTCGACCCGGTCGGCGTGGTGATCCCGAAGAACGAGCGCGATGCCGAGACCGCCTTCCGCATCGCGCTCGACCAGGGCATTCCGGTGATGCCGCGCGGCGGCGGCACGTCGCAGTGCGGCCAGACCGTCGGCGCAGCGCTGGTGATCGACCTGTCGCGCCATGTGAACCAGGTGCTCGAGTTCGACAAGGACGCGCGGACGGTGTGGGTGCAGCCGGGCATCGTGCTCGACCACCTGAACGCATGGCTCAAGCCGCACGGCCTCTGGTATCCGGTCGACGTCTCCACCAGCGCGCAGGCGACCATCGGCGGCATGACCGGCAACAACAGTTGCGGCTCGCGCTCGATCCACTACGGCAACATGGTCGACAACGTGCTCGCGGTCGAGGCGCTCACGGCCGCCGGCGATGCGTTCATGTTCGACGAATCCGCACCATCGCATCCGGTCCAGCGCGGCCTGTACGACCGCGTGCAGTCGATCGTCAAGCGCGAGCTGGAGGAGATCGAGTTCCGTTATCCGGACGTGATCCGCAACGTCGCCGGCTACAACCTGAATCGGCTGGTGCAGCCGGGTTCCAACATGGCCCACCTGCTGGTTGGGTCCGAAGGTACGCTCGCCTATTCGCGCCGGATCAAGCTCAAGCTCTCCCCGCTGCCGGTGCACAAGGCGCTCGGCGTCTGCCACTTCCCGACCTTCCGCCAGGCGATGGATGCCGCGCAGCACATCGTGAAGCTGGGCCCGGTCGCGGTGGAGGCGGTCGACCGCACGATGATCGCCCTGGCACGCTCCAACCCGGCCTTCCTGCCGATCGTTGACCGCTGCGTGAAGGGCGACCCGGACGCGATCCTGCTGGTGGAGTTCGCCGGTGATGGCTCGCCCGAGAACCAGGCCGAGAACCTGCGCCGTCTCAAGCAGCTCGGCGAGCTGATGGCCGACCAGCTCGGCCTGCCCGGTGGCGTGGTCGAGATCACCGATGCCAGGCTGCAGAAGGAACTCTGGGACGTCCGCAAGGCCGGCCTGAACATCATGATGTCCATGAAGGGCGACGGCAAACCGGTGTCTTTCATCGAGGACTGCGCAGTCCCGCTGCAGCATCTCGCCGACTACACCTCTCGCCTGACCGAGGTGTTCCATCGCAACGGCACCACCGGCACCTGGTACGCGCATGCGTCGGTCGGCTGCCTGCACGTGCGGCCGATCCTCGACATGCGGCGCGAGGGTGCGGTTCAGATGCGCGCGATCGCCGAGGAGGCGATGGCGCTGGTGCGCGAGTACAAGGGCGCCTACTCCGGTGAGCATGGCGACGGCCTGGTGCGCTCGGAATGGATCGAGCCGTTCTACGGCTCTAAGCTCACCCGTGCGTTCGAGGAGGTGAAGGACCTGTTCGACCCGCGCGGCCTGCTCAACCCGGGCAAGATCGTGCGCCCGCCGAAGCAGGACGATCGCACGCTGTACCGCTTCAAGCCCGGCTATGCGTCTGATCCGATCGAGACCGCGCTCGACTGGCGCGACGCCACCGAGGACTCCGACGCGCCCGGTGCGCGAAGCGCCGGCTTCTCCAAGGCGATCGAGGCCTGCAACAACAACGGCCACTGCCGCAAGTTCGATGCCGGCACGATGTGCCCGTCGTATCGCGCGACCGGCGACGAGCAGCACCTGACCCGTGGCCGCGCCAACACGTTGCGCCTGGCGATCTCGGGCCAGCTCGGCCCGGATGCCTTCACGTCGGAAGAGATGTACCGCACGATGGAGCTGTGCGTGTCGTGCAAGGGCTGCAAGCGCGAATGCCCGACCGGCGTCGACATGGCGAAAATGAAGATCGAGTTCCTCGGCCACTACAAGAAGAAGCACGGCCTGACCCTGCGCGACAGGCTGATCGCATTCCTGCCGCGCTATGCGCCGCTGGCCTCACGCTTCTCCGGGGTGATGAACCTGCGCAATGTGCTGCCTGGGATGGCTGCCTTGTCGGAGAAGTTCACCGGCCTGAGCGCGAAGCGTTCGCTGCCGATCTGGCACGGCCAGCCGTTCCGCGACGCCGAGGTGGCCGCCAATGGCAAGGGTGCTGCCTTAGCAGCGGCCACGGGTCGCGAAGTCGTCCTGCTGGTCGACACCTTCAACCGCTACTTCGAGCCCGAGAACGCACGCGCGGCGGTCGCGGTGCTGCAGGCTGCCGGCTACACGGTCCACACTGCGAAGGCAGCCGACGGCGACCGGCCGCTGTGCTGCGGTCGCACCTTCCTCTCCGCTGGCCTGGTGGATGAAGCGAAAGCCGAGGCACGACGTTCGCTCGATGCACTCAAGCCCTTCGTCGAGCGCGGCGTCCCGGTGGTCGGCCTCGAGCCGTCCTGCCTTCTCGGCCTGCGCGACGAATGGCAGTCGATGTTGCCGAAGTCCGAGGCCGGCCCGGTCGGTGCAGCGGCCTTCCTGTTCGAGGAGTTCCTCGCGAACGAGCTGTCGGCCGGCCGCCTGCAGTTGCCGCTGAAGGCGATCGAGCAGACGAAGGCCGTACTGCATGGCCACTGCCACCAGAAGTCCTTCGATGCGATGCCGGCGGTCGAGCGGGTGCTGAAGCTGGTGCCCGGGCTGTCGGTCGAGACGATCGAGTCCACCTGCTGCGGCATGGCCGGCGGTTTTGGCTACGAGGCCGAGCACTACGAGACGTCGATGAAGATCGGCGAGCTGTCGGTGCTGCCGAAGATGCGTGCGGCGTCGAAGGATGCGCTGCTGGTCGCCGACGGCACGAGCTGCCGGCACCAGATCCGCGATGGCGCGCAGCGCGGCGCGGTCCATGTGGCGCGCGTGCTCGAGCGGGCACTGGCTGCAGGGGACGCGCGCTGAGCGTTCCTCCCGCCGGCCCGGTGCCCGGCGGCACGGGCGGTACGGGCGGTACGGCTGGACCGGTCACCCATCGCCAGGTATGGGCGATGGCCGGTCCGATCGTCCTCGCCAACATCTCGGTGCCGCTGCTGGGCGCAGTCGACACTGCGGTGGTCGGACACATCGGCGAAGTGCACTACATGGGCGCCGTCGCGATCGGCGCGATGCTGTTCAATTTCATCTACCACCTGTTCAACTGCCTGCGCATGGGGACCACCGGTCCGACCGCGCAGGCGCGCGGCGCCGGCGACCATGGCGAGGTTCGGATGATGCTGGCGCGCGCATTGCTGCTCGCCGCGGTGGTCGGCGCCACGCTGGTTGCGCTGCAGTTGCCGATCCTCGCCCTGGCGTTCTGGGCGATCGAGGCAAGCCCGCAGGTCGAGCGCTACGCGCGCGAATACTTCCTGATCCGCGTCTGGGCATTGCCGGCCGTGCTTGGCACCTACGCGATCATCGGCTGGATGTACGGCCTGCGCAATGTGCGCACGCCGCTGGTGATACTGCTGTTCACCAATGGCACGAACATCGTGCTCGACCTGCTGTTCGTATTCGGCTTCGGGATGGGGGTGGCCGGGGTGGCGGTCGCTTCCCTGGTCGCGGAGTACGCCGGGCTTGCCGTGGGGCTGTTCTACGTGCGTCGTACCCTGCGTACGCTGCCCGCCGGCGGCGCCGCCAGTCCGCTGTTCGATCCCGCGCGCCTGCGGCGGATGGTCGCGATCAACGGCGACATCGTGCTGCGCACGCTGTGCGTGGTGTCTGTGGTGGCGATCTTCATGGCGAAGAGCGCCGAGCTCGGCGACCTGCCGCTGGCGGCCAACCAGGTGCTGTACCTGTTCCTGGTGTTCACCTCGTTCGGGCTCGATGGTTTCGCCCATGCGGCCGAGACGATCCTGGGCGAGGCGGTCGGCCGGCGCGACGCCGCCGGATTCCGGCAGGGCCGGCGCAGGGTGTTCCTGTGGGCCGGCGTCGTGGGGCTGCTGACCATGCTGGTCTATGCCCTGTTCGGCACGGCGATCATCGCACTGATGACCAGCATTCCCGAGGTGAGGGCTGCCGCGGCCGAGTATCTCTGGTGGCCGGTACTGATCCCGCTGGTGTCGGTCTGGGCGTACATGTACGACGGCGTCTACCTCGCCGCGACGCGTACCCGGATCATGCGCAACACCGTGGTCGTTGCGTTCGTCGGCTACCTTGCGGTGCTGCACCTGGCGATGCCGCTGTTCGGAAATGCCGGCCTGTGGGCTGCCGTCGCGACCTTCCTCGGCGTGCGAGGTGTCCTGCTGCACCTGTACCTGCCCAGGGTGGTCGCCGCCGTTTCCGGTACCACCCGGCCCGTGCTGCCCTCCAACTAGGGGCGGCTGCCTCTACCTTCGATGCCGCCGCCTGGCGTTTCGCGCTGAGGCACCGTGTCTGCAGACAGCAGTCTTCGGCAATCGCTGCTTCAGGTCGAGCGGTCCGTCAGTGGTCATGCATGCGCCGTCGCCGGGCACGGCGCCGAGGAGCTGGTGCATCCGAATATCGGCAGCCGGTTCACCTTCGGCGCCTGACCCAGGTCCATCTCCGGTTTCAACCGCCGCAGATCGCTGGCAGTACCTCGCCGATGGACCCCGCGATCACCGCGTCGGCGATGTCGTCGAAGGGCGTCGGCTGTGCGTTGACGATCACCAGCTTCGCATCGAACTGCTTCGCGACCGGCACCACGCCGGCGACCGGATAGACCTGCAGTGTCGAGCCCACCGCCAGCATCAGGTCGCACTCCTGGGCGCAGCGCATCGCGCGCTCCATCACGCCCGGCTTCAGCGACTGGCCAAACGAGATGGTGTCGCTCTTCAGGATGCCGCCGCATTCGGTGCACGGCGGATCTGCCTCGCCGGCGCGCAGCCGTTCCGCCACTTCCGTCATCGGACCGCGCCAGTCGCATTGCAGGCAGACGACGAACAGCACGGTACCGTGAACTTCGATCACCTTCTCCGGCGAATTGCCGGCCTTCAGGTGCAGCCCGTCTATGTTCTGGGTGATCAGCGCATGCAGCTTGCCGCGCGCCTCGAGTGCCGCCAGGGCCTGATGGCCGCGGTTGGGCGACGCCGCCCAGGCGGGATGCGCGAGCCGGCTCTGCCAGGCCAGTTGACGCACCTCCGGATCCGCGACGTAGTAGCGGATGTCGGACAGCTTCTCCGCCTTCGGGTTGGTGGTCCACACGCCTTGCGGCCCGCGGAAGTCGGGGATCCCGGACTCGGTCGAGATACCGGCGCCGGTGAGTACCGTCACTTTCGACGCGGCATCGATCCATGCGCGTACCCGCGCGAGGGATGCGGTGCCGCCCGCCTGCGATGGCGCCGGCACGCTCAGCGCACCCGGACCACGATCTTGCCCACCATCGCGCTCGATTCCATGCAGTCGCGCGCAGCCGGGATCTCGTCGAAGCCGAACTCGCGGTCGATCACCGGGTCGAAGGCACCGGCCGCTATCGCCGGCATCACGTCGCGCGCGAAGCCGGCAGCTGCGGCCGCCTTCTCTTCACGGGTCAGCTTCGCGTTCGAGATGCCGAAGATCTCCAGCCGGCCGGCGTGCACTGCACCGAGGTCGATCTCGGCGCTGAGCGCGCCGTCGACATAGCCGACTACCGCGATCCGGCCCTTGCGTGCCGCCGCACGCACGCACTCGGCAAACTGCGTGCCGCCGACCAGGTTGACCGCGAGGTCGGCGCCATGGCCACCGGTGGCCTCCATCACCTTCGCGGCGAAGTCGGCGCCGCGGGTATTGATCGCGACGTCCAGGCCCAGCGCCTTGATGCGTTCGAGCTTGGCGGCCGAGCCGGAGGTGCCGATCGACTTCGCCCCGAGCAGCTTCGCCAGCTGCACGCAGGCCACGCCCGCGCCCGCCGACACGCCGGTGATCAGCAGCCACTCGTCCTTCGCCAGCCGACCGTAGGGCGGGTAGAGCATCTCGTAGGCGGTGATATAGGAGATCGGGATAGCTGCCGCCTGCTGCCAGTTCAGGCGCGACGGCATCGGCATCACCTGCGCGGCGTCGAGGGTCGCGTAGTCGGCGAAGCCGCCGCGTGAACGGCCGAACACCTTGTCCCCCGGCTTGCAGTTGGTGACGCCGGCGCCGATCGCATGCACGATGCCGGCCGCCTCGTTGCCGCCGATCTTCTCCGGCCCGCCATGCACCGCACCGCCGACGACCAGTTCGCCGCGGTTCAGTGCAGAGGCATGCACCTCGATGATGACTTCGCCCGGCTTCGGTTGCGGTACGGGTACCTCGCGGTATTCGAGGACGGCCTTGTGGTCACGGGTGACGATCCAGCAGGATTTCATGCGAGCTTTCCCTTCAGCGACGGTAGGATGCGCAGCGCGTTGCCACGGTCTATGGTCGTGCGCTGTGCGGTGGTGAACGGATACGCGGCGAGTTTCTCGTGCATCACGCCATGGGGCAGCACCCGCTTCGCGTCCTTCATCGTCTGCTCATGGTGCCGGAATTCAGCGCGCGGGTGGCAGACCTTCCAGCGTCTCGGCCAGCAGGAGCAGCGCGGCCGCTGCGAACGCCTGCATGTTTCCGAGCCGGTCGGTACTGCCGGTCTCGAGGGTGCGCGAGCGCTCGCCGATCGCGCCGGTCGTCGGGCCGAGTCCCGGCCCTGCGACCGCTACGCAGACATGGCCGGCGGCGTCGCCGTACTTGTTGCCGGTGGGGCCGGCCGCACCGGTCTCGCCCAGGCCCCAGTCGGTCTCGAAGTGGCTGCGCAGCGTCTGCGCCTCGAAGCATGCATAGGCTTCGGTCGATGCGCGCATCGTGGCCAGCCGATCGAGGTCGACCGCCTTCAGCGACACCAGCGCGTTGCGGGTATAGATCACCAGCCCGCCCCGGCAGTAGGCCGAGGCCCCGGGCACGGCCAGCAGTGCGGCGGTGATCAGCCCGCCGGCTGCCGATTCGCCTACGGCGATCGTCTGGCCGCGGGCCTTCAGTTGCACGGCCACCCGGCCGGCGTACTGCATCAGGGGTTCGATCATCGTCAGTCCGTGTCGGCGGGGATGTCTGCCAGGTGGTGGCCGCTGCTCGGTCGTATCTGCAGCAGCGCGCCGGGCCGCAGCCCGAGCTGGATGCCGGTGCGCGCATCGGCGGCCTGCAGCACGATGTTGAGGTGGTTGGGGAAGTGGCACTCGTCGAATCCGACCACCGTCCCGACCTCGTGGCCGTCGATGGCCACGGCGTCGCCGCGGACCAGCACGCCGGCGCTCTCGAACTCCGCGAAGCCGAGGAACCGGCAGCGCTGCACCGTGCTGCCGGGTGCCGCAGCCGCCTCGTCGGTGACGATCAGCTCATGCACGTCGCCGCGGCGGATGCAGCGGGTCGGCGCGGCGATCAGCGAGAACCCACGGTCGTCGCGCGACAGGTCCATCACACCCACGAAGCGTCCGCCGAACGCGGTGCGCAGGATGGCCGGCACGCCCATTTCGCCGGTGGCAAACGGGTCGCGCGATGTGTTCGGCGGGTTTCGGTGCACTGGCTTCCTGGATCGGTCCGGGGAGCCCGAAGTGTACGGCCTGTGCTGCGCTTGGTACATTCCATCCCGGCGTCGGGACCGCTCCCGGTGCAGAAGACTCGAGGTCCGACGCGCGAGGGCGCAACGGACCCACCGCCCGGCATGACCCGGACGGCCGATCCCCAGGAGGAATCATGCGTAACCCGTTCTGCCGCACGGCTCTGTTCGCCGCGTCAGCGCTCGCCCTGTCCGGACTGTTCATCGCGCAGTCGGCGTCAGCGCAGGCATTTCCGTCGCGACCGATGCGCTGGATTGTCGCCGTGCCGCCCGGCAGCACCAATGACCTGATCTCGCGCCTGGTCGCGCAACGCCTCGCCGAGTCGGTCGGGCAGCCCGTGCTGGTTGACAACCGGCCGGGCGGAGCCTTCGTGATCGCGAGCGACATCATCGCGCGCGCTGCACCTGACGGCCACACGGTCGGTACGCTGCTGACCCCGCATGTGGTGAATCCGTTCGTCATGAAGGATCTGCCGTACGACACCCTGCGCGACTTCACCCCGGTGTCGAACATGGCGATCGTGCCGGGCGTGCTGACGGTGCATCCGTCTGTGCCGGCTTCTACCCTGAAGGAATTCATCGCGTACGCGAAGTCGCGCCCCGGCGCGCTCAACTACGGCGTGCCCGGGCAACTCACCTCCGGCCACCTGTCGGTCGAGATGCTGAAGGTGATGGCGGGCATCGACGTGACCTACATTCCGTACAAGGGTGGCGCACCGGCGATCGCCGACCTGATTGCCGGCCAGATACAGCTCCTGATCAGTGGCCCGCCCGGTGTGCTCCAGCACATCAAGACCGGACGCCTGAAGGCGATCGCGACCACGGCCGCCAAGCGCTCGCCCGGGATGCCCGACACCCCGACCTTCGCCGAGTCCGGCCTGCCGAAGTACGACACCTACGAGTGGTACGGCGTGTTTGCGCCGGCCAGGATCCCGAAGGACGTGCTCGACCGCCTCGGCCGCGAGGTCGCCCGCATCGTGAAGTCGCCGGATCTTGCCGAACGGCTGGGCGCACAGGGCGCGATTCCGGTCGGGGACACGCCGGCGGAGTTCGACGCATTCATCCGGCGCGAAATGCAGGTCTGGGGAAAGATCGCGAAGCAGGTCGGGTTGAAACCCAACTGAGGCATCGTGGGTGCCGGTGTCAGCGCCGGCGTGGATGCGGCATCAGGGCGCCGAAGCCACCCGGCGCATCACGATCTCCACCCGGGTGTCGCCGGCGTCGCGCAGTACCGGATGGACGGTGTCCGAGGTGAACCACAGACGGCCTTCGACCAGGATCCGCGCGCGTACCGAATAGCGCGCGCGCGGGTCGAGCTTCGCCGGGTCATAAGGAATCGTGAACGACACCGGGACCTGGAACGAGGTGACCTCGGTCCTGCCAAGGATGACCGCTGGCGCACCGGGCTTCGAGATGTCTTCGATGGTCGCTTCGAACACGGCGTCCGGGGGCAAGGCCATGCGTTCCCGGTAGGTAGCCGTGCCGGCTACGCTGGCGGCGGCGGTCGGTCTGGCGGCCGAGGCTGCGGCCGATACGGGGACCGGTGCGTTCACGGGTGCGGCGGGCGTCGCGCAGCCTGCGGCCGCGAAAGCCAGCAGGGCAGCCAGGGCGGCGCTGGTGGCGCTGGGTGGGACGTGGCTGCACCGGTCGGTGCGCGCGCTGCGGGGCACAGGCATGGCCATGATCATCTTCCTCGGGTCGGGGTTGTCTGTTCAGTCGGCGCAGATGCCATCGAAGAACGTCGACAGGTCATCGATGGCCTCCAGTCCGGCGACCCGCTCGCGCAGCATTCGTGTGCGCAGCGGGTCGAGCGGGCGTACGCCGCGCGCGAAGCATTCGTCGAACTTCGCATCGATCGCCGCCGGGCCCAGTGGCGCTTCCGCGCTGCCCGGGACATGGTCGACCCTGCGCTCGAGCAGGCCGTGGCGGCGACTCGCCACGCGCAGCACGACCGGCGCACGGGTACCGGTGAACGAAGGCTCCGGGCGCGTGGTCACCTTCGCGGCGAACGCGCGCAGCGCCGGATCGAGTGCCGCGTCGAGCTCGATCTCGGCCAGCCCGAGGCGGCCGCGCAGTACCGCACAGGCCACCGAATAGCGGATGCTGAACTGGGCGCTGACCTGAGGGTCGTCGCCCGGCTCGTACGGAGCGCCGACCAGCTGCACGATGTAGGGACTGGCGGCGACTTCTACCGATTCGATATCGTCGGCCTCGAGGCCATGCTCCGCGACCAGCGCCAGCATGCCGGCGATCGCGGCATGGTTGCAACTGCAGCTGGGAAAGCCCTTGATGGACACCGCATCGCTCATGAAGCGCTGGCCGAGCCCGTCGAGCAGGCGCTGCGGATCGCCGGGCTGGTACAGCGCATGGAAGCCGAGCCTGCCCTCGAAGACCTCCGACGGAGCGGTGATCCCCTGCGCGGCGAGCCGCGCGGCCAGGATGCCCGCACGCGCCGGGAAGGCCGACAGCAGCCGCTTGGCCAGCGCCGGTTCGAGGTTCGCCTGCTGGGTACCGCCCGCCTGCTGGAAGGCTAGGCCCAGCGCATGGCGGGTCGTGGTCGCGTCCAGGCGCATCAGGCGCGCGGCGACCGCGGCGGCGCCGAGCACGGTGATCACCGATGTGTAGGCGAAGCCGCGATGCGGCGGCGTGAGCGAGGCGGCGATCCGGCAGACCAGGTCGTTGCCGGCGACCAGGGCGCACAGGAAGTCGCGCCCCGATGCGTGCAGCGACTCGGCCATGGCCAGCGCGACCGGCAGGATCACGATATTGGTGTGGACCGGCGCATCGCGCCCGAAGCTGTCGTAGTCGAGCGCGGCTGCCGTCCCGCCATTGATGAAGGCGGCCTCGGCTGCCGGCAGCCTGCCGCCGAACGCCCAGCAGGTCGCCTGCGGTGCACCGCCATCGGCGGCGAACAGCCCGTGCACCTCGCGGCAGCCCGGTGCATCCGAGCCCGCCCAGGCCACCGCCAGCGTGTCCAGCATGATCAGTTTTGCGTGGTCGACGATGCTGGCCGGCAGGCGGTCGTACTGCAGTCCGGCGACATGTCCGGCGATGCGTGCGGATACCGTTTCCGATGGATTCATGGTGTGGCTGAAGGTGTCTTGGCCGGGCAATGATGCACTCCATTGACGCGGTCCGTGGCGAAACCACCGGGTCGCCGTGGCCGCTGCTGCGGTGCTGCTCTACAATGCCGGGCCACCAACCGACAGGATCAGGGCCCGCGCATGGCTGCAGTGTTTCCGTTTTCCGCGATCGTCGGCCAGGACGAGATGAAGCTCGCGCTGCTGATCGCTTCGGTCGACCCATCGGTCGGCGGGGTACTGATCTTCGGCGACCGCGGCACCGGCAAGTCGACGGCCGTGCGGGCACTTGCTGCGCTGCTGCCCACGATGCGTGCGGTAGTCGGATGCCCTTACGGCTGCGATCCCGCGAAGGTGGCCGGCCTGTGCGGCGCATGCGACGGCACGGCGGGCAAGCCTGCGGCCGCGTCGAAGTCGAAGGCGGCCATCGCGGCGAAGCCTGCCGCCGGGCCCAGGAGTCATGCGGTGCCGGTGCCGGTCGTCGACCTGCCGCTGGGCGCCACCGAAGACCGTGTCGTCGGTGCGCTCGACCTCGAGCGGGCGCTGGCGCACGGGCAGAAAGCGTTCGAGCCCGGGCTGCTGGCGCGCGCGAACCGTGGCTTCCTCTACATCGACGAGGCCAACCTGCTGGAAGACCACCTGGTCGACCTGCTGCTCGACGTCGCCGCCTCCGGCGAGAACGTGGTCGAGCGCGAAGGGCTGTCGATCCGGCATCCGGCGCGCTTCGTGCTGGTCGGCAGCGGCAACCCCGAGGAAGGCGAGCTGCGCCCGCAGCTGCTCGACCGGTTCGGGCTGTCGGTCGAGGTCAAGACGCCGACCGACCTGCCCACGCGCATCGAAGTCGTGCGCCGGCGCGATACGTTTGAGCGCGATCCCGCGGCGTTCATTGCCGCGTGGGAGAAGGAAGACGCGAAGCTGCGGCGCAGGCTCACGGCGGCGCGCGGCCACTTGGCCGAGGTCGAGGTGCCCGACCGTGTGCTCGAGCAGGCCGCCGCGCTGTGCATGGCACTGGGCACTGACGGTCTGCGCGGTGAGCTGACGCTGATGCGCTCGGCGCGCGCGCTGGCCGCATTCGAGGGCGACCGGGCGGTCGACGACAGTCACCTGAAGCGCGTCGCGGCGCCTGCGCTGCGGCACCGCCTGCGGCGCAATCCGCTGGAGGACGCGGGGTCGGCGAGCCGGATCGAACGCGCGATCGCCGAGCATTTCGGGGCCTGAGCGATGCCCGGGCCGGCGCAGGTGCCGCGCACAGCCGTTCCCGGCCAGGCGGGTGTGTCTTCCCCGGACGGCGCGCCGGCCCGCCCGGCCGCGCGCAGTCCGTGGGCCGATTCGATGGATGCGTTGGCGCTGTTCGCCGTCGATCCCCATGGCCTGGGCGGGGTGCTGCTGCGCGCGCGCGCCGGCCCGGTGCGCGATCGCTGGCTGCATGCGCTGCGCGAGGCGCTGCCGCCATCGGCGCCGGTGCGGCGTGTCCCGCTGCAGATCGGCGATGGCCGGCTGCTCGGTGGCCTCGACCTTGCAGCGACGCTCAATGCAGGCCGGCCGGTAGCCGAGCGCGGCCTGCTCGCGGAAGTCGATGGCGGCGTCGCACTGGTGGCCATGGCCGAGCGCATCGAGACCGGGGTCGCGGCGAAGATCGCCGCCGCGCTGGACCATGGCGAGATCCGCATCGAGCGCGACGGCTTCAGCACCCTGCTGCCGACCCGTTTCGGCGTGGTCGCGCTCGACGAAAGCGCGCACGACGACGAGTCGGTGCCGGCAACGCTGGTCGAACGGCTCGCGTTCCTGGTCGATCTCGGCGACCTGCCGTTGCGCGAGGCGATCGAACCGCCGCCCGATCGGGAATGCGTTGCGGCGGCACGCGAGCGCCTGCCATCGGTGCTGCTCGACGACGCATTGCTCGAGGCGCTGTGCGCAACGGCGCTGGCGCTGGGCGTCGACTCTCCGCGCACGACCATCGCCGCGGTGCGTGCCGCCAGGGCGGCGGCGG
Source organism: Betaproteobacteria bacterium (assembly GCA_947458265.1). Lineage (GTDB taxonomy): Bacteria > Pseudomonadota > Gammaproteobacteria > Burkholderiales > CAIKXV01 > CAIKXV01. Next base: position 52,699 of record CANGYF010000001.1, read on the forward strand.
CCCTGGACGGACGCGACCACGTGGTCGAGGCAGACGCGACGCTGGCGGCCCGGCTGGTGCTGGCGCCACGGGCGACCCGGATGCCGGCGGATCCGGAAACGGAAGCCGAAGCAGAGCCGCCGCCGGAAGACCCGCCGCCTCCGCCGCCACCGGAAGATGCGCGTGACGAGGACCCCCCACCCGATGACGACATGCCGGCGGATGATCGGCCGCTCGACGATCGTGTGCTCGATGCGGTGAAGGCCGCGATCCCGGGCGGACTGCTCGCACTCCTGCAGGCCGGCCTGCAGCCGAAGAGCGCGCGTTCGGCCGGCGGCCGTTCCGGCGCGATGCAGCGCGGCCAGCGCCGCGGCCGGCCGGCAGGATCACGTCCTGGCGATCCGCGCAGCGGACAGCGGCTGGCACTGGTCGATACCTTGCGTGCGGCCGCGCCCTGGCAGCCGCTGCGCCGGCGCGAGCGCGAACGCCAGGCGTCGTCCGCTGGCGGTGCTTCGCGCGCCGGGCGTATCGACGTGCGGCGCGACGATTTCCGGGTGCAGCGCTACCGCGAGCGCGCGCAGACGACGACCATCTTCGCGGTCGATGCGTCCGGATCACAGGCGCTGAACCGACTGGCCGAAGCCAAGGGCGCGGTTGAATTGCTGCTGGCCGACTGTTATGTGCGGCGAGACCAGGTTGCGCTGATCGCCTTCCGCGGTCCGGGTGCCGAGATCATGCTGCCGCCGACGCGGTCGCTCACGCGCGCCAAGCGTTCTCTCGCCGGGCTTCCGGGGGGTGGAGGCACGCCGCTGGCGGCAGGCATCGATGCGTCGCGCGTTCTGGCCGACTCGGTGCGGCGCAAGGGCGACAGTGCCGTGCTGATCATGATCACCGACGGCCGGGGTAACCTGGCCCGGGATGGCAGGCCGGATCGCGAGCGTGCGCAGGCCGACGCACTGCAGGCGGCGAACGAACTGCGCCTGTGCGGGGTGCAGGCGCTGCTGATCGACACCGGGCCGCGGCCTCAGCCCGCAGCGGAGAAGATCGCCACTGCAATGGGCGCACGCTATCTGGCGCTGCCGTACGCGGATTCCGCCGCGCTGTCGGGCGCAGTGAAGCAGGTGGTGGCGAGCGAAACGGGGACGGCGCGTCCGCGTCCGGGCCGCGCCCCATGACCCTGGCCCGCGCGGCGCTCGATTGGGAGACCGAGGGCGCCGACTGGCCGAACCGTTTTGCGAGCCGCTTCGTCGAGTGCGGCGGGCTGCGCTGGCATGTGCAGGTGCTCGGAGAGCCGTCGTCCGGACGCCCGGCGATCCTGCTGCTGCATGGCACCGGCGCGGCGAGCCATTCATGGCGCTCGCTGGCACCGCTGCTGGCGGAGCACTTCACCGTGATTGCACCCGACCTGCCGGGACATGGGTTCACGGGCACGCCGGCCGATGCCGACCTGTCGCTGCCTGGAATGGCCGCGTCGCTGTCGCAGCTGCTGGAGCGGTTGCACCTGTCGCTCGGCGTGCGGCCGGAATGGGCGCTGGGCCATTCGGCCGGGGCAGCGGTGCTCGCGCGCATGTGCATCGACGGGCGGCTCGACCTTCGGGTGCTGGCCGGCATCAATGCCGCGCTGTTGCCCCTGCAGGGCCTGGCCGGCCAGTTCTTCCTGCCGGCCGCGAAAATGCTTGCGGCGAGTTCCCTGGTGCCCCGGCTGTTCGCATGGCGTGCGGCTGGCGGGGCGGCGACCGAACGCATGATCCGCAGCACCGGTTCGATCCTCGATGCGGAAGGTCTCGCCCTCTACGGACGGCTGGTGCGCAATCCCGGTCATGTCGCCGGGGTCCTGCGCATGATGGCGAGCTGGGACCTGAACGCACTCGAACGCGACCTGCCGCGGCTGCCGTGCCCGCTGCTGCTGCTGGTCGGCAGCAGCGACCGTACCGTGCGTCCGGGAGACGCGCTGCGCATCCGGGATCGCGTGCCCGGAACGCGCATCGTCGAACTGCACGGGCTGGGCCATCTGGCCCATGAAGAGCGGGCCGCCGAGGTGGCGGAGCATCTGCGGGCGATGGTCGCCAGGGGATCTCCAGATTCCGATTGACGCAGCGGGGGCAACATGTCTAAAGTACGTGACACTCTGGATGACAACCCAGCCTGACGGATCGGCGTCGTAGCGAAAGCCATGAATCCGCAGGGAGGACATCCGGCCGGTGCCCGAATGATCCCCGAGGAGCGGAAATGGACCCGATGAACCGAATCGAGCAGGCGCTGTCCTGTGCCATCGAACAATCGCTGGCACTGGCCGTCGCACAGGCTCAGGAGCCAGGGTGTCCTCCGCGCCTAGCCGCAGCGATCCGCTATTCGGTGTTCCCCGGTGGTGCACGCATCCGCCCGCGGCTGACCCTCGCCGTCGCCTGCGCCTGCGGCGAAGACAACCCCGAGATCGCGGAGTCGGCCGCGGCTGCGATCGAACTGCTGCACTGCGCGTCGCTGGTACATGACGACCTGCCCTGCTTCGACGATGCGCCGACCCGTCGGGGCAAGCCGTCGGTGCATCGCGCGTTCGGCGAGCGGCTGGCAGTCCTCGCCGGCGATGCGCTGATCGTGCTGGCTTTCCAGACGCTGGCGCGCGGCTGCGGCACCTCGCCGCGCCGGCTTGGACCGCTGATGAACATCATCGGTCGCGCAGTCGGCATGCCTTCCGGCATCGTCGCCGGCCAGGCGTGGGAATGCGAATCGCATGTTGCGCTGGCCGAGTACCAGCGGGCCAAGACCGGCGCACTGTTCGGTGCCGCGACGATGGCCGGTGCCGAAGCGGCGGGACACGAGTCGCTGCCGTGGCGCAAGCTGGGCGAGCGCCTGGGCGAGGCGTTCCAGGTCGCAGACGATATTCGCGACGTCTGTTCGACCGAGGCCGAACTGGGCAAGCCGATCGGTCAGGACAAGCGGCTCGGCCGTCCGAACTCGGTCGCCCACCTGGGCGTCACCGCAGCGGTGGCCCACCTGGACCGGCTGATCGCCGAAGCGGTCGATTCGATCCCCGCCTGTTCGGGCGCCGCCGGCCTGAAGGCTGTGATCCAGATGGAAGCCCAGCGCTTCCTGCCATCGGAACTCGCTCAACGCGCCGCTTGATTGGCCGGCGTGCGTTACGAGGGGCGTGCCGCACGCATCGCACCTCCCCGCACCGACCGAACGCATCAACGACTGGCTGAACGGACCCGCGCTGCATGGATGCCGCATTGAACTGGACCGACCGATGGCTCGCCACCCGAGACCGGCTGGTCTCGAGCGAACGTTTCCAGCGCTGGGCGGCGTCTTTCCCGCTGACGCGCCCTTTCGCGCGCCGCCGTGCGCGTGAGCTGTTCGATCTGTGCGCGGGTTTCGTCTATTCCCAGGTCCTGCTGGCCTGCGTCCGGCTCGACCTGTTCGGCATCCTGCAGGTATCGCCGCTCGATGCCCGCGCCCTGTCGCAGCGCCTGTCGCTGCCGCAGGACGCGACCGACCGCCTGCTCGCCGCGGCCGTCTCGCTGCGGCTGGTCGAGCAGCGCAGCGACGGCCGCTACGGTCTGGGCGTGCTCGGTGCAGCGCTGGTCGGCAACCCGGGCGTCGTTGCAATGATCGAACACCACGCACTGCTCTACGCCGACCTGCGTGACCCGGTCGCGCTGCTTCGTGGCGACCGCGACCGGACCGAGCTGGGCCGCTACTGGGCCTATGCCGGCAACCCCGACGCCGCAGCCCTCGGGCCCGAGCAGGTCGCCGAGTACTCCCGGCTGATGGCGGATTCGCAACCACTGGTAACGCGCGAGATCCTCGCCGCCTGGCCGCTGCACCGGCATCGCCGGCTGCTCGATGTCGGCGGTGGCGACGGGAGTTTCGTGTGCGCCGTCGCGGCCGCAGTCCCTTCGATCGTGCTGCAGCTGTTCGACCTTCCAGCGGTCGCCGATCGGGCGACCGGACGGTTTGCTACCAGCGGGCTCGCGCACCGGGCAACCGCCTTCGGCGGCGACTTCCGCCGCGATGCGCTGCCGGCCGGCGCAGACCTGATCACGCTGGTCCGGGTGCTGTTCGACCATCCCGACGAGACGGTCCTGGAACTGCTTGCCGCTGTGCGACGGGCTATTCCGGACGACGGCACGCTGCTGATCGCCGAGCCGATGGCCGGTACCAGCGGAGCCGAGCCGATGGGAGCGGCCTATTTTGGTTTCTACCTGATGGCAATGGGTCGCGGACGCTCCCGAGCGCCCGCCGATTTCGAGCGCCTCCTCGTACAGGCGGGGTTCACCGACGTGCGCATCGTGCCCACGCCGAGTCCACTGCAGACCGGCCTGCTGGTCGCGCGCCCGCGACTCGGCGCTGGCGCCGCAATGTAAATGTCACTTGACATCTACAACAGTCAGAGTAATCTGACACGTCGGGGGCAGTCCCGGCATGACATGCCGGGGTCGGTCGGTATCGGACGATGCAGAGGTGGCAAGTGGTCAGTGGGGACAGGCGCATGAACGCGTTGGCAGTCGTGCTCGAGAAGCCGCAGCAGCTGGTCCTGAGCGAGCTCGCCCTCACCGCGCCTACCGCCGACGATGTCGTGGTCGACATCGAATGGAGCGGCATCAGCACCGGCACCGAAAGACTGCTCTGGCTGGGCGAGATGCCCCAGTTTCCGGGCCTGGGTTATCCGCTGGTTCCCGGATACGAATCCGTCGGCCGCATCGTGGAAGCAGGCGCGTCTTCGGGCCGAAGCGTTGGCGAGCGGGTGTTCGTGCCTGGCGCGCGCTGCTTCGGCGAAGTACGCGGCCTGTTCGGTGGCGCCGCGGCCACGCTGGTGGTCGCCGGGTCGCGCACGACGCCGGTCGCCGACAGCCTCGGCGAAGGCGCGGTGCTGCTCGCCCTTGCAGCCACCGCGCAGCATGCGCTGTCTGCGCCAAACGCGGTGCTGCCCGACCTGATCGTCGGCCACGGCGTACTTGGCCGCCTGCTTGCGCGCCTGGCCGTTGCCGCGGGTGGAGCTCCGGTGGTCTGGGAGACGAACGCCGCGCGGCGCGAAGGTGCCGAGGGCTACGAGGTGGCCGACCCCGCGTCCGACGAGCGGCGCGACTACCGCTCCATCTACGACGTCAGTGGCGACTCGAAGCTGCTCGACACGCTGGTGATGCGCCTGGCCCCCGGCGGCGAGATCGTGCTCGCCGGCTTCTACAGTGCGCCGCTGCAGTTCGCATTCGCACCTGCGTTCATGCGCGAAGCCCGCCTGCGGGTCGCGGCGGAATGGAAGCCCGCCGACCTGGTTGCAGTCACCGACCTTCTCGCTTCGGGCCGCCTGTCGCTCGACGGCCTGATCACCCACCGCGTGCAGGCGGCACATGCCGCATCGGCCTATCGCACCGCGTTTGCCGACGCTTCCTGCCTGAAGATGATTCTCGACTGGAGAGACGTGCAATGAGCTCCACCAATACCGCCGCATCGGTCGTGCAGTTCGCAATGAAGAGCGCGCTTCGCGCGGAGGCGGCGATCGAGCCGGATCCGGTTTCGACCAGCCCCGCGACGAAGGATACGCAGATCATCGCGATCTACGGCAAGGGCGGCATCGGCAAGAGCTTCACGCTGGCCAACCTCTCCTACATGATGGCCCAGCAGGGCAAGAAGGTACTGCTGATCGGTTGCGACCCGAAGAGCGACACGACCTCGCTGCTCTTCGGAGGCAAGGCCTGCCCGACCATCATCGAAACCTCCTCCAAGAAGAAGCTCGCCGGCGAACAGGTCTCGATCGGCGATGTCTGCTTCATCCGCGACGGCGTGTTCGCGATGGAACTCGGCGGCCCTGAAGTCGGCCGTGGCTGCGGTGGTCGCGGCATCATCCATGGCTTCGAGACCCTCGAGAAGCTCGGCTTCCACGACTGGGGCTTCGACTACGTACTGCTCGACTTCCTCGGCGACGTGGTCTGCGGCGGCTTCGGCCTGCCGATCGCCCGCGACATGTGCCAGAAGGTCATCGTCGTCGGCAGCAACGACCTGCAGTCGCTGTATGTCGCGAACAACGTCTGCTCGGCGGTCGAGTACTTCCGCAAGCTCGGTGGCAATGTGGGCGTCGCCGGCCTGGTGATCAACAAGGAAGACGGTACCGGCGAAGCGGCGAAGTTCGCCGAGGCAGTCGGCATCCCGGTGCTCGCCTCCATTCCGGCCAACGACGACATCCGCCGCAAGAGTGCCAACTACGAAATCATCGGTCGCCCCGGCACCCAGTGGGCCTCGGTGTTCGAGGGCCTCGCGTCGAATGTCGCCAGCGCGCCGCCCGTGCGGCCGAAGCCGCTCAGCCAGGACCAGTTGCTCTCTCTGTTCAGCAGCGAGATCACCGGCCGCGACTATGTGATGCAGCCGGCGACCGTGGCCGACATGCTGGGCCGCGAGACGGTCGAGAAAAAGACCCTCGAAGTGGTTTACGACGAAGCCTGAGCCGATGGACACGCCCCAGTTCCGTCAGTCCCCGCAGCCAGCGGCGCCCGAGGCCGCGCCGGCATCGGCGTCTTCCGCGGTTCCGGTGACCATGCATTCCGCAGGCGTGCCGGCGGCGCAGGTCGATGGAGCCGGGTGCCATGGCGGCAAGCAGCAGATGGAAGCGGCAGCGCGCGCTGCCGGCAAGAGCGAAGCGCTCGACCAGTACGCGAAAGATTATCCGAAGGGTCCGCACGACCAACCGCAGTCGATGTGCCCGGCGTTCGGCAGCCTGCGCGTCGGGCTGCGCATGCGGCGCACGGCGACCGTGCTGTCGGGTTCGGCCTGCTGCGTGTACGGCCTGACCTTCACCTCGCATTTCTACGGCGCCCGGCGCACCGTCGGCTATGTGCCGTTCAATTCCGAAACGCTCGTTACCGGCAAGCTGTTCGAGGATATCCGCGAAGCGGTGTTCAAGCTGGCAGACCCGGCGCTCTACGACGCAGTCGTGATCATCAACCTGTGCGTGCCCACCGCCAGCGGCGTGCCGTTGCAACTGCTGCCGAAGGAGATCGAGGGCGTGCGCATCATCGGCATCGACGTGCCGGGGTTCGGCGTGCCCACGCATGCCGAAGCCAAGGACGTGCTGGCCGGTGCGATGCTGAAGTTCGCCCGTGCGGAAGCCGAGTCCGGGCCGGTACAGGCCCCGCGCAATCACCAGCCCGGCGCGCGCAGCGGCAAGCCGACGGTCACCCTGCTCGGCGAGCTGTTCCCGGCCGATCCGATGGTCATCGGGATGCTGCTAGAGCCGATGGGCGTGGCCGCAGGGCCGGTGGTACCCACCCGCGAGTGGCGCGAGCTCTATGCCGCGCTCGATGGCTCGGTGATCGCCGCCATCCACCCGTTCTATACCGCTAGCATCCGCGAGTTCGAAGCTGCCGGTCGACCGATTGTCGGCTCCGCCCCGGTCGGCCATGACGGCACCGAGGCCTGGCTGGAGGCGATCGGCCAGTCGTTGAATGTCGCGCGCGACAAGATCGATGCGGCGAAGAACCGCATCCTGCCGGCGATCCGCGGCGCGCTGTCGAAGATGCCGATCAAGGGCCGCATCACGATGAGCGGCTACGAAGGCTCCGAGCTGCTGGTCGGCCGACTGCTGGTCGAGAGCGGCGCGGACCTGCGCTATGTCGGCACCGCCTGTCCGCGCACGCCCTGGAGCGACCCCGACCGCGAGTGGCTGGAGGCCAGGGGGGTGCATGTGCAGTACCGCGCCTCGCTGGAGCAGGACCTTGCAGCGATGCGCGAGTTCAAGCCTGACCTGGCGATCGGTACTACCCCGGTGGTGCAGGCGGCCAAGGAAGCCACGATCCCGGCACTGTATTTCACCAACCTGATTTCAGCGCGACCCCTGATGGGGCCGGCCGGGGCAGGATCGCTCGCCACGGTGATCAATGCGGCGATGGGCAACAAGGGTCGCTTCGACGAGATGAAGTCGTTCTTCGATGGCGTCGGCGAAGGCCATGCTGCCGGCATCTGGCAGGTCCAGGATGGCGTGCCGCAGGATCGTCCGGAGTTCCGCGAACAGCAGAAGCGCAACCTGGCCAAGCTGGCCAAGCAGCGCAAGGCCGAGGAGGCGGGGCTGATATGAGCCTGATCCTCGACCATGACCGGGCAGGCGGCTACTGGGGCGCGGTGTACGTGTTCGCCGCGATCAAGGGCCTGCAGGTGGTGATCGATGGTCCGGTCGGCTGCGAGAACCTTCCGGTCACCTCGGTGCTGCACTACACCGACGCACTGCCACCGCATGAGCTGCCGGTCGTGGTCACCGGTCTCGCCGAAGAGGAACTCGGCCAGCACGGGACCGAAGGCGCGATGAAGCGCGCCCATGCGGTACTCGACCCGAACCTGCCCGCGGTGGTCGTCACCGGCTCGATCGCCGAGATGATCGGTGGCGGCGTGACGCCCGAAGGTACCGGCATCGCGCGCTTCCTGCCACGTACGATCGATGAAGATCAGTGGCAGAGCGCGAACCGCGCCATGTACTGGCTGTGGACCGAATACGCGTCCAAGCGCGGCACCATGCCGGAGCGCCGTCCGGTGAAGGAAGGCGACAAGCCGCGCGTGAACATCCTCGGCCCCAGCTACGGCATGTTCAATTCGCCGAGCGACGTGGCCGAGATCCGGCGCCTGGTCGAAGGCATCGGCGCTGAAGTCAACATGGTGTTCCCGTTGGGAAGCCATCTCGCCGACGTGCGGCGCCTGGTGGATGCCGACGTCAACATCTGCATGTACCGCGAGTTCGGTCGCCTGCTGTGCGAGGCGCTCGACCGGCCGTATCTGCAGGCGCCGATCGGCCTGCACAGCACGACGAAATTCCTGCGTTCCCTGGGTGAACTGCTCGGGCTCGACCCGGAACCCTTCATCGAGCGCGAGAAGCACACGACGATCAAGCCGGTCTGGGACCTGTGGCGTTCGGTGACCCAGGACTTCTTCGGCACCGCAAGCTTCGCGGTCGTGGCCAACGAAACCTACTCGCGCGGCATCCGGCACTTCCTCGAGGAAGAACTCGGCTTCCCGTGCACCTTCGCGGTTGCCCGCAAGGCCGGGGCCAAGACGGACAACGAAGCGGTGCGCCAGATGGTGCGAGAGAAGACGCCGCTGGTGATGTTCGGCAGCTTCAACGAGCGCATGTACCTCGCCGAGATGGGCTCGAAGGCGTCCTATATCCCGGCTTCGTTCCCGGGCGCGATCATCCGCCGCCATACCGGCACGCCTTTCATGGGTTACGCCGGCGCCACCTATCTGGTGCAGGAAGTCTGCAACGCGCTGTTCGATGCGCTCTTCCACATGATCCCGCTGGGTACGGACCTCGACAAGGTCGATGCGACGCCGGCCCGGCTGCACGCGGAGCTGGCCTGGGACGAGGATGCCAAGGCGGCGTTCGACGAGCGCGTCGAGGCGTTCCCGGTGCTGGTGCGCATCTCTGCCGCCAAGCAGTTGCGCGACGAGGTCGAGCGCAACACGCGCCACGCGGGGGAGTCGCGGGTGACGCTTGCGCGCGTGCAGGGCGACGCCGCGAGAGCCCGCCCGACGCCGGCAGCAGCTGCAGCAACGCCAGCGCAGGAGCCGGCATGACGGCGCGCCGGATCCAGCCCACAAGCAACAAGCGTCTTTCGACGCACACGCGCCCGTTCGGCGCGCCGTGCGTTGCCACCGATTCTGTCCAGTCGTACCGGACGGAAGCGTTCGCCGCGACGAAGTGTCGCGGCGGTCCCGCTGCAGGCCTCGAAAGCCTGCGGTAACAGCCGTCATCAGGAGGTATCACCAAATGGCTGAACGAAGCTCCATCTCCGGCCTCACGGACAGCGAGGCACAGGAGTTCCACCAGTTCTACATTCAGGGAATGATCGCTTTCACGGCAGTCGCCGTCGTTGCGCATGTCCTGGTGTGGGCCTGGCGTCCCTGGCTCTAGAGCCTGAAAGGAATAGTGATGACCGACCTGACCGCAGGTTCCGTGCAGAGGATCATGACGGGCGATTCGAAGTCCTTCAGGGTGATCTATACGGTGAGCTTCGCGACCATTCTCGCGATCGCCCTCGTCGCGCAGAAGTTGGGCTGGCATTGGCGTTCCTGGCTTCCGGGGGCTGAAGGTGCCGAGTCGTTGAATGACGGCGTGAAGGTGGCGGTCTACAACTTCATGTCGCAATTACTTTAGGAGAAAGAACTCATGTGGAGAATCTGGCGTTTGTACGACCCATTGCGGGCCATGGTCGTCCAGGGTGTGTTCCTGTTCTCGCTGGCAGCAATGATTCACCTCGTCCTGCTGAGCACGAACAAGTTCAACTGGCTCGACGGTCCGAAGGCCGGTCCGGCAACCACGCAGAACGCGCCGATGCCGGCAGCAACACCCAAGTAGCACGCAGCAGAAACACGTTGTACCCCAGGGGGACGAGGCACCGGCGCTGTCTGCCGGGCCTCGTCCGCCGACCTGGGCGGCAGGAGGGCTACAGGCCCTACTGCACCGGCGTTATTCGTACCTGACCCCGATATCGATTTCGACCGCGATGGCGCAACGAGGCGCCGCACGGCGGGAGGACCCAAGATGGCAATGCTGAGTTTCGAACGAAAGTACCGTGTCCGTGGCGGCACGCTCGTCGGGGGCGACCTCTTCGATTTCTGGATCGGGCCGTTCTACGTCGGCTTCTTCGGTGTGACGACGATGTTCTTCAGCATCCTCGGCACCGCGCTGATCCTCTGGGGCGCCTCGCAGGGCCCGACCTGGAACCTCTGGCAGATCAATATCGCGCCGCCTGACCTCAAGTACGGGCTGGGCCTCGCCCCGCTCCTTGAGGGCGGGCTGTGGCAGCTGATCACGGTCTGCGCGATCGGCGCCTTCGGTTCATGGGCGCTGCGCGAGGTCGAGATCTGCCGCAAGCTCGGCATGGGCTACCACGTACCCTTCGCGTTCTCCTTCGCGATCGGTGCCTATGTGACGCTGGTGGTGGTGCGCCCGGTGCTTCTGGGCGCATGGGGGCATGGATTCCCCTACGGCATCTTCAGCCACCTCGACTGGGTATCGAACGTCGGCTACCAGTACCTGCACTTCCACTACAACCCGGCGCACATGATCGCCGTCAGCTTCTTCTTCACCTGCACGTTCGCGCTGTCGCTGCACGGCGCGCTGGTGCTGTCGGCCACGAACCCGCCGAAGGGCGAGGCCGTCAAGACTCCCGAGCACGAGGACACGTTCTTCCGCGACACGATCGGCTACTCGATCGGAACGCTGGGCATCCACAGGCTCGGCCTGTTCCTCGCCCTGGCAGCGGTCTTCTGGAGCGCCGTGTGCATCGTGATCAGCGGCCCGTTCTGGACGCGCGGCTGGCCCGAGTGGTGGGGCTGGTGGCTCAACCTGCCGATCTGGTCGTAGGCGAAAACGAGAAGCGAGGAGACACGAATGTCTTACTATCAGAACATCTTCACCCAGATTCAGCCCACCGGGCCTGTTTCGCACGGCGTGCCCCTGGGCAAGGGCAACAGCCCGCGCACTGGCGAGCCGCTGGTCGTCCATCTCCTGGGCCGCATCGGCAACGCCCAGATCGGTCCGATCTACCTGGGCGGGCTTGGCCTCGCCTCGCTGATGTGCGGGCTGCTCGCGTTCTGGATCATCGGCTTCAACATGCTGGCTTCGGTCGGCTGGGACCCGATCCAGTTCGTCCGGCAGCTGTTCTGGCTCGCGCTGGAACCGCCGCCACCGAGCTACGGGCTCAGCCTGCCCCCGCTGAACGACGGCGGCTGGTGGATGATGGCGGGCTTCTTCCTCACCGTGTCGTTGCTGCTCTGGTGGGCGCGCATGTATACCCGTGCCCGCGCCCTGGGAATGGGCACGCACGTGGCGTGGGCCTTCGCGGCTGCGATCTGGTTGTACCTGGTGCTGGGCTTCATCCGGCCGCTGCTGATGGGCAGCTGGGGCGAGGCGGTGCCGTTCGGCATCTTCCCGCACCTTGACTGGACCGCTGCATTCTCGCTGCGCTACGGCAACCTGTTCTACAACCCGTTCCATGCACTGTCGATCGCCTTCCTCTACGGCTCTGCGTTGCTGTTCGCGATGCACGGCGCGACCATCCTCGCGGTGACCCGTTTCGGCGGCGAGCGCGAGATCGAGCAGATCGTCGACCGGGGCACGGCCTCCGAGCGCGCCGCGCTGTTCTGGCGCTGGACGATGGGCTTCAACGCCACGATGGAGTCGATCCATCGCTGGGCCTGGTGGTTCGCGGTGCTGTGCCCGCTGACTGGCGGCATCGGCATCCTGCTCACCGGCACCGTGGTGGACAACTGGTACCTGTGGGCGGTGAAGCATGGCGTGGCGCCGATGTATCCGGCGGTGTTCCCGGCTGTCGTCGACCCGGCCACGCTCATCCAGGGGGTGAAATGATGAAGGCCAGCAGCGGTTTCTTCCGAAGCATATCCATCGCCATGGCGGCGCTTGCCGCCAGCACACTGCTGACCGGATGCGAGCGGCCGCCGATCGACACCGTTCAGCACGGCTTCCGCGGCACGGGCATGGTGCAGGTGTACAACCCGCGCATCCTGGTGCCGGAGACGTACAAGAACGTCGTGCCGGATGCGCTCCCCGCGGTGCCGTCGGACGGCCCGCGGGCGAAGGATGTCTACAAGAACGTGCAGGTGCTCGGTGATGTCTCCACGGCCGAGTTCACCCGGCTGATGGTGGCGATCAGCCAGTGGGTTGCACCGAAAGAGCAGTGCGCCTACTGCCATGCGCCCGGCGAGGACTTCTCGTCGGACTCGATGTACACCAAGGTCGTGGCGCGCCGGATGATCCAGATGACGCAGGCGATCAACAGCCGCTGGACTGCACACGTGTCCCAGACGGGGGTAACCTGCTACACCTGCCACCGCGGCAACGCCAATCCGGAGGAAGTCTGGTTCCGGTCGCCGCAGCATCCGCAGGCCACGCGCGCCCTGGGCAACGATGCCGGACAGAACAAGGCGTCGCCGAACGTCGGGCTCTCCTCGCTGCCGTACGACGCACTGCGTGACTACCTGTCGAGCAATCCGAAGGAAATCCGCGCCAACGGCGCGACCGCGCTGCCGACCGGCAACCGTGCATCGATCAAGCAGGCCGAGTTCACCTACTCGCTGATGATGCACATGTCGGACGGGCTTGGCGTGAACTGCACCTATTGCCACAACACGCAGAACTTCGCGAAGTGGGAAGGTGCGCCGCCTCAACGCGTGACCGCATGGCATGGCATCCGGATGGCTCGTGACATCAACGCGACTTATATCGAGCCGCTGACCTCGGCGTTCCCGACCGCCAGGCTCGGTCCGGTTGGTGATGTCGCCAAGGTGAACTGCGCGACCTGCCACCAGGGTGCCTACAAGCCGCTGTACGGCGTGAGCATGCTGCGCGACTACCCGCAACTGGGCAGGGTCACGGGTGCAACGGGTGCGACTGGCCAGGCCGCGGCAGCGAAGCCGGGCATGCTCGGACGCGTGCTGTTCGATACCGGCAGGTCCGATCTTTCGGCGGCAGCGAAGGCCGAGATCGACAAGGCGGTGAAGGCAGCCATGGCTGATGCCTCGGTGAAGATCGCGCTGTCGGGCTTCACCGACCGCACGGGTAACCCGCAGGCCAACCTCGACCTGGCGCGCAATCGCGCCGTGGCGGTGCGCGATGCACTGACCGCGGCCGGCGTACCCGCGGCGCGCATCGACATGCGCAAGCCCGAGTTCGTGGTCGGCGGTGCCGACGCCAACTCGCGGCGCGTGGACCTGGTCGCCGCAAGGTGAACCCGGGCTCGCTGCACCGGTCGCTGCCCTCGGCGGCGGCCGGTCCAGCGGTGCAGGGAACCGGCGGCGCACCAGGGGGCTCGCCGCTCCTGTCCAGCGAGCACACCGACCGCATGTCCCCTGCAGACCCTGTCGTCGTGGTCGTGCTGGCGGACATCCAGCCCTCGTCGCGGCTCTGGGGGTACGGCCGCTTCGTGTTCGGCCGAGGCACGGTGCGCCGCCAGCCCGGCGTGCGCTTCGCCAAGGTGCTGGGCAGCGGTTTCGAAGGCGGCTTCGGCCTGAAGCCCAGCGCCTCCCGGCAGGGGCTGCTCTGCGCGTTCGACGATAGCGCCACGGCATGTGACTTTCTCGACCGTTCGACGCTGGTGCAGGCCTACCGGGATCACGCGCGCGAATACCTGGAAGTGCGGCTGCGTCCGTTCTCGTGCCGCGGCAGCTGGGACGGTGTCCGCTTCGAGCCCGTGGCTTCGCCACCGCAGGAAGGACCGGTCGCCGGACTCACCCGCGCGTCGATCCGCCCGCGCCATGCGCGCGAGTTCTGGAGCAAGGCGCCCCCGGCGGAACGCTCGCTCGCCGGTGCCCGTGGCTGCCTGCTCGCGGTCGGGCTGGGCGAGGCGCCGCTGCTGCGCCAGGCCACCTTCACCGTCTGGGACAGCATCGCGTCCATGGATGGCTATGCGCGCACCGGTGCCCACATGGAAGCGATCCGTGCCTCGCGCGAGGGCAATTACTTCTCCGAATCGATGTTCGTCCGATTCGTGCCCGAAGGCCTTCGTGGCACCTGGAAGGGGCGCACCTATGCCTGATGGCGCACCGCCCGCCGGCTCTGGTGGCATCGGATACGGCCGCGCCCTGAAGGACCATCGCACGGTCGTCGTCGGCGCAGGCGTCGGTGGGCTGGTCACGGCGCTGCAACTCGCCTGTGCCGGCGTGCAGGTCACCGTGGTCGAGCGGGCGGCGGTGCCAGGTGGCAAGATGCGGCGGGTCGAGGTCGGCGGTGCGTCGATCGATTCCGGACCCACCGTGTTCACGATGCGCTGGGTGTTCGAGCAGATCTTCGCGGGTGCCGGTGCTTCGATCGATGAGCGGCTGCGCCTCACGCCGCTGCCGGTGCTGGCGCGCCATGCCTGGCGCGACGGCAGCCGGCTTGACCTGTTCGCCGACCATGAGCGGTCGGTCGATGCGATCGGAGACTTCGCCGGCGCCGCCGAGGCGAAGCGGTTCCGCGCCTTCTGCGCGCAGGCCCGCGACGTCTACGATGCGCTCGAAGGGCCATACATACGCTCGTCGCGACCCAGCCTGGTCGGCATGGGTACCTCGCTCGGCATGCGCGGCATGAAGGAACTGCTCAAGCTCGGTCCCTTCACCTCCCTGGCTTCCAACCTGGTGCGCCAGTTCGCCGACCCCCGGCTGCGCCAGCTGTTCGGCCGCTACGCGACCTACTGCGGCAGTTCACCCTGGACTGCGCCTGCCACCCTGCTGCTGGTCGCGCAGGTCGAGATGGATGGCGTGTGGACGGTCGACGGCGGCATGCATGGGCTGGCTCGTGCGATCGCCGCGCTGGCGACCGAGCGCGGCGCCACGTTCCGCTACGACACGGCGGTCGACGAGATCCTGGTGCACGGCGGCCGTGCATGCGGCGTGCGTCTGGCCGGCGGCGAACGGATCGAGGCGGACAGCGTCGTGTTCAACGGCGACGTACATGCCCTGGCCAGCGGCTGCCTCGGCGATGCAGCAGCCCTGTCGGTGGACCGCGTGCCCCACGCCGCGCGTTCGCTGTCGGCGGTCACCTGGTCGATGCATGCGCGCACCCGGGGTTTCCCGCTGGAGAACCACAACGTGTTCTTCGATGACGACTACGCGTCGGAGTTCCGCGACATCTTCGGTGCCGGCCGGCTGCCTTCGAAGCCGACCGTGTACATCTGCGCGCAGGACCGCGGCGCTCAAGGCGTCGACACTTTCGGCAGCGGACCTTCGGCGGCCGCACCGACACCGGGGCACGGCGGCCGCGAGCGCCTGCTGTGCCTCGTGAATGCACCGGCCAGCGGCGACAGCCGCCCCCTGGAAACTCTGGAGATCGACGCATGCGAACGACGGATGCAGGCACTGCTTTCGCACTGTGGCCTGGAGATGGAAATCGACCCGGCCAGCACGGTGCGGACCAGTCCCAACGATTTCGAACGGCTGTTCCCGGCGACCGGGGGCTCGCTCTATGGAAGGGCGACGCAGGGGTGGATGGCCCTGTTCAAGCGGTCGTCGTCGAGCAGTCGGCTACCGGGGCTCTACCTCGCGGGGGGCAGCGTGCACCCGGGGCCGGGGGTACCGATGGCAGCAATGTCGGGGCAACTGGCGGCCGCGACGCTTCTGGGGCACCTCGCTTCGACCAGCCGGTCATCCCGGGTGGTTATCTCTGGTGGTATGTCGACGCGCTCAGTGACGACGGCCGCCACGGCCTGACCATCATTGCCTTCGTCGGCAGCGTGTTCTCGCCGTATTACCGGCGCGCGCTGTCGAAGGGCCCGGCCGACCCGGAGGACTTCTGCTCGATCAACGTGGCCCTGTACGGCGATGCCGGCCGGCGCTGGACGATGACCGAGCGGCGTCGCCCCTCGATGCAGCGCAGCCAGCATTCGTTCAGCGTCGGCCCCAGCAGCCTCGAATGGGACGGCAACTGCCTGACCATCAACATCGACGAGATCGGCGTGCCGCTGCCGCAGCGGGTGCGCGGGCGCGTGCGGGTGCACCCGCGGGCACTGTCGCCGTTCGTCACCGCGCTCGACGATGGCGGGTTGCATCGCTGGGGACCGATCGCACCGGCCGCACGGGTCGAGGCCAGCTTCGACAAGCCCGGGGCGAGCTGGTCCGGTCACGGCTACTTCGACAGCAACGAGGGCGACGAGCCGATCGAACGGCCGTTCCGCGAGTGGGACTGGTCGCGTGCCAGCCTGCGCGATGGCAGCACCGCGGTGATCTACGACGTTCGGCAGAAGGCTGGCGACGATCGCGTGCTCGCGCTGCGCTTCGACCACGACGCGAAGGTCGAAACCTTCGATCCGCCAGCGCGGCAGCCGCTGCCACGCACTGCCTGGCGCATCGACCGCACGATGCGCACCGATGCCGGCACGCCCGCGACGGTGACCCAGACGCTCGAAGACACGCCGTTCTACGTGCGCTCGGTGCTGTCCTCGGGGCTGCTCGGCGAGACCGTGGTGTCGATGCACGAGACGCTGAACGTGCCCAGGCTGACTTCCGCCGCCGTGCAGTGGATGCTGCCCTGGCGCATGCCGCGTACCGGCTGACCCCACCCTTGCCACCCATACGCAGGATCCACCGCAATGCTGCCCTCGCACGACCGTTATCGCTATTCCGGCATCGACACCCGCCCTGTTTACGAATGGCCGGACGGCAAGCGCCTGGCGGTGTACATAGCGGTGAACGTCGAACACTTCCCGTTCGGTGCGGGGGGCGGCATCGACCTCGATCGCGAGACGAAACCGTGGAGCCAGCGCAGCTGGATGTGGCGCGAATACGGGAACCGGGTCGGGGGATGGCGGCTGGCGGAACTGTTCGACGAGCTCGGCATCAACGTCGGGGTCATCGTCAATGCCGAAAACTACGAGCATAGCCCGGAGCTCGTCGCCCGCTACCGCGACCGCGGCGACGAGATGATCGGACACGGTATCTCGAACGGCACCGAGCGGCCGATCGACATGTCGCCGGAGACCGAGGGACGCATGACGCGCGAGGTCACCGAGATGATGACCCGCGTGGACGGCGTGCGGCCGGAAGGCTGGCTGTCGCCCTACCTGACTCCGAGCCTGCAGACACCAGACTACCTGGTCGACAACGGCTACTCGTACGTGCTCGACTGGGGCACCTGCGACGAACAGCCGTTCTGGATGAAGGGCGGCAGCGATGGCCGCCGGGGACGGCTCCTGTCGATGCCCTATCCGATCGAGCTCAACGACCAGCCGGCGATCGTCGGTCGGCGCCACACCGCCGAGCAGTATGCCGACATGCTGATCGACCAGTTCGACGAGATGAAGCGCCGCTCGCGCAAGGCACCGCTGGTGTTCGGCATGTCCCTGCACACCTTCATCGTCGGCCAGCCGTTCCGCATCGTGCACCTGCGCCGCGCGCTCGAGCACATGCGCGCAAACAGCGAAGGCGTCTGGTGGCCGTTGCCGCGCGATATCGCGCGCTACTACCGTACGCTGCCGGCCTCGGCGCAGCTCTCGGCCTAGTCGCAGGTGGGTCCCACCCCCCCCGCGGGGCTACCGCGCCAGGTCGCGCACGATGTGCTGCTGCCGCCTCGAGATCGGCAGCTTGTCCGCGAGCCCATTGAGCAGCACTACCCAGTGTGCATCGGCCTCGGTGCCGGACAGCCGCTCGAAGCCGATGATCGCCTCGCGCGCGACCAGGCAGTTGCGGTGGATCCGGACGAAGCGCTTGGCGTACTCCTGCTCGAGCCGGGTGAGCGACTCCTCGATCAGGTACTCGCGTTTTACCGTGCGGATCGTCACGTACTTCAGTTCGGCCTTGAAGTAGACGATATCCGCGATCGGTACCAGGTAGACCTTGCCGCCTTCGGTGACCGACAGGTGCTGGCGTGGGGCTTCCGACAGGCCGCGCAGCAGGTCGGCCCGTAGCGGCGCAATCGCGCGTGCCTTCGCCAGTGCCTCTGCCAGCCGCGATGCGCGGATCGGCTTCATCAGGTAGTCGATCGCGTTCAGCTCGAAGGCCTTCACCGCGTACTCCTGGTATGCGGTGACGAAGATCACCGATGGCGGATCCTGCAGCTTGAGCAGGTGCTCGGCCAGTTCGACGCCGTCCATCTCGGGCATGCGGATGTCGAGCAGCACCACGTCGGCATCCTGGCCCTGCAGCAGTTCCAGTGCCTCGCGGCCGGTGGCTGCCTCGCCAACCACCTGCAGGGGTACCTTGGCGGCGCAGTCGACCAGCAGGTCGCGCAGGCGGTTGCGAGCCGGCGCCTCGTCGTCGACGATCACCACGCGCAGCAGCGATTCGGAAGGCATGCTCATGGTCGTTCCCCAGGCTCTGTTCAAAGGTACCGGAGAACCCGGTCCGGGTCAGGCGCGGCGATCAGTGTCGGTGTAGGGTACCCGGATGACCACCTCATAGCGTCCTTCGTGTTCGCGGATGCGCATCCGTGCCTCGGCGTCGAAGAACAGCTGCAGGCGCTCGCGGATGTTCTCGACCGCGATCCGGTTGCCCTGCCTGCGCTCGCTACCGGCCGCGACAGGGTTGGACAGCAGCACGTGCACCTCGTTGCCGGTGCGGAAGATGCGGACTACCACGGTGCCCGGCGCCATAGACGGTTCTATGCCATGGTAGACCGCGTTCTCCAGCAGCGGCTGCAGGATCAGCGCGGGCAGTCGCGCCTCCCCCGGCATCTGGTCGATGTCCCATTCGACCTGCAGCCGATCGCCGAGGCGGATCGATTCGATCGCCAGGTACTGCCGCGCAAGCTCGACCTCGCTGGCGAAGGTCGAAAGCGCACGGCTGTCGGCCATCAGCGCGCGGAACAGGTCAGCGAGGTCCTCCAGCACCTGCTCCGCGCGCCGGGGATCGGCGCGGATCAGCGACAGCACCGCATTCAGGCTGTTGAACAGGAAGTGTGGCTGGATGCGCGCCTGCAGCGCCTGCAGCCGTGCCTCCACCAGCGCCGGCGACAGCGCACGGCTGCGCAGGTCGAACCATGCGAGCAGCACGCCGACCATGATGATCGTGCAGAACAGGTGGCGCGGCAGCGCATCGCCAGCCATGCCGATCGGCGCGCCGTCGATCAGGTCGATGGCGGCGGTGACGCCCATCGCGGTCAGCAGCACGGCTGCCACGCCCAGCTCGTAGCGCATCCGGTCGAGCAGCGGTCGTGAACCCGCGAGGATCAGCAGCGTGAGAAACATCACCGGCTGCACCAGCGCCGAGACCTCGATCAGCGTCTCGCCGATCCCGGTGAGCGTGTCGGCCTTCAGCACGGCGGCGATCAGCGAGGCGGCGTTCACGCCGAGCAGGATGCGCAGCAGCACGCCGAGGTTGCGAAAGTCGGGCAGGCGCGCCGTGCTGTACGCGGCTGCGGCGGGTGCCTCGTGCGCGGGCTCCGTCCGGGCGGAGGATCCGGGGTTTTCGCCTATACTCGGTCCGCCGTTCATCCTCCCATTGTCGACGCCAGACTGCGCCCGATGCAACCCGAGATTCCGAACATGCCCGGCGCAGTGCCTCCCGCCTCCCAGACGGCTGCCGTCCCTGCCAGAGACACGGTCGGCGGCATCAGCGGCGGCAGCAGCTGGTCCGGCCGCTTCGACGAGCCGGTGTCCGAACTGGTCAAGCGCTACACCGCTTCGGTCGACTTCGACAAGCGGCTGGCCGAATACGACATCCAGGGTTCGCTCGCGCATGCGCGCATGCTCGCCGGCTGCGGCATCCTGTCCGCACAAGACCTCGCCGACATCGAACGCGGCATGGGGCAGATCCTGCAGGAAGTGCAGTCCGGCGCCTTCACCTGGCGGCTCGACCTGGAAGACGTGCACCTGAACATCGAGCGCCGGCTGACCGAACTCGTCGGCGATGCTGGCAAGCGGCTGCATACCGGCCGCTCGCGCAACGACCAGGTCGCCACCGACGTGCGCCTGTGGCTGCGCGCATCCATCGATGCGATCGACGGTGCGTTGCGCGCGATGCAATCGGCGCTGCTCGGCCTCGCCGACCAGCATGTCGAGACCGCGATGCCCGGCTTCACCCACCTGCAGGTCGCGCAGCCGGTGTCGTTCGCGCACCACCTGATGGCCTACTTCGAGATGCTCGCGCGCGACCGCGAGCGCTTTGCCGACTGCCGCAAGCGGGTGAACCGCCTGCCGCTGGGCGCCGCCGCGCTGGCCGGCACCAGTTTCCCGATCGACCGCGAGCGAGTCGCGCGCGAACTCGGCTTCGATGCGGTGTGCGCCAATTCGCTGGACGCAGTATCCGACCGCGATTTCGCGATCGAGTTCTGCGCGGCCGCGTCGTTGACCATGACCCATCTGTCGCGCTTCTCCGAGGAACTGATCCTCTGGATGAGCCCGCGCTTCGGCTTCATCGACCTCGCCGACCGCTTCTGCACCGGCTCCTCGATCATGCCGCAGAAGAAGAATCCCGACGTGCCGGAACTGGTACGCGGCAAGGTCGGCCGGGTCAACGGCCACCTGGTCGCACTGCTCACCCTGATGAAGGGCCAGCCGCTCGCGTACAACAAGGACAATCAGGAAGACAAGGAGCCGCTGTTCGACACCGTCGACACGCTGCTGATGACGCTCACCATCTACGCCGACATGGTCGGCGGCATCCGGGTCAAGCCCGATGCGATGCGCGAGGCGCTGAAGCAGGGCTTCGCCACTGCCACCGACCTCGCCGACTACCTGGTGTGCAAGGGCGTACCGTTCCGCGATGCGCACGAGGCTGTTGCACGCGCGGTACGCCATGCCGAGCAGGCTGGCTGCGACCTGCCGGACCTGCCGCTGGCCGACCTGCAGGCGTTCTCGCCGTCGATCGGCAACGACGTCTACGCGGTGCTCACCGTCGAAGGTTCGATGGCAAGCCGCAGCCATGTCGGCGGTACCGCACCCTCGGCGGTGCGTGCGGCACTGGCCGCGGCACGCAGCCGGATCTGATCAGCGGTAGAGCGCGGCCAGCGCCGAGGCATCCAGCGCACCTGCGGGTGCGTCGAGCACCACGCGTCCGCCACGCAGCGCGACCACCCGGTCGGCATGCTCCAGTGCGAGCGCCGGCTGGTGCAGGCTGCATACCACTGCGGCCTGCCGGTCGCGGCAGCAGTCGCGCAGCAGTCGCAGTACCGTCGCGCCCGCCTCGGGGTCAAGGCTGGCCACCGGCTCGTCGGCCAGCAGCACTGCAGGCTGCTGGGCGAGCGCGCGGGCCAGGGCGATGCGCTGGCGCTCACCGCCGGACATCGTGTCCACGCGCCGCGTGGCATGCGCCAGCAGCCCGACCCGATCCAGGCAGTCGATCGCGAGCAGCCGGTCGTCGCGCGTGAAGCGACGCAGCCAGCCGCGCCAGCGCGGGTTGTAGCCAAGGCGGCCGGCCAGCACGTTGTCCAGCGCCGACAGGCGGTCGATCAGCACATGCGACTGGAACACCATCGCGATCGTGCGCCGGTCACCGTTGCCGCAGGAGCGGACTTCGCCCTGGTCGAAGGCGAGCAGGCCTGCCGCGCCGCGCAGCAACGTGGTCTTGCCTGATCCGCTGGCGCCGAGCAGCGCGATGAACTCGCCCGGGGCGCACTCGAAGCTCACGTCTTCGAGCGCGGGATGGTCGCCATAGCGGTGGCCGATGCGGTCGAAGGCAAGGGCCGGAGCGAGGAAGCGGTCGTTCATCGGCGGGGGTCCGGCGGTGCGCTCACTTCAGCCGTGCCCGCAATGCACCGCTGGCCTGGTCGATCACCGTCACCACCAGCAGCATTACCGCCAGGATGGTGGCCAGTCGTGCGAAGTCGAGCAGGTCCATGCTGTTCTTCAGTTCCTGGCCGATGCCGCCGGCGCCGACCACGCCCAGCACCATCGAGGCGCGCACGTTGAACTCGAACAGGTAGAGCGCGGTCGAGGCGGTGACCGGGGCGAGTTGCGGCACCAGCGCGTAGACCAGTGCGGTAGAGCGCGTCGCACCGGTGGTGCGCATCGCATCGACGGTATCGAGCGATGCGCTCTCCACCTGGTCCGCGAACAGCTTGGCCGCGCTGCCCCAGGTATGCAGCGCGACGCCGAGCATGCCGGCGAACGGACCGAGCCCGACCGCCGCGACCAGGATCAGCGCGAACACGAACGCGTCGATGCCGCGCAGCGCGTTCAGGAACCCGCGCACCGGATGGTAGACCCAGCGCAGCGGCGTGATGTTGCGGCTGGCGAACACTGCGGTGGGCAGCGCCAGCAGCACGGCGACCGTGGTGCCCAGCGCCGCGATCGCGATCGTCTCGGCGGTGCGCAGCAGTATCACCGGCAGTTCGCCAGTCGCCGGCGGCCAGGCCTGGCCTATCCAGAAGAGCAGCTTCGGCAGCCCTTCGACCAGCCGGACCAGGTCGACCCGCGCGAGCCATGCACACAGCGCATAGAAGCCGATGATGCCGGCTGCGAGCAGCGTGAGTTTCAGCCAGCGCCAGCGTCCGCGCGAACCCGCCTCCAGGGCATCGCAGGCGGCGGCTACACGGGGGGAGATGGTGCGCGCAGGGGGTGGCATCGGAGGCGGGGGGCGCACGTCCGCGTCAGGCCGCCAGCTTCTTCAACCGGCCGACGGCGATGCCTGCGCGTTCGATGGTGGCGTAACTCGCATGGGTCGCCGGACTGAAGCCGGTGTAGCGGGCCGGCAGCAGTGCCTTCGCCTCCGCCGGACCGATCGCCGCCAGGACGGCCCGGATACGTTCCACGTCGGCCGCCGGCATCGTCTTCGATACCGCGATCGCATCGTTCGGCAGGTCGGGCGAGGTCCAGACGATGCGCGTCTGCTCGGGACGGATGCGGCCGGAGGCGATCATGGCGTTCCGGTTGCGGTCGAAGTCGGTCGCGAGGTCGACCTGTCCGGCGGCAACGGCGATCTGGTTGCCCGGGTGGGATGCGCCCTCGTTGTACTTCCAGAACGTCTTCGGGTCGATCTTCCATACTTCGCGCGCGAAGTAAGTGGGCACTAACCATCCGGAAGTCGAACCGGGGTCCGCGAACGACATCGACAGCCCGCGCGTGTCGTCCGGGAAGGTGGTGATCGGCAGGCCGGGGCGTGCGACGATGATCGCGTTGTAGACCGGACGGTCGTCGTAGCGCACGGTGGCGATCGCCTGGCAACCGGAGGCATGGTGCGCCAGTACGTAGCCCCACGGGCCCATCCATGCGGCATCGAGGTTGCCGGTGGCCATCGCCACGGCGAGGCCTGCCCAGTCGGTGGTGACGTCCAGGGTGTGGTCCGATGCGCCGAGATGCTTCGCCAGGTGCGCGAACAGCGGCGCGAACGCGCGGCGCGAGTCGTCCGGGGTCGGCAGGAACGGCCCGACCCCGAAGCGCAGGCGCCGCCGCGGCTGCCCGAAAGCCCGGTCCGGCAACGCGGCGACCGAGCTGACGCCGGCGGCGGCGAGGGTGTGCAGGAAGCGGCGGCGGCCGCCGGAGTCGTCGAGCATCTCGGGCAAGGGTGGGTGGTGTCCGTTGTCATGATACGTGCGACCCCGGCTGCCGGATGCATCCGGTAGCATGCCCGGGCCATGGACACCGCAGCCGCAGCAGCGAAGCTCACCGACCCAGACGAGGCGACAGGGCCCGGGCGCAGCTGTCCGATGGCCTATCGGTATCCGCCAGCGGTGTTCGCGCAACCCGCGAGCATCCACGCACGCGTGCTGTACGTGGTCGGCGGCGTGTACGGCAACCCGTACGCACTCGATGCGGTAGAGACACTGGCGGCTGCTGAAGCCGAGCCCCCGGTGCTGTTGTTCAACGGCGACTTCCACTGGTTCGACACGGATCCGGCGACCTTTGCCACGATCGACCAGCGGGTCGCCAGGCATCCCGCGCTGCGCGGCAATGTCGAGACCGAACTGGCCGGCGACGATGACGGCGCCGGCTGCGGCTGCGCCTACCCGGATTCGGTCGATGCCGAGGACGTCGAGCGGTCGAACCGCATCCTGCATCGGTTGCGTGGCACCGCGCTCGGGTTCCCGCAGGTGCGCGAACGGCTCGCCAGCCTGCCGAGGTACGCGGTGGCCGAGGTCGGCGGGCGGCGCATCGCGGTCGTGCATGGCGACCTGCAGTCGCTGTCCGGCTGGTCGCTGTCGGAGGACAGCCTGCGCGATCCGCTGAACTGCCGTGCGATGGCCGAGATCGCGCGCGGCGCCGCGATCGACATCGTCGCCAGCACCCATACCTGCCTGCCGGTCGCGCAGTGGCTGCATCCCGGGTCTGGCGCGCCGGTGCTCGCGATCAACAACGGCGCTGCGGGCATGCCGAACTTCCATGGCGAATCCGGCGGGTTGATCACCCGCATCTCGGTGCGGCCGCCGCCGTTTGCGGTGCGCTATGGCACGTGGATACCCAGCGCTACGCCTGCGGGAGACGAGGCGGGCGAGGGCGTCCATGTCCATGCGCTCGACCTGCACTGGCCTGCCGAGGCCTGGATGCAGCGTTTCCGCCATGACTGGCCGGCGGGCAGCGATGGGCACCGCTCGTACTGGCAGCGCATCGCACACGGACCAGCGTTCTATCCTGCACAGGCGGATCGCCTCGCGCCCGGCTAGGGCGCGTCGGCCTCTCAGTCCGGCAACCGTCCGCCGGTGATCCGCTCGTGCCCCGCGAGGTCGCGGTCGCTGAACACGTCGGTGAAGCCGCTCCCGGCCAGGAGCTGGCGCACGATCGGGCCCTGTTCATGGCCGTGCTCGAGGATCAGCCAGCCGCCAGCGGCCAGTGCGGCCGGTGCCTGCAGGATGATCTCTCGCACCGCCGACAGGGCATCGTCGCCCGGCGTCAGTGCCGCACGCGGTTCGAAACGCAGGTCGCCCTGGCCCAGGTGTGCATCGTCCGCCGAGATGTATGGCGGATTGCCGACGATCATCGCCAGCCGGTGCCCATCGATGCCCTGAAGCCAGTCGCCGATCACGAAGTCGATGTTGGCGCATTGCAGGGCGGTGGCATTGCGCCGCGCGACGCCGATCGCGTCGACCGAGGCGTCGATCGCCAGCACACGCGACTGCGGACGCTCCAGTGCCAGCGTGATGCCGACGCAGCCGCTGCCGGTGCCCAGGTCGACCAGCCCGGCCATGCAGTCGACCGGCAGCCGCGCCAGTGCCGCGTCGACCAGGCCTTCGGTCTCCGGGCGCGGGATCAGCACCGCCGGGGTGACCACGAACGGACGGCTGTAGAACTCGCGCTCGCCCAGCAGGTAGGCGATCGGCTCGCCCGCGGCGCGCCGTGCGACCAACGATTCGAAGCGCATCCGGTCGATCGGGCCGAGCTGGCGGCCAGGATAGGAGACGATCTGTGCGATGGTCGCGCCGGTCACGTGCTGCAGCAGTAGCCGTGCATCGACCGCGGCCAGCGCGTGGCCGCGCGAGGCGAGCGTCAGCGCATCGCTGTAGGTCAGCGCAGGATACGAGGAGGAGGACGCCGGCGACGTGGCCATCGGTCAGGCCTCTTCCGACATCGCCGCCAGCTGCTCGGCCTGGTGTTCTGCGACCAGCGCCGACACCAGCGGTGCAATGTCGCCATCCATGATCTGGTCGATCTTGTACAAGGTGAGGTTGATCCGGTGGTCGGTGACGCGCCCCTGCGGGAAGTTGTAGGTGCGAATGCGCTCGGAGCGGTCGCCGCTGCCGACCAGCGACTTGCGCTCGGCCGCCTGCTTCGCCTGCTGTGAACGGACCTCGACATCCTTGATGCGCGCAGCCAGCACCGACATTGCCTGCGCCTTGTTGCGGTGTTGCGATCGGTCGTCCTGGCATTCGACCACGATGCCGGTGGGCAGGTGGGTGATGCGCACGGCCGAATCGGTCTTGTTGATGTGCTGGCCGCCAGCGCCCGATGCGCGGTAGGTGTCGATGCGCAGTTCGGACGGATTGAGCACCACGTCGCTGACCTCGTCCGCCTCGGGCAGCACCGCCACCGTGCAGGCCGAGGTGTGTATGCGGCCCTGGGTCTCGGTGGCGGGCACGCGCTGCACGCGGTGGCCGCCCGATTCGAACTTGAGCTTCGAGAATGCACCGTGGCCGATGATCTTCGCGATCACTTCCTTGTAGCCACCGAGCTCGGCCGCGTTCTGCGAGATCACCTCGACCTTCCAGCCGTTGCGCTCGGCGTAGCGCACGTACATCCGGAACAGGTCGCCTGCGAACAGCGCCGACTCGTCGCCACCGGTGCCGGCGCGCACCTCGAGGAACAGGTTGCGCTCGTCGTTGGGGTCCTTCGGCAGCAGCGCCTGCTGCAGGTCCTGCTCGAGCGCGACGATGCGCTCTCGGCCTTCGCGCAGCTCGATCTCGGCCAGCTCGCGCATGTCCGGGTCGGCCAGCAACGCCTCGGCCTCTTGCAGCGACTGTGCGACCGCGCCGTGCTGGCGGTAAAGGTCGACCACGGTCTCCAGCTCCGAGCGCTCGCGGGTCAGCCGGCGGTACTGGTCGAGGTTGTCGGTCGCGTCGGCGCGGCCGAGGATCGCATTGACCTCGTCCAGACGCTCGGCGAGCTGCGCGAGCTTGGCAGCGATGCTCGGGTTCATCGAGCGTCGCTACGAGCGGTCGCCGGCGCGCGCGCGTCCCGACAGCAGCTGGGCGAGCTCGTCCCGGCTGCCTTCACCCAGGTTGTTCAACGCATGCGAAGGCGCATGCAGCAGCTTGTTGGTGAGCGAACGCGACAGGCGGTCGATCACCAGCTTCGGGTCGTCGCCAAGCGTCAGCCGGCGGATGGCCTGTTCGACCTCGCGCTGGCGCGATCGCTCGGCCTCGTCGCGCAGCGCGCGGATCGTCGGTACGAGCTCGCGCGTGGATACCCAGTGCATGAAGTCGGACACGCCGAGCGAGATGATCGCCTCGGCATCGTGTACTGCGCCGGCACGCGACTCGCGGCCGAGCTTGACGATCTCGCCCAGATCGTCGACGGTGTAGAGGAACACGTCGTCCATGCGCGCGGCTTCGGCTTCCACGTCGCGCGGCACGGCCAGATCGACGATGAACACCGGCTTGCGCCGCCGTGCCCTCAGCGTGCGCTCGAGCAGGCCCTTGCCGATGATCGGCAGCTGGCTCGCGGTGCAGGTGATGACGATGTCGTATTCAGGCAGCCGGTCGGGGAGGTCCGCCAGGCCCATCGCGTTGCCGCCGTGCTTCTCGGCGAGCAGCTGGCCACGGGCCTGGGTGCGATTGGCGAAGCTGACCATGCGCGGCTTGCGTGCGCAGAAGTGCGCAGCGCACAGCTCGATCATCTCGCCGGCGCCGATGAACAGCACGCGCTGCTCGGCGATCGACGGGAACAGCCGCTCGGCCAGCGCGACCGCCGCAGCGGCCATCGATACCGAACTGCCGCCGATCTCGGTCTCGGAACGCACCCGCTTGGCGATCGAGAAGGTACGCTGGAACAGCTTGTGCAGCAGCGACCCGAGCGTGCCGGCATTCTCGGCCGAGCGCACCGCCTGCTTCAGCTGGCCGAGGATCTGCGGTTCGCCCAGCACCATCGAGTCGAGGCCGGCGGCGACCCGGAACGCATGGCGCGCGGCGTCCTGCGAGGGCAGCGTGTAGACGTAGGGCTTGAGCGTGTCGCGCTCGAGCTTGTGGTAGTCGGCCAGCCAGCCGGTCGCGTATTGCGGATCGTTCGTGCTGCAGTAGATCTCGGTGCGGTTGCAGGTCGAGAGGATCGCCGCTTCCGATACCGGACCGGTCTCCACCAGGTTACGCAATGCCTCGGACATCGTCTCGCCGTTGAAGGCGACCCGCTCGCGCACCTTGACCGGTGCACTCTGGTGGTTGATGCCGACTGCGTATAGCTGCATGGATCGTGAACCCGTTGACTGGGGGGCGTGGTGCAGCGGTGTGTCAATAGAAATTAACACATCCGGGTGTCAATAAGGAAGTACAACCGCCGGAAATTTGTCCGGCCGACGCCCGGCGGCCGACGCGGATGCGCGCGCGCAACAGGGCCGGGCCCAGCGCATGCTACGCATTCCGTTCCTGACGGTCGCTACAGGCAGGTGCTGCCCAGGGCATCCAGGAACAGGGCCACGCCGGTCACCTGCCAGGCCGCGAAGGCTGCCAGCCCGCCAACGGCGAGCACCAGCAGCGCGGTGCGGTGTGGCACGACCGGGGCGATGGCGGAATCAGCGAGCCTGTCCATGGGCCAAGTATACAGCGGCGGAAATGCGCCTCAGCTGGCTCCTGCGGCGCGCACCCTGGCCGGCGACTCCTCGGCGACCGGCAGCAGCACCAGGGCGCCGAAGACCCCGAGCCCGATCGAGATCATCCAGGCGATGTCGTAGGAGCCGGTGCTGTCGAACAGGTAGCCGGCGAACCAGGCGCCGAGGAAGCCGCCGATCTGGTGGCTCATGAACACCACGCCGAACAGCGTGGCCAGGTAGCGGGTGCCGAACAGTTGCGCCACCAGCCCCGAGGTCGGGGGTACCGTCCCGAGCCAGAGGAAGCCGATCATGGCGCCGAACGCGAGCGCCAGCGCCGGGGTCATCGGCAGCATCAGCATCAGGACGAAAAGCAGCGCGCGCCCTGCGTAGATGCCCGACAGCAGGTGCTTCTTGGCGTAGCGGGAGCAGGCGGCGCCGAACAGGTAGGAGCCGAAGATGTTGCACAGCCCGATCAGGGCGAGGGCATTGGCCGCCACCGACGCCGAGATGCCGCGGTCGGCGAGGTAGGCCGGCAGGTGGGTTGCGACGAACGCCACATGGAAGCCGCAGACGAAGAACGACAGCGTGAGCAGCCAGTAGCCCGGGTGCCTGCCGGCCCGCGCGAGGGCGGCCCATGCGCTGCTGTCCTCGCCGGCCGCCGGTGTCGTGCCGCCGGCATTGGCCTTGTGCGCGAGGCCGAAGGACACCGCGAAGGCTACCGCCATCGCGATCGACAGCAGGATGAACGCCCATTGCCAGTCGAAGGTCGATACCAGTGCCTGTGCGCCGGGGACCATCGCGAACTGTCCGAAGGATCCGCCTGCGGTAACCAGCCCGAACGCGGTGCCGCGCTGGGCCGGGGTCACCACCTGGCCGACCGCCCCCAGCACGACCGGCAGCGTGAGCAGGCTCATGCCCAGGCCGACCACGCCGCCGAGCGTGATCACCAGGCTGTTCGGACCCTGCGCGAACCCGGTCAATACCAGCCCCAGGCCGTAGATCAGCGTTCCCGCCGCGATCACGCGGTTCGGGCCGAAGCGGTCGGACAGCATCCCGGCCGCAGGCCCGAGCAGCCCGGTCAGCAGCGTCTGCAGCGCGATCGCCAGCCCGAACACCTGGCGTCCGATCTCGAGGTCGGCGGTCACTGGCTTCAGGAAGATGCCGAACGACTGTCGCACCCCCATGCCGAGCGTGATCACGATCGCGCCGCACACCAGCACGGTGAGCGCGCCCGCCTGCAGCGGGCTCTTCTTCGCAACGGTTTGGTTCGAGGCCGTCTGGCTCATCGTTCAGCGCTCCGGGCACCGCGGCTCGTACCCAGTGTCCGCAGCAGTGCCAGCAGTGTAGCAAGCGGGGTGGCTGCCTGCGAATCGATGCCTGGCCTCGGTTGCCAACCGGCGGGTATCGCCGGGCCCGGTATTTGCCCTCCGGGCAGGGCAATAGTGCGCGGACCTTACGCCGCGTCCTCACTACAATACGCGCCGCACGTGCGACGGATACGGTACTGTCCGCCCTGCGTGCGGGCTTCGGTTCCACAAGCGTGTAGTCGCTGGCGGGCGGAGACGTCCCTGCGGCCCCATGCCAGCCATCGAGGGTAGCCATGAGCGAAGAAGCGCAGCGCAACGTGAACAAGGTGGAGTGGTTGTGGTTGCTGATGCTCCTCGGCAACGTGATCACCGCCATGCTGGTGATCTGGATCGGACCCACCAACCTCGACGAGTCGTACCAGCGCTTCTCGACCATGGCATTGGTGGCCGGCGGCGCGCTCGCCCTGCCGACCATGTTCGTGTACCAGAAGTGGAACCAGTTCCGCTACCGCACGCCGCGGCCCGATCCCGAGAGCGACACCGACCTGCAGTCGGCCCAGGTCTGGATGATGACCGGCGCGCTGGCGAGCAGTCTGCCGATGTACGTCGGCATCGGCTTCTACATGTTCAGCGGCAACAGCACGGTGCTGATGGTGCTCACCGGCATCTCTCTGGGCATCATGATGAACTTCCGCCCGGCGACGCTGTTCGGGACGGCCTGATCTCGCCTGTGGCCGGACGCCCGGAACCGAGCCTGCCGACCGCGCCGGAGTCGGCAGGCGTGGGGGCAACGCGCACAGAGGGGCTGGCGCGTCTGCACGCCTTCCTGCCGCATGCCGGCAGGGACTACGCGGCACGGCGCAACCATGACCACGGACCGCAGGTGCGCGGCAACGTGTCGGGGCTGTCGCCGTGGATCCGGCACCGGCTGGTCACCGAACCCGAGGTGGCGGCCGCCGTCCTCGCCCGGCATGCACCGTCTGCCTGTGCGAAGTTCGTGCAGGAAGTCTGCTGGCGCACCTACTGGAAGGGCTGGCTCGAGCAGCATCCCGACGCATGGACGCGCTACTGCGCGGGCGTCGATGCGCAGGCCGCTCGCCTGCACCGCGAGGCCGCGCTGGCCGATCGCTACAGCCAGGCGGTCGAAGGTCGTACCGGACTCGCCTGCTTCGACGCGTGGGCGGCCGAACTCGTCGCCACCGGCTACCTGCACAACCATGCGCGGATGTGGATGGCCAGCATCTGGATATTCACGCTGAAGCTGCCGTGGGAACTGGGCGCCGACTGGTTCCTGCGCCACCTGGCCGATGGCGATCCGGCCTCGAATACCCTGTCGTGGCGCTGGGTCGGCGGACTGCAGACCCGCGGCAAGCACTACCTCGCGCGCGCCGAGAACATCGCCGAGTACACCGGCGGCCGCTTCGATCCGCGCGGCGACCTCGACGAAAAGGCGCCACCGTTGCCGCCGGATGCCCCGGTCGATTCACGGCCGTTGCGCAGTCCGTCGTCGCCGCTGCCCGGTGTACGCAGCGGTCTGCTGACGACCCTCGACGACCTGCATCCGGAATCGGCGTTCGCAGCGATGCCCGGCATCGAATGGGTTGCGGCAGCGGTGGCACCGGAATCCGGCACCGGCTCGCCCTGGCCAGCCGGTCCGGTGGCACTGGCGTTCCGCGCCGCGGCGCTGGCCGATGCCGGCTGGCGCTGGGGCGCGGCGACCGGCCTGGCAGTGGACGCTGGCGGCGCGCTCGATCCGGACACGGAGGTTGCACCATCGGGCAACCGCGCGCCTGCCGACACCGTCGCGGCCGTAGTCGACTGGGCGCGTGCCCGCGACCTGCGCCAGGTGGTCGCGCCGCATGCCTGCGTCGGGCCGACGCGGCCGCTGCTCGATGCGCTTGGCCCGGCACTGGCCGCGCACGGTATCGTGCTGGTGCAGTGGCAGCGGCGCTGGGACGCCGCCGCATGGCCGCATGCCTCGCGCGGGTTCTTCCATTTCCGTGACCGGATCGGACAGCTCACGGCCGACTGCGCCGCGATGAACCTTTCGGCATGATTGTGACGGTCCTGCCGTCCCGAGGACCGTACCGTCGCTTCCGCCGGTATAGTCCACCGAACCCCGAGCCGCCTGGAGTCCCGATGTCCGCGCCGTCCACCGCGTCCCTGCCCGCAGCCATCCCCGAATCGATCCACGTCCCCGGCGGCATGCGCCGGCGGCCGAGCAAGGCGCTGGCAACGGCCGGGCTGCTGTGCGCGGCTGCCGCTGCACTGCCGGTGCAGGCCGCCGAAGCGCCGTTCCCGGTGCGGCCCATCCGGATGGTGATCCCGCAGTCGCCCGGCGGCGGTTCCGACTCGATCGGCCGGCTCACCGCGCAGAAGCTGTCCGAGAACTTCGGCCAGACCTTCGTCGTCGACAACCGTCCCGGTGCCGCCGGCATGCTCGGTGCCGAGCTGGTACGCCAGGCCACGCCTGACGGCTACACCATCCTGCTGTCGGCGATCGACACCATCACCGCGCCGCTGGTGACGAAGAACGCGCCGTTCGATCCGGTGAAGCATTTCGCGCCGATCACCCAGCTCACCACCTCGCCCAACGTGATCCTGGTCACGCCGTCGTTCCAGGCGAAGACGATGAAGGAGCTGGTCGACATCGCACGCGCGAAGCCGAAGCAGATCGACTACGCCTCCTCCGGCATCGGCAGCATGCAGCACCTCGGCGGTGAACTGCTGAACGTGCTGGCCAAGGTCGAACTGACCCACGTACCCTACAAGGGCGGCGGGCCAGCGCTGGTCGACCTGCTTGCCGGGCGCGTGCCGGTCATGGTGTCGGGGACGCAGGGCGCGCTGCCGTTCATCAAGTCGGGCAAGGCGCGGCCACTGGCGGTCACCAGCCCGAAGCGCAGCGGCGCGCTGCCCGACGTGCCGACGGTGGCCGAGGCGCTGGGGCTTCCGGCCTACGAAGCGCTGAACTGGCAGGGCCTGTTCGCGCCGGCCGGTACGCCTGGCCCGGTGGTCAAGCGTCTGGCCGACGAGACGATCAAGGTGCTGAACGCCGCGGACGTGAAGGCTCGGCTGGCCGAGCTCGGCTTCGACCCGGTCGGCAACACCCCGGCTGCGTTCAGCGCACTGGTGCTGGCCGAGCAGCGCAAGTGGATCAAGCTGATCCAGGCGGCGGGCATCAAGCCCGAGTAGCACCCGTACACGATTACACGTAAACCAGTCCACGCCGGACACAGCGAAGGGGAACGTCGCGATGGCGAAGGCAACAGCAGCGAAGAAGGCGCCGGGGACGGCGGCCTTGCCCAGGCCGGTAGTGCCGAAGATCGTCGCACCGCGCGGCTACCGGCAGGTGTCCTCGATCCTGGTCGACGCTGGCGGTTCATGGGGCGCGAAGCTGCTCAAGGGGCAGGTGGTGCGCTTCATCGACCTCGAGGGCCAGCAGGCGGTCGACTTCCTCTGCTACAACGCCAGCGACACGCGCGACCGCTACAACGCGGCCAACACGATGAAGATGGCCGAGAACCTCTACCTGAACACCGGCACGGTGCTCTACGGCGAATATGCGACGCCGCTGATGAAGGTGGTCGCGTCTAACTGCCCGAACCACGACACCATCGGCGGCTGCTGCAGCGTCGAGATCAACCAGCTGCGCTACAACCGGCGCACCCACAGCTGCCGCTCGAACTTCCTGCACGAACTGGGCAAGTTCCGCATGGGCGAGCCGGACGTGGTTGCCAACGTCAACTGGTTCATGAGTGTGCCGATCGGTGCAGACGGCCACATGGCGATCTCGGACAGCCCGTCGAAGCCGGGTGCGTTCGTGGACGTCGAGGCGCTCACCGATGTGCTGGCGGTGATCTCCAACTGCCCGCAGAAGTACAACCCGGCCTGCGGCTATAACCCGACGCCGGTGCAGGTCGAGGTCTATTCGAAGTCCGGGCGCTGAGCGCGCGACGCGACCCACGCAACCACCGAACGAGGAGCGAACCATGCCGATCACCCGCGGCAACCCGCCTAGCCACAAGCACATGCGGGCCACCGTCTACAACCACTTCGTCCGGGTCGACCAGCCGAAGAGCATGATCTTCATCTCCGGCCAGCTCGCGCGCGGCGAAGACGGCCAGATGGTCGGCGGCAACAGCATGCTCGAGCAGTCGCGCCAGGTGCTGCGCAACATCCAGATTGCGCTCGAGGCTGCAGGTGCGACGATGGCCGACGTCGTGTGGACCACCGTGTTCACCACCGACATGCGCGAATTCCGCGAGATCGTCGCCGCGCGCGAGGAGTTCTGGCGCGACAACCTGCCCACGAGCACGATGATCGAGATCAACCATCTCACCGAGCCGGCAGCCAAGATCGAAGTCCAGGTCATCGCGGCGGTCGCATGAGCGCCCCGTCGGCGGAACCGGGCTACGTCCTGTACGTCCAGCCTGGCTGAAGCAGCTGTCTCCGGGCGAAGGAGTTTCTTTCGCGACACCAGATTCCCTACCGGGTCGCCGATATCCGGCGCGACCCGGCCGACCTTGCCGCGCTGCATGCGTTCGGCGTGCGCAACCTGCCGGTGCTCGCGCGCGGCAGCGAATTCGTGTTCGGGCAGCAACTCGCCGACGTCGCGCGCTTCGTCGGCGTCACACTGGAAGCTCATGTGCCGCTGGCGCCAGAGGTGCTCATGCAGCGCTGGACGGCCATCCTGCGCAGCACGCGGCGCTTGTGCGAGCAGTTGCCGCCCCAGGCGATCGGCGAGCCGCCGATCGAGGGACGGCCGGGCACGCTGGGCGAACTCGCCTGGCATGTGTTCGGCATCGGCGATGGCTTCATCGAATGCGTCGAAGGCCGCGAGCGCGACTGGGTGGGCGTGTCGATGCGTTTTCCCGAAGGTGGCGTACCCGACGGACGCATCGCGCGCGACTATGGAGACGGCGTGATCGACCGGCTCGAACAGTGGTGGCGGGCGGCCGATGCCGCGAAGCGCAGCGGTACCGGCGAGGTCGACACCCCCCAGGGCCGGGTCGAGCTCCATGCCTTCCTCGAGCGTCAGACCTGGCACAGCGGCCAGCACGCCCGCCAGCTCGCCGACGTGATCGAACGCCACGGCGGCAAGCCCGAATGGCCCACCCGCGACCGCGAACTTCAGGGCCTGCCCATGCCTGTCGCCGTCTGGGGCTGACGCCGAAATCCGGGTCAGACACGGATTGAATCCGAAGCCCAGGTCGAAACCCGGGTCAGACACGCATTTGCAGGAAATCCGTGTCTGACCCGGATTTCAGAGGTGGATGCGGCGCCAGGCGCCGGAGCGCCAGCGCAGCAGCAGGGTGAGGCCGAGCAGGCTGATGTAGGCGGTGATGGCGATCCAGCCGCCGGTGGCGCCGAGGCCGTACTGCGGCAGGCCGTCGACCCAGCCCTGTCCGGGGGCGAACGTCAGGGTGTGCGCGAGCGGGACGAACAGGCCCCATGACAGCACCAGCAGCGCGAGGGCCGGGAAGCGGGTGTCGCCTGCGCCACGCAGGCAGAACGAGCTGCCCAGGTGCAGGGCATCGAAGGCCTGGTAGATGGCGGCGATCCAGACCAGCGAGGTTGCCAGCGCGACGGTGGCGGCGAAGTTCGGGTCGCTGCTCGAGACGAACAGCGGGATCAGCCACGGGCCCGATGCAGCGATCGCCACGCCGACCACGCCCATGTAGGCGACCGACAGCCGGATCGTCGCATTGCCCACGCGCGCTGCCCAGTCGCGGTCGCCGGCGCCGATCGACTGCCCGACCAGCGTGGTACCGGCGATGCCGATGCCCACCGCCGGCATGAAGGCGATCGAGGTCAGCATCATCACGATCTGTGTCGCCGCGCCGTCGACCGGCCCGAGCTGCACCTGCATGATCTGGAACAGCGCCGCGCCGAGCACGTCCACCGAGATCGCGACGCCTATCGGCAGCCCCAGCAACAGCAATGCGCCGACACGGCGCAGCTCCGGCTGCCAGTCCTGATGCGAGCCGTACTCGTCGCGCACCCGCTTCGAGAGGAACAGCAGCAGCGCCAGTACGATGC
This sequence comes from Betaproteobacteria bacterium, assembly GCA_947458265.1. Classification (GTDB taxonomy): domain Bacteria; phylum Pseudomonadota; class Gammaproteobacteria; order Burkholderiales; family CAIKXV01; genus CAIKXV01. The sequence continues at coordinate 88,602 of CANGYF010000001.1, forward strand.
CGCAGGCGAGCGCCAGGTTGGTCGCCCATGCTGCGCCGGCGATCCCCCAGCCGAGCCGGAACATCAGCAGTTCGTTCAGAGGTGCATTGAGCAGGGCGACGGTGAGCATCAGGCCGAGCGTGACCCGGGTGCGCCCGATGCCGTTGAAGAAGCCCGACACTGCCCAGAGTGCGACGGCCAGCGGTGCGCCGAGCAGCCGCGGCCACCAGTACTCGACGGCCAGCGCCTCGATCGCCGGCGCCAGTGCGAAGGGCCGCAGCACCAGCGTGCCACAGGCGGCAAGCAGCACGAACAGCGGGCTGATCGCCAGCGCCACCCACAGCCCGGTCCACAGCGCGCGCGCTGCCTCGTGGCGACGCCCGGCGCCCTGGTTCTGCGCGACCAGCGTCTGCACGCCCATGCCGACGCCGCCGAGCAGGAAGATCGCGCCCAGGATCAGCCAGTGGATCGCGCCCATCGCGGCCGTCGCCTCGGTCGACAACCGGCCGACGTACCAGGTGTCGGTCAGGTTCAGCGCGGCCTGCACGGCGCTGTTGGCGAACAGTGGCGCGGCGAGCAGGATGACCGCGCGATAGTCGACCCGCTCCCGACCATCGGCATCGCGACGACTGGCCGGGCGCACCGGTTTCGTCGCTTGCACGGGCTCAGCCATCGCTGCCCCGCCCCGCAGACGCCTCGATATTCAGCTGCATCGACGGCGGTCGACCGGCGCGCGGTCGGCTACCATCCCCCCGCGGATCTCTGGTCCGCGCGCAGCGCGGCAGATCCACGGTCGTCAGAGTCTCGAAGCGATGGGCGATCAGTGATGATCAGTGGTGATCGTCATGCCCATGGGGCGAACGGGCCCAGAACACAATGATCGCGACCATGACGACGGCGACGACTGCCACCGCGATGCCTACCGTGTAGTGAGTGATCATGCTGGGTTTCCGTCAGTGAAGACCAAAAGGCCGCGAAGTGTACCCGTCGGCGCCGCCGTTCGCCACGGCGCAGCATACGTCGTCGGACGCGGGACACACGTGAGCGGTCGGTGGGGCGGTTTCGCCGCACTCACGGCGGCGGTCTGGATGCTGCTGCCTGTCCTCCTGCCGACCGTCGCGATGCGTACGGCCCATGCTCAGGAAGCGCCGGTGGCGGCGCAGTCCGACGCCTACCGTGTCGAGATCGATGCGCCGTACCCGCTTGGCGGTCTGCTGCGTGCCGACCTCGACCTGCTGCGCTGGCGCACCTACGAAGGCATGAACCGCGACCTGCTGGAGCGGCTGGTGGCCGAGGCTCAGGCGCAGCTGGTCGAGACCCTCGCCACCGAAGGCTATTTCGAGCCGGTGATCGAGCGCTCGATCGCCGGCGACGAGCGGCCATGGACCGTGCGCTTCCAGGTCGATTCCGGCCCGGCCACGCGCGTGTCGGAGGTACGCATCGCGATCGTCGGGTCGGTGATCGCCGACCCGGCCCGGGTCGCCCGCCAGCGTGACCGTATCCTGGAGCGCTGGCCCCTGCCGCAGGGGGCGCGGTTCCGCCAGGTCGACTGGGACATCGGCAAGCGGCTGGCGGTGGAATCGCTGGCCGCCGACCGCTTCGCCGGCGCCAGCCTGAAGCGCAGCCAGGCGACCATCGATCCGCAGACCGGCAGCGCCGTGCTCGAGGTCGAACTCGACAGCGGCCCGCCGTTCCGCTTCGGCGAGATCCAGGTACGCGGCCTGTCGAGCCATCCGGCCTCGCGCGTGCTCAACCTGGCGACCTTCGTACCCGGCGATCCGTTCGACGAGCGGGTCCTGCTGCTGTTCCAGCGCCGCCTGACGGCCACCGGCTACTTCTCTGCCGTGCAGGTCGAGATGGAAGACGACCCGGCCAATGCCGCGGCCGCGCCGGTACGCGTGTCGGTGATAGAGGCCAACTCGCGCCGCATCGAAGCGGGCGTCGGCTACAGCACCGACACCCTGTACCGCGCGCAACTCGGCTACACCGACAACGACTTCCTCGATCGCGGCTGGCGCTGGCGCTCGGATGCGCGCGTCGAGAGCCGCTCTGCCCGGGCGACCTCGTCGATCGCGTTACCCGCGCGCGATGACGGATGGCAGCACGCGTACCTGCTGCAGTTCGACCAGAGCGATATCTCCGGCCTGTTCCAGCGCGAGGGCAGCTTCACCTTCAACCGCACCGCGATCGACGAGCGGCGGCAGCCGCAGTGGAGCCTGGGCGCCCACCTGCAGCAGCAGCAGCCCGACGGCAGCTCGAGCGACACGGTGCATGCGCTGTTCGGCGCTTACCGTTACACCCGGCGCATGACCGACGACCTGCTCTCGCCCAACAGGGGTACGAACTGGTCGGTGCAGGCCGGTGCGGCGCCGCCCGGGCTGTCTACCCGCACCTTCGGACGTGGCATTGCGCAGGTCGCGCACTGGATCCCGCTGGGCCGCACGGCGACGGTGATGCTGCGCGCCGAGGGCGGCGCGGTCGTTTCCAGCACCACCGACGGCATCCCCGAGAGCTTCCTGTTCCGCACCGGCGGCGACACCTCGATCCGCGGCTACGCCTACCAGAGCATCGGGGTGAACAAGGGCGCGGCGGTCACCGGCGGGCGCATGTATGCGCTGGCCAGCGTCGAGGCGACGCGCTGGGTCAATGAACGCTGGGGCATCGCCGCCTTCTACGATGCGGGCAACGCGGCCGACCGCGTGGCGGACCTGCGCGACGCGGCGCAGGGCGCGGGCTTCGGCGCGCGGGTACGCACGCCGCTCGGTCCGGTGCGCGTGGACATCGCCTATGGCGAGAAGTCGGAGCAAGTCCGGCTTCACCTGTCGCTGGGGGTGAACTTCTGATGGGCAGGCGCGCGCGTCGTGTTGGCTTCGGGGCCCTGCTCCTGCTGCTGGCGCTGGCGGTCGGCGTCGGGCTGTTCGCCCGCTCGACGCGCGCGCTGCAGTGGGCGGCCTCGCAACTGTCCGCGGCAGTCGAACAGGCAGGTGGCCGTCTCGTGTTCACCGACCTGTCCGGCTCGCTGTTCACTGCGATCGACGCAGCGCGCATCGACTATGAACAGGTCGACGGCACGCGCGCGACGCTCACTGGCGTCCAGATCGATCCGTCGCTGGCCGCGCTGTGGAACCGGCAGCTGGTGTTCGACCGCATCGCGATCGCCACGGCCGGCATCGAGCGGCCGGCATCGGATGAGCCAGCGGTCGAACCGCAAAGCCTGGCCTTGCCGATCGAGGTGCGCGTCGACCGTGCAACGGTCGATCGCCTGTCCTGGCGCAGCGGTACCACGGCGATCGAACTGGCCGGCCTCGATTTCGCCTACCGCGGCGGCCCTGACCGCCACGAGGTCGACGCGTTCAGCGTGCGCATGCCCGGGCTTGCCGGCCCGACCGAAGCGGGTACTGTGGTGCTTACGTTCGGCGGAAGCATCGACGCGCGCGCGCCGTTCGCGCTCGCGGCGAAGCTCGGGGTCTCGGCCGATGCGCTGGGCAGCGCCGAGGCCGTGCTCGGCGGACGGCTGGCCGAAGTGGGCGTCGAGGGCACGCTGGCCGGCAACGCTGCGCGCGAATGGCTGAAGGCGAGGGTGACCGCCACGATCGCACCGTTCTCGACGACGATGCTGCCCTCGCTGCGACTGGCTGCGGAAGGCATCGATGCGGCGGTCGTCTCGAAGGGCGCGCCGCGTACCGCCCTCGATGTCGAGGTCGAGGCGCGCGTTGCCAGCGGCGCACCGGTGCGCGGCCGCGTGCGCGTGGTGAACCGGCTGCCGGGCGAGGTCGGCGCAGGGCGCATCCCGGTGACCGGACTCGATACCGGCTTCGAGTTCGAACCGGCGGCGCGGCGCGGGGTGCTGACACCGCTGCGTGTAGCACTGGCAGGTGGCGGCAGCGTCGAAGGGCGCGGTACGGTCGCGCTGCCGGTCGATGGCAAGGGTCCGGCGTTCGACACGACCTGGCAGTTATCCGTCGCGGGCCTCGACCTGAAGGCTCTCGACGCACGCCTGGTGCCGACCCGGCTCTCGGGCAAGGTCGGGCTCGCGCTGACGCCCGAGCGCCAGCGCTTCGATGTCGCCCTCGACCAGCGCGGCAGCAGCCGTCCTGGCGCGGTTGCGCCGAACGCGACCGTCGCAGCCACTGTCGCAGCCACTGCGCCCGATGCCGGCTCCCTGCATCTCGAAGCGGTGGGCCAGCGTACCGGTCCCGAGATCGTCCTCGACCGCCTGCTGCTGCGTGCAGGTGCGGTGGCGGCGGCAGCCGGCACTGCAGGCAGCGACGGCGGCGAGGCCAGCGGGCGCGCACGGATGCGTCTGGACGGCGAACGGGCGTTCGAGGGCGAACTCCAACTGCGTGCATTCGACCCTTCGCGCTTCATGGCTGCAGCCGGGGCGGCCGGTGCGCCGGGCGCAGCGGCGGCCGCGAAGGCGGGCGTGCCGCCAGCCTCGATCAACGCCACCGTCTCTGCACGGGGACGCCTGCAGCCGTCCTGGCAGGCGCGCATCGACGCGACGCTGGCGCCGAGCCGGATCGCGTTGTCTGCGCCGACCGCGGCCGAACCCTCGCCACGGATGCTCGCGCTGCGCGGCCGTGTGCGTGGCCAGTTCTCCTCAGAGCGCATCGAAGACGCCGACATCCTGCTGTCGTCCGGCCGCAACACGCTGCGCGCGACCGGCTCCAACGGCACGCCGGCCAGCGTGCTCGAGGTCGTGCTCGATGCGAACGAGCCCTCGTTGTTCCTGCCTGGCGCCGCCGGCCAGCTCAGTGCCGTGGCGAGCCTCACCGGAAACCTGCGCGCACCGGTGGCGAAGTTCAGCCTGAAGGGCAACCGCCTGTCGTATGCGGGGCAGGCCGTCTCGCAGTTGGGTGGGAGCGGCGATGCCGACCTGTCGCGCAACCCGCCACGCTTCGATGTCGCGCTGGACGCGCGTTCACTGACGATCGCCGGTTCAGCCCTGTCGCAGGCGAACCTGCGCTTCGGTGGCACCACCACCGTGCATTCGCTGTCGCTGGCACTGCGCGGCAACGACGTGGACGCGAAGCTGCTGCTCGAAGGCGGACTGACGACGTCGCCGTCGGCGGCACGCCCGCGCTGGGCCGGGCGCCTGGTCGAAGCACGCAACGACGGCCGCTACCCGGTGCAACTCGCGGCCCCGGCCGCGCTGGAGCTGTCGCCGGTGCTGGCGATGCTCGCCCCGGCACGGCTGCAGGTCGGCGAAGGCCGCGTGCAGGTCGACGAGCTGCGCTGGGAACCGGGACGCCTCGCCACCCGCGGTTCGCTGTCGGCCTTCCCTGCCGGCGGACTGGTCGACCTGCTGGTGTCGCCCTCCCCTTCCCCCTCGCCCGCACCCGGCGCTGCGCCAGCGCAGGCAGGCGCAGCCGCGAAGGGGAATGCGGCTGCTGCGGCGAAGGCGAAGACGAACGCGAGCACGATCGCGGCGAACCCGAACCCGAAGACCGCGACACCTTCCGGACCCGGCTACGACTCGACCCTGCGCATCGGCGGCCAGTGGGCGCTGGCCTCGACGCCCCGGCTGAACGGCACGCTGACCCTGCGGCGCGAGGACGGCGATGTCGCGCTGCGCGGCAATCCACCGTTCGCCCTCGGCCTGAGCCGGGTCGAACTCGACGCACGCTTCGTCGACGACCGCCTGCAGGCGCAGGCCCGGATCGAGGGCAGCGCACTGGGCGAAGCCACCGCAACGCTCGCGCTGGAGCCTTCGCCCGCGCTGTCGATGGCGTCGCCGATGGTGCTGCGCGCCGACCTCGCGATCCGCACGCTGAAGCCGTTCGAGCGGTATGTCGGCGCCTTCGCCGACATCGATGGTGCACTGACGGCCCGCCTGGAGGCTACCGGAACGCCCTCGAAGCCACAGCTTTCCGGCAGCCTGCGCGGCGCGCGGCTGCGCTTCAATGCACCGCAGATCGGCGTGGCCCTGCGCGACGGCCGGCTCGATGCCCGCCTCGCGGACGGCGTGCTCGATATCGTCCAGCTCGAGGCGGTTGCCGGGGAGGGCACGTTCAGCGCGAAGGGACGCGTGCCGCTGCGCGAAGGCATCAGCGCGGCCACGCTCGCCTGGCGCGCGGACCGCATGACGCTGTTGTCGCGCCCCGACCGGCGCCTGGTGGTCGACGGCTCGGGCACGCTCGCGGCCGAGAAGAACCGGATGGTTCTGGCCGGACAGGTGGTCGCACGCGAGGGTTACGTCGAGTTCGGCCGCTCCACCCGCACCGTGCTCGGTGAGGATGTGGTGGTGGTCGGGCGCAGCGCGAAGCCGGCCGCCGGCCCGGCGCGCAGCCCGCTGGCCGTGCGTCTGGACCTCGACCTGGGCAACGCGTTCCGCGTGGTCGGCAGCGGCCTCGATGCGCTGATCACCGGGAAGATCCGGATCGCGTCCGCCGACGATGGCGCGCTGCGTGCCGTCGGCAACATTGCCACCGAGCGCGGCACCTTCGCCGCGTTCGGCCAGCGCCTGGACATCTCGCGCGGACAGCTGGTGTTCAACGGCCCGATCGACAACCCGGGCATCGAGGTGGTGGCGCTGCGCCGGCTGCCGTCGGTCGAGATCGGCGTCGAGATCACCGGCACCGTGCGCGCGCTGCGCGTGCGCACGACGTCCAATCCGCCGATGAGCCAGGGCGAGCAGTTGTCCTGGCTGGTGCTCGGGCGCGGCCTGGAGAGTGCCTCGCAGGCCGATGTCGCCATGGTCGCAGGCATCGCCGGTTCGATGATGGGCGGCGATGGCGTACCGATGACGCGCCGGATCGCCGAAGCCTTCGGGCTGGACAACATCGGCCTCGGGAACAGCAGCACCGGTGCGATCGCTGGACAGGTCCTGACCGTCGGCAAGCGGCTGTCCGACCGCGTCTACATCGCCTACGAACAGGCGGTGACCACCGCGACCTACCTGCTGCGCGTGGAGCTGGAACTGCGCCGCTTCGTGTCGTTGCGCGCGGAAGCGGGCGCAGTCAGCGGCTTCGGCATCTTCTACACTCGCACCCTGCGCTGAACGCGCATCGACCGGCCACTGGCCGAGGAAAGGACGCAGTGATGGAGCAAGACCGGATGAAGGCGCTCGTCTGCCACGCCTTCGGCCCGTGGGACGGCCTGCGGCTGGAGGAAACCGATGCGCCCGGCCCGCTCGCCGCGGACGAGGTGCGCATCGCCGCCGAGTATTCCAGCGTGAGCTTCGCCACAGGCCTGATGGTCGAAGGCAAGTACCAGCGCCGGCCGCCGCTGCCGTTCGTGCCCGGCACGGAGTGCATCGGCATCGTGACCGAGGTCGGGCCGGCCGTGACCCGGGTGAAGCCGGGGCAGCGAGTGGCCGCGACCCTCGACTGGGGCGGCCATGCGCAGCAGGTGGTGGTGGCCGAGTACACCGTGTATCCGATGCCCGACGGCATCGATCCGCGCGCGGCGATGCACCTGCCGCTGTCCTACGGCACCGCTTATGGTGCGCTGGCCTGGAGCGCGCGCCTGATGCCTGGCGAGACCCTGCTCGTCACCGGTGCAGCCGGTGGGGTGGGCATCGCCGCGGTGCAGGTCGGCAAGGCACTGGGTACACGCGTGATCGCGGTTGCATCGACCGAGGAGAAGCGCGCGTTCGCGCTGTCGCAGGGCGCAGACATCGCGCTGCCCACCGACGGCTTCCGCGACGAGGTCAAGAAGCTCACCGGCGGGCGAGGTGTCGACGTGGTGTTCGACCCGGTCGGCGGGCCGGTGTTCGATGCCTGCCTGCGTGCCTGTGCCCAGTACGGCCGCATGGTGATCATCGGTTTTGCGCAGGGGCAGATCCAGCAGGTGCCGGCCAACCTGCTGCTGGTCAAGAACATCGCGCTGCACGGCTTCTACTTCGGCGCGCATGCCGGCTGGGGGTTGGCCGACGAGCGTGCGCAGCGTGCACCGAAGGTGCAGGCGATGATGGACGAGCTGTTTGCCTGGACCGTGCAGGGCCGGCTCAAGCCGCATGTGTCGCACGCGTATCCGATGGAAGGCTATCGCGAGGCGATGGCCGCGCTGCAGGCGCGCGCGAGCCTGGGCAAGGTGGTACTCGAGATCGGACGATGACCTGCCCCTGTCCCTACCTCCGGCCTGCTGCCGGAGGCAGGGGCAGGCGGCTTACTCCGCCTTGGCGCCCGAGGCCTGGATGATCTTGCGCATCCGCTCGGTTTCGCTGCGCACGAACTTCGTGAACTCCTCCGGCGAGGACGGTGCCGGGTCGAGGCCGGAGTCGACCAGCCGCGCGCGCAGCGCCGGGATCTGCAGCGACTTGTTGATCTCGGCGTTGAGCCGGTTGACGATGTAGCGCGGCGTCTTCGCCGGTGCATGCGCCCCGTACCAGGTATCGAACTGGTAACCCGGCACGCCAGCTTCGGACAGCGTCGGCAGGTCGGGCAGTTGCGCCCAGCGCTTGACGCCGGTGGTGGCCAGGGCCACGAGGCGGTTGCCCTTGATGAAGCCGAGCGTTCCGGGCGCCGCCGAGATCATGAACTGGGTCGAGCCACCGACCAGGTCGGACAGCGCCGGCCCGGTGCCCTTGTAGGGGACGTGGACCATGTCGGTGCCGGTCATCTGCTTGAAGTACTCGGCGGCCAGGTGCGAGGTGCCGCCCGCGCCGGTGCTGGCATAGTTGAAGGCGCCCTTCTTGCTGCGCAGCAGCGCGATCAGGTCCTTCACGTTCTTGACGTTCATCGACGGATGCACGACCAGCACGTTGGTGGTCTCGGCGATCAGTGCGACATGGGCGAAGTCGCGCACGCTGTAGGGCAGCTTGGTATACAGGCTCTCGTTGATGGCCATCGCATTGTGCGTGACCAGGATGGTGTGGCCGTCCGGCACCGCCTGCGCCGCGATCGCGGTGCCGAGCGTGCTGCCGGCGCCCGGGCGGTTGTCGACCAGGCCCTGCTGGCCGAAGGAGTCCTGGAACATCTGCGCCACGAAGCGGGCGGCGATGTCGTTGCCGCCACCAGGCGCGAACGGGACGATGATCCGGATGGGCCGCGTCGGGTAGGGCGCATCCGCCGCCCAGGTGCTGCCGGCTGCGGCGCAGAGCGCGGCTGCCACCAGCGCGGTGGTACCAGCGGCGGGTTTGCTACCGGGGGTTTTCCTTGGAGTCATGGCAGGCGTCCTGAATCGGGGGGCCGAAGGATACCGCGCGCAGCCCGGGTTGGGGCGCAGCATTCAGTCGTCGGTCAGCGGCAGCTCGCCTGCCTCGGTGACGAGGCACTGCACGCGCTGGTCGTGCGCCTCGAGCGGGACGCGCGGCACTACCTGGATCGAGAACGCGGCCGCCACCCGCAGGCAGCCCGGCCGCAGCGCTGGAAGCAGGCGGTCGTAGAAGCCGGCGCCGTAGCCTAGCCGGCCGCCGCGCAGATCGAAGGCGACGCCCGGCAGAAGGATCAGGTCTACGGCAAGGGGGTCGACTGCCGGACACAGGGCGGCGTCGGGTTCGCGGATGCCCCAGCGCCCCGGGCGTGTATCCCGTTCGAGGTCACCGACCTGGTGCAGCACGAGGTGGCGCCGCTCGTGCGACCCGGCATCCACCACCCGTGGCAGCAGCAGGCGCTTGCCCTGCGCCAGCACCGCAGCCAGGAAAGGCAGGGTGTCGATCTCGGTGTCGAAGCCCACGTAGCCAGACACCGTCACGGCCGAGGACAGCGCCGGCAGGCCGAGCAGGCAGGCGTTGATCGCGGCGGTGGAGGTGGTGCGCTGCGCCGTGGACAGGCCCGCGCGCGAGGCCAGCATGCTCGTTCGCAGCGCGGCCTTGCTCTCGCGCCGGGCGCGTGCGTCGGGATCGATCGTCATCGGTGGCATGCGCTTCCGGTAGCGGGTGAACCTCCTGCCATGCACCCGCAGCAACCATACCTGTCGTTGCCACGCGATGCCTGCCGGCATCGCGGCGGATGCGACCTGCCCCGTCGCAACGCCGCCTTCGGCCGCGGTCAGTAACGCGCCAGGCCCGGATCGACTTCCTCGGCCCAGGCGTCGATGCCGCCGGTCAGGTTGTACACCCGGTCGAAGCCCTGGTTCTTGAGGAACTGGGCGACCTGGTAGCTGCGCATGCCGTGGTGGCACATCAGCACGTGTGGCTGGCCGGCGTCGAGTTCAGCCAGTCGCGACGGGATGGTCTGCATCGGCATGTGCAGCGTGCCGTCGACCTTGGCCAGCGCATGTTCCCAGGCCTCGCGCACGTCGATGACCACCGGCGACTCCCGGGTTTCGTCGTCCAGCCACGCTTTCAGCTCGTCGGGGGTAAGCGGCTCGATCAAAACACGAACCTCGCAGGTTGCTGCGCGTTGCGCAGGGGATCGACCACGGTTTCAAACAGCGTGACCGCGGCGAACGCGGTCTCGCCCTCGCGCACGATCAGCCGGGCGGACATCACCGGGCGCTCGCCGACGATGGCGAACAGCCTGCCGCCGGGCTTGAGCTGCTTCTGGAACGTGTCGGGCAGGACCGGCAGCGAACCGGTGATCACGATGACGTCGTACGGGCCGCTGCCCCAGCCACGGGCGGCGTCGCCGGTCTCGACCTTCGCGTTGTCGATGCCGAGCGCCGCCAGCCGCGCGCGGGCACCGGCCGCGAGGTCTTCGTGGATCTCGACGCTGGTCACCGTGGCACCGAGCTTCGCCAGCAGGGCGGTCAGGTAGCCGGTGCCGGTGCCGATTTCGAGGATCCGGTCGGTCGGGGCGACCATCACTTCCTGCAGGATGCGCGCCTGCAGCTTGGGCGCAAGCATCACCTCGCCATGTCCGACCGGCAGGTCGACGTCGGCGAAGGCCAGTTCGCGCCGGCCTTCGGGTACGAACTGTTCCCTGGGCAGCGTGCCGAGCAGTTCGAGCACCGCAGGATCGAGCACATCCCACGTGCGGATCTGCTGTTCGACCATGTTGAAGCGGGCTTGCTCGAAGTCCATCCGGATGCCGATTGCCGATTAAGGGGAGACCGGATATTAACATGCACCCCCCGGCCGGCCGGGGGGTGTGCGGGGCGCCCGCATTTGCAATCGGGGACTCGATCAAGTAGCGTTCGGGCACACGTTGGGGGTCCGGCCCGGCCGCGGCATGCCGCAGGCGTCGCCGGTGAGAGATACCCTTCGAACCTGATGCGGGTCATGCCGCCGTAGGGAAGCGTTGCGTCGCCGCACACCGACCGCCCCCGCCTCCGTCGCGAGGCTGATCGTTCCCCGGCTCATGCAGTGTCTCCCGACGATACGAATCCATACGGGAGTGAGCGATGAACGATCCGAAATTCGTCAACGAACTGGCGCAGGTCGACCAGGCCGCGACGCAGCCCTTCCCGCGTTCGCGCAAGGTGTACATCGGCGGTTCGCGCCCTGACATCCAGGTGCCGATGCGCGAGATCTCGCAGTCCGACACGCCGGCTGGCATGGGTGCCGAGACCAACCCGCCGCTGTTCGTGTACGACACCTCCGGCCCGTATACCGACCCGACGACGATGATCGACATCCGCAACGGACTGAAGCCGGTGCGCGAAGCCTGGATCGACGAGCGCAACGACACCGAGCGCCTCGGCGGCCCGACCTCGGTCTATGGCCAGGTGCGCCTGGACGATCCGAAGCTGGCCGAGCTGCGTTTCAACCTGAAGCGGCTGCCGCGGCGCGCGAAGGCCGGCATGAACGTGTCGCAGATGCACTATGCACGGCGCGGCATCGTCACCCCCGAGATGGAATACATCGCGATCCGCGAGACCCAGCGCCTCGACGGCTGTTCCGAGATGCTGCGCCGGCAACACCCGGGTGAATCGTTCGGTGCCAGCCTGCCGAAGCAGATCACACCCGAGTTCGTGCGCGATGAAGTGGCGCGCGGGCGCGCGATCATCCCGGCCAACATCAACCACCCGGAGAGCGAGCCGATGATCATCGGCCGCAACTTCCTGGTGAAGATCAACGCCAACATCGGCAACTCGGCGGTGACCTCCGGCATCCAGGAGGAAGTCGAGAAGATGACCTGGTCGATCCGCTGGGGCGGCGACACGGTGATGGACCTGTCGACCGGCAAGAACATCCACGAGACGCGCGAGTGGATCATCCGCAACTCGCCGGTGCCGATCGGCACCGTGCCGATCTACCAGGCGCTCGAGAAGGTCGACGGCAAGGCCGAAGAGCTCACCTGGGAGATCTACCGCGACACGCTGATCGAGCAGGCCGAGCAGGGCGTCGACTACTTCACGATCCATGCCGGCGTGCTGCTGCGCTACATCCCGTGGACGGCCAAGCGCATGACCGGCATCGTCTCGCGCGGCGGCTCGATCATGGCCAAGTGGTGCCTCGCGCACCACAAGGAGAACTTCCTCTACACGCACTTCGAGGACATCTGCGAGATCATGAAGGCGTACGACGTGTCGTTCTCGCTCGGCGACGGCCTGCGTCCCGGCTCGAACTACGACGCGAACGACGACGCGCAACTGGGCGAGCTGAAGACCCTCGGCGAGCTCACCGACATCGCCTGGAAGCATGACGTGCAGACCATGATCGAGGGCCCCGGCCATGTGCCGATGCACCTGATCAAGGAGAACATGGACCTCCAGCTGAAGTACTGCAAGGAGGCTCCGTTCTACACCCTCGGGCCGCTGACCACCGACATCGCGCCGGGATACGACCACATCACCAGCGCGATCGGCGCGGCGATGATCGGCTGGTACGGCACCGCGATGCTCTGCTACGTCACGCCGAAGGAGCACCTCGGCCTGCCGGACAAGAAGGACGTCAAGGACGGCATCATCGCCTACAAGATCGCCGCCCATGCGGCCGATCTGGCGAAGGGCCATCCGGGTGCACAGGTGCGCGACAACGCCCTGTCGAAGGCGCGCTTCGAGTTCCGCTGGGAAGACCAGTTCAACCTCGGCCTCGACCCGGACACCGCCAAGGACTTCCACGACGAGACCCTGCCGCAGGAAGGCGCCAAGCTCGCCCACTTCTGCTCGATGTGCGGCCCGCACTTCTGCTCGATGAAGATCACCCAGGACGTGCGCGAGTACGCAGCGACGGTCGGCGTCTCCGAGGCCGAAGCGCTCGAGAAAGGCATGCAGGAGAAGTCCGAAGAGTTCAAGGACAAGGGCGCCGAGATCTACCACCGCACCTGAAGAAATCCGGGTCAGAGACGCTTTTCCGGATGCGCAACCCGGAAATTCGTCTCTGACCCGGAGGCTGCCCTGCTCGGAGCGGAGCCTGATGCCGGTTGGTGCCCGAGCCTGTGCGTGAACCAACGCACTGGGAATGTCATCGAGGGAAAGGGCGACCCGTTGCCATCGAGCACTCGCCAGACATCCATGACCGCCGGCAGTTTGAATCGGCCTGGGTTTTGCGATCTCGATGAATCTGCATCGCCGGGCCGTTTTTGCGTCTTCCTTCCAGCTCGACGCGCAGTCACTCTGCGCGCATGTCAATCGAGTTCGTCTGGGACGCGGCAAAGGCCCTGGCCAACCTCCACAAGCACCGGGTTTCTTTCCTGGAGGCTGTCACCGCATTCGAAGATTCCTTGTCGCTGACCGTCCCGGATCCTGAGCATTCCAGCGGTGAGGCTCGCTACCTGTTGATCGGAATGACCAGAGCAGGGCGACTCGTCGTCGTGCTGCACACAGACCGTGGTAGTAGGCTACGCTTGATCAGCGCGCGACTTCCGACCCGGCGCGAGCGGGAGTGCTGTGAAAAAGGTACCTGACGATCCCATGCGGCCCGAGTACGACTTTTCGGCAGGAGTCCGTGGAAAGTATGCTGACCGCCTTGCTGGCAAGCCCTGCCTGATAGAGCTTGACGAAGATGTGCGGAAGGTGTTCCCCGATGCTGCTGCGGTGAACGCTGCGCTGAGGGCGCTCGTTGCCGTGGTGGCGGCTGCAAAGCCGATCCGGCGCTCCTCTGCCATTCGCCGCAAGACGCCGCGCATGTCGTAAAGAAGGGACCACTCTCTCGCACTGTACGCAGCAGGCCGGTTGGCGTACCGCCGGGCCGCCGGTGCCCGACCAGCGCTCGGGTCACTGAATCTCCCAGCCTCCGCCGAGCGCGCGATAGGCCTGTACCAGCGCGAGCTGGCGATTGAGCTTCGAGTTGACCAGTTCGGTCTCGGCGGCGAGCAGTTGCCGTTGTGCATCGAGTACTTCGAGGTAGCTGATCACGCCAGCCGCGAAACGCCGGTCGGCCAGCCGCAGCGCCTCACGGGTGGCGGCTGCGCGCTTGACCTGCTGTTCGAATTCCGCGCCGCTGAGTTCGTAGGAGATCAGCGCATCGGACACCTCGCGCAGTGCATTGAGCACGGCCGAGCGATAGGCGAGCACGGCCTGCTCGCTGCGCGCGACGGCCGCATCGCGGTTGGCCACCAGCGCACCGCCCGCATAGAGCGCCTGCGAGACGTTCGGGCCCAGCGAGGCCACGTCCTGCGCGCCACCCCGCAACAGCTGGTCGAGCTGGCCGCTGATCGCACCGAAGGCACCGGTGATCGACAGGCTGGGCAGGAACAGCGCCTTCGCCTCGCCCACGCGCGCATTGGCCGCCACCATCCGCTGCTCTGCCTGTCGCAGGTCCGGCCGCCGTTCGAGCATCGACGACGGCAGCCCTGCCGGCAGTGCCGCGGGCAGCTGAAGAACCGCGGGCAGCGCGGGGCCCGGGCCGGGCGGTCGCCCCTGCAGCAGCGAGAGCACGTTCTCGAGCGCCGCCGCCTGGCGCTGGATCGAAGGCAACCGTGCCTCGGTGGAGGCCAGCTGTCCTTCGGCCTGCCGGACTTCCGCTGCCGACACGATGCCGGCCTTGTTGCGTCTCTGCATGAGGCGCAGTGCATCGCGCTGCAGTTGCGCGCTGCGTTCGGTGGTATCGAGCAGCTCGCGCGCGCCGCCCAGTTCGAAGTAGCGGCTGGCGGTCTCGGCCACCAGCGAAACACGCGCGCCCGCCATTGCGGCGCGCTGCCCGGCGAGATCCGCTGCGCTCGCCTCGACCCGGCGCTCGATGCGGCCCCAGAGGTCGATCTCCCAGGACAGCAGGCCCGCTGCGAGGAAACGCGAGGTGAGCGCGTCGCCCGGGTTGCGTGGCACCACCTGCGTGCTCAGCCCCAATGATGCCTGCGGCAGGCGCTCCGAACGCACCAGCGCGAGCGTGGCCTGCGCCTCGCGTACACGGGCTGCCGCGGACTGCAGGTCGAGGTTGCCGGCGAGTACCTGCTCGACCATCGCCTGCAACTGCGCATCGGTGAACACGCTGCGCCAGTCGGCCTCGCCCAGCGAATCGCCTGCCGCAGCAGGCCCGCGGAAGGCGCCGGGAAGTTCGACTGCGGGACGCGTGTAATCGTCACCGACGACCTTGCATCCCGCGACGGCCAGCAGCATCGCGAGCGCGACTGCGCCTGGGGTACGCATCACTTCGAGGCCTCGTTTCCTGCGCCGGCAGGCAGCGCGGTCGCCGCGCCGACTGCCCGGCGCTTGCCACCGAAGCGCGCGACCAGCCGCTCGACGGTGACATACAGCACCGGTACGAAGAAGATCGCCAGCAGCGTCGCGGCGATCATGCCGCTGAACACGGTGATACCCATCGATACGCGCGACGCCGCACCCGCGCCGCTGGAGAGGATCAGCGGCACGACGCCCAGGATGAATGCGAACGAAGTCATGATGATCGGCCGCAGCCGAAGCTTCGACGCCTCGATCGCCGCGCTGACTGGATCTGCACCCTGGTCGCGGCGCATCTTCGCGAACTCGACGATCAGGATGGCGTTCTTCGCCGCGAGGCCGATCAGCAGCACGATACCGATCTGCGCATAGATGTTGTTGGTGAGCCCGGTCAGGAACAGGCCGAGCATCGCGCCGAAGATGCCCAGCGGCACCGCGAACAGGACGGCGAACGGCACCGTCCAGCTTTCGTACAGTGCGGCGAGGAACAGGAACACGAACACGATCGCAAAGGCGAAGATGACCGGCGCCTGCCCGGCCGAGGCCTTTTCCTGGAGGCTGATACCGGACCACTCGAAACCGTAGCCGGTGGGCAGCACCTCGCGCGCCACCTCCTCCAGCGCCGCGATCGCCTGCCCCGAACTGTAGCCCGGCGCCGAATCGCCGCCGATGTCGGCTGTGCGGAAGAGGTTGTAGCGCTGGATCACCGTCGGCGCACTGATCGGCGTCGGCACGATCAGCGTCGACAGCGGCACCATCTCGCCCTTCTGGTTGCGCACGTACATCAGGCCGAGCGACTTGATGTCTGCGCGGAACTCCGGCTCGGCCTGCAGCGACACCTTGAAGTTGCGGCCGAAGCGCGAGAACTCGTTGACATTGACGCCGCCGAGGAAGGTCTGCAGCGCAGTCGAGATATCGTTGATCGGCACGCCGAGTTTCTTCGCCTTCTCGCGGTCTATCTCCAGGCGGATCGCCGGCGTGCGCGGGTCGAACTTCGAATAGATGCTGCCGATCTCGGGACGCTTCCGTGCTGCATCGGTGAACTCCTGCGCGACACGGGCAAGGTCCTGCGGCGTGTTGCCGGTACGGTCCTGCAGCTTGAACGAGAAGCCGCCGGTCGCGCCCATGCCGGGGATCGGCGGCGGGTTGAACGGCAGCACGGTGGCGTCGCGCAGCCCCTGCGCCCGCGTGTAGAAGTCGCGGATGATGCTGCGCAGGCCGAGTTCCGGCGTCGTGCGCTCCTCCCACGGCTTCAGCGCGATCACCACCAGCGCACTGTCGGACTGCACGCTGCCGGTGAGCAGGTTGTAGCCGTTGATGATCAGCGAGCGTTCAGCGCCCGGCGTCGCTTCGATCAGCTTCTGCAAGTCGGCCGTCACCGCGCGGGTGCGGTTGAGCGATGCCGCCGGCGGCAACTGCACCGCGGCGAAGAAGTACCCCTGGTCTTCCGGCGGCACGAAACCGCCCGGCACCTTCTGCATCAGCGCGACTGCGGCGCCGATCAGGATTCCGAGCACCAGCAGCACGAGCACGCTGCAGCGGATCGCACGCGCGACACCGGCACCATACCGCTCGGTGATCGCGTTGAACACGGTGTTGAATCCGTTGAAGAAGCGTCCGAGCAGGCCGGGCTTTGCGTGAGGGTCCTTCGGCTGCAGCAGCAGCGCGCACAGCGCCGGAGTCAGCGTCAATGCGACCACCGCCGACAGCAGCGTCGAGACGGCAACGGTGATCGCGAACTGCTGGTACATGACGCCGGCGATGCCGCCGAGGAAGCCCACCGGAACGAACACCGCGGCCAGGATCAGCGCGATCGCGATCACCGGACCGGTCACCTCCTCCATCGCCTTGATCGTCGCATCGCGCGGCGACAGGCCGTTGGCGTGCATGTGGTGTTCGACTGCCTCGACCACCACGATCGCATCGTCGACGACGATGCCGATCGCCAGCACCATGCCGAACAGCGTCAGCGTGTTGATCGTGAAGCCGAGCAGCACGAACGCCGCGAACGTCGCCACCAGCGATACCGGCACCGCGATCATCGGGATGACCGTCGCACGCCAGCTCTGCAGGAACAGGAACACGACGACCAGCACCAGCAGCAGCGCCTCCACGAACGTGTGCACCACTTCTTCCAGCGACGCCTTCACGAAGATCGTGTTGTCGATCACGACCTCGTGCGCGAGGTCGGCCGGATAGGCGGCGGCCAGTTCCCGCAGCTGTGCCTGGATCAGCGCCGAGGTCTCGATCGCGCTGGCGTCCGGCGTGAGGCTGATCGAGAACGCGGTAGCCGGCTTGCCGTTGTAGCGCGTGCTGAAGAAGTAGTCCTTCGAACCCAGCTCCACCCGCCCGATGTCCTTCACCCGGATCACCGAGCCATCGGGCTGCGCGCGGATGATGATGTTGGCGAATTCTTCGGCCTGCTCGAGCTGGCCGCGCACCTGCAGGCCGTACTGGAACTGCTGCGACGGCGGCGATGGCTCGGCGCCGATCTGGCCGGCCGGCGCCTGCACGTTCTGCTCCTGCACCGCGCGGTAGACGTCTGTCGACGTGATGCCCAGGCGCGACATCCGGTCGGGGCGCAGCCACAGGCGCATGCCGAATTCCGACCCGAACACCTGCACGGTGCCGACGCCCTTGATCCGCTTGATCGCCTCGACGACGTTGATCGACAGGTAGTTGTTGACGAACAGCTCGTCGTAGGTGCCGTTGGGCGAGAACAGCGCCACGTACATCAGCACGTCGGGCGTGCTCTTGGTCGTCGACAGGCCCGCCGACAGCACCTCGGACGGCAGCTGCGCATTGGCCTGCGACACCCGGTTCTGAACCTGCACCGCTGCGATATCCGCGTTGCGATCGAGGCCGAAGGTCACGTCGAGTGCATAGGCGCCGTTGCCGGCGGCGCTGGAGGACATGTACAGCATGCCTTCGACGCCGTTGACCTGCTTCTCGATCGCCTGCGACACCGCGCGCTCGACCACCTCGGCGTTCGCGCCGGGGTAGGCTGCGCTGACACGGATCGTCGGCAGCGTGATCTGCGGGAACTGCGCGATCGGCAGGCTCAGGCCGGCCACCGCGCCGGCGATGGTCATGACCAGCGCGATCACGATCGCGAGGACCGGGCGGTCGATGAAGATCCTCACCATGGCTGGCGCTACTTCTTCGCGGCGGTGGCAGCCGCACCCGGCGCGGCTGCACCGGCACCTGCGGAGGCCGCCAGCGGCATCGGCTTCACGGTGCTGCCGGGACGCGCCTTCTGCAGGCCCTCGACGATCACGGTATCCCCGGGCTTCAGGCCTTCACGGATCAGCCACTGGTCGCCGATGCGATCGCCGGTGACGACCGGCCGCTGCTCGACCTTGCCGTCGGCCAGCACGACGCTCACGAACGCGCGCCCGAGCAGTTCCGACACCGCCTTCTGCGGAATGACGATCGCCTCCTTCGCTACATCGTGGACGACGCGTACCCGCCCGGTCATGCCCGGGCGCAGGAGGTCTGCCGGGTTTGCAAACACTGCGCGCAGCGTGAGCGTGCCGGTCGTGGAGCTGACCTCGCGGTCGGCAAAGTCGAAGCGGCCGGTCTGCTCGTACTTCGTGCCATCGGACAGCATGAGTTCGACCGGCATCTGCCTGCGCAGTCGCTCGTCAGGCTGGTTCGTCGCTATCCGGCGCGAGAACGCAAGATATTCCGCCTCGGGCACGCTCACATAGGCGAACACCGGATCGAGCGTCGAGACGACTGCAAGTACCGTCTGGCCCGCGCTTGCGAGGCCGCCGACCTCGACCTTCTGCAGGCCGACCTGGCCGCTCACCGGCGCCTTCACCTCGGCATAGCCGCGATCGATGCGTGCGCGGTTGACGCCTTCCCTGCGTGAATCGACGGTCGATGCCGCCTGCTTGAGCGCCGATACTGCCTGGTCGTAGGTCTGCCGCGGAATGGCGTCGTCCACCAGCAGTGGCTCATAGCGCGCGACATCCTGCTTCGCGCGATCGTACTGCGCCTCTGCTTCGACCAGTTTCGCCCGTGCGTCGGCTACTGCCGAATCGAGCGCTCGCGTGTCGATGATGAACAGCGTCTGGCCCTCGCGCACGAGCTGCCCCGGCTTGAACAGCTGCTTCTCGACGATGCCGCTGACGAGCGGGCGCAGTTCCACCTCTCGATAGGCGCGGATGTCGGCGACCAGATCGACGGTGAGTGGCGTCGTGCGGCCGCTGACCTGCATCACACCGACCTCCGGTACCGGCGGCGCGGGGCGCACTGCAGGCTTGTCACAGGCTGCGACAGCGAGCAGGACCGTGCACAGCGCGGAGCGCCGGAGTACTGCCGTGATCCGATCTCGGGCAGACGTGGCACCAGTGCGCCCCAGACCAGCCCCGCTTGCGGCGTTGGATCCGCCCATGGCGGCGGGTACGGCAATCAGCGGGGCAAGCGAGCGCATCTGCGAGGTCTTCCTGGTCAGTGGGGTTCCGGCCATCAACCCCGGCAAAGTCTATCACTCGTTGATGACAGCGCTGCGCGTGGCGAAGGCGCGCCCGAGGGGCGGCGTCGCGCGTCGTCAGCGCAGTCAGGTCCAGCTCGGTGCAGGCAGGGCAGCGTACGTATCTGCCCGGTCAGCTGAACAGCGAAACCAGGTCGTCCGAAGTCAGCGCCTTCCAGCCGGCGTCCGCCCCGTCGAGCATCATCGCGGCCAGGTCGCCCTTCTTCTTCTGCATGTCCATGATCTTCTGCTCGACCGAATTGGCGGCAATCAGCTTGTAGACGAAGATCGGCTTGTCCTGTCCGATGCGATGCGCCCGGTCGGTCGCCTGGTTCTCGGCCGCAGGGTTCCACCACGGGTCGTAGTGGATCACGGTATCGGCCGCGGTGAGGTTCAGCCCGACGCCCCCCGCCTTGAGCGAGAGCAGGAAGATCGGCACCTTGCCGCCCTGGAACTTCTCGACCTCGGCCTGGCGGTCAACGGTCTCGCCGGTGAGCTTGGCCCACTTGTAGTTGCGCGCAGCTAGTTCCGCCTCGATCAGCTCGAGCATGCTGGTGAATTGCGAGAACACCAGCACATGCCGGCGTTCGTTCATCAGCTCCTCGATCATCTCCATCAGGGTGGCGAGCTTGGCCGACTGCTCGATGCCGACGTCCTCTTTCGCCAGCGCAGAGCCGCCGCCCTTGGCCGACACCAGCCGCGGGTCGCAGCAGACCTGGCGCAGCTTGAGCAGCGCGTCGAGGACGACGATGCGGCTCTTGGCCATGCCGACCTTGCCGATCTCGTCGCGCACCCGCTTGTCCATCGCGGCGCGCACCGTCTCGTACAGGTCGCGCTGTACCGGCTGGAATTCGACCTCGCGTACCACCTCGGTCTTCGGCGGCAGTTCGGATGCCACCTGGTCCTTGGTACGGCGCAGCAGGAAGGGCCGTACCCGGCTCACCAGCAGCGCGGCGCGCTCGCCATCGCCATGGGTCTCGATCGGCGTGCGGTAGGCGACCTTGAACTTCGCCTCATCGCCCAGGAACCCTGGCATCAGGAAGCGGAACAGCGACCACAGTTCGCCGAGGTTGTTCTCCAGCGGCGTGCCCGACAGGCACAGCCGGTGGCTCGACTCCAGCGCGCAGGCAGAGATGGCCGCCTTGGTCTTCGCGTTCTTGATGTTCTGCGCCTCGTCGAGCACGACGATATGCCAGTGCTGCTTCTGCAGCACCTCTTCGTCGCGCGGCAGCAGCGCATAGCTGGTGATCACCAGGTCGGACGACTTGATCTTGTCGAAGTCCTCGGCGCGGTCCTTGCCGTGCAGCACCAGCACCTTCATCGACGGCGCGAACTTCTTCATCTCGGCCGCCCAGTTGTGGATCACGCTGGTCGGCGCGACCACCAGTGCCGGTTCGGTCAGGCGGCCCGCCTCCTTCTCGATCAGCAGGTGGGCAATGGTCTGCAGGGTCTTGCCCAGGCCCATGTCGTCGGCAAGCACGCCGGCCAGCCCGTATTCGCGCAGCGACTGCAGCCAGCCGACGCCGTCCTGCTGGTAGCTGCGCAGCGTCGCATTCATGCCCTTCGGCGGTTCGATGCTCTCGACACCGCGGAAGCCGGCCAGGCGCGAGGCAATCTCGCGCAGCCGCTCGCCGCCATGCCAGCGCAGCGCAAGGGCGGAGTCGAGCGCAGCCAGCCGGCCGACGTCGTAGCGCGACAGCGTCTTGGGCGGCAGGTTGGAGTCACCCGCGCCGAACAGCCCCTGCAGCAGCGCGACGATCGCGGTCAGCCGCTCGCGCGGCAGCATCACGCGCCGCCCGTTGGGCAGCGGCAGCAGGATCGGCTTGCCGGCATCGGTCTCGTCGACCGGTTCGAAGAAGTTCGGGCCGTGTTCGCGCAGCGCCTTGAGCAGCAGGTCGACCAGCGAGAAACGCTCGCCAGCGACTTCGATGCCCAGGTCGAGCCCGAACCAGTCCTGACCGGGACGGCCTTCCTCGATCTCGCCGTACCACTCGTCGACCTCGACCAGGTCGTAGGCGAAGCCGGATTCCATCGTGATCTGCCAGCCTTCCTCGCGCCAGCGCGGCAGGTGGCTCTTCATCACTTCGATCCAGTCGGCATCGCGCGGCAGCGCAAAGCTCTTGCGCAGCTTCGACGGCAGGATTTGCCCGTAGGCCTTCTCTGCCGAGATGAAGCCGGCCTGGCGCATCTGCGCCGCGGTGGCTTTCTCGAACGCCGGATTCAGCGGCGCGGTACGGCGCGGGTCGCCGCGGCCGCGGGCGGCATTGCCGCCACGTCCGCCCGCCCGTCCGCTGTCCAGTCGGGCATTGGCGCCATTGGCATGCGAGCCGTTCAGCTCCGGGCCATAGCGGAAGGTCAGGCGCGCGCAGTGGAACTCGCCGCCCTGGCGCAGGCGCGTGGTCGGCTGCGACAGGCTGATCAGCGTGAGCACCGGTGTCGGCGTCAGGTCGGGTGCCGGCCGTGCTTCGATCGCCGCCGGCAGCGGCACGTCATGGCCGTTGACCACGTTCGACAGCGTCTCGGTCACCAGTGCAACCGCCTCCGGCGAGATGCGTGGCGCCTGCGCCAGCGCACCGCAGAGTTCGTGCGGCACGCCGCAGTCGATCGGCCCGCATTCGCCGGTCTTCACGTCGACGTACTGCGGCGGCGTCAGCGGCAGCACCGGTGCCGGCGGCTCGACCGTGATCATGCATTCCTGCACGCCGGCGGCATCGGCTTCCCAGGTGATCGTGCCCTTGCGCGCCGGGCCCGGCCGCAGCGCCGGGCCGCGCCCGGCCTGTTCCCAGTAACAACGACGCGTGGCCATCAGCCAGCGCAGCAGTGCCGCGCTGTCGTGTTCGTCCAGGCGCACGCCCTGCGCGGCCGGGCCGCGTCCCGGCGCGAGGCGGCCGATCTCGCGGTCGATGCCCAGCACGAAGCGGGCATCGCTCACTGCAAGCTGGGCCAGCGGATAGGGCGTCGGCTTCGCGCGACCGCCATCTTTCTTGAAGCGCAACTGGAACGCCCGCAGCAGCGCCGTGCGTCCGCCCGGCACGAAGCTGGGGGCGAGCGTGTAGACGATGCGCTCGCGCACCTGCGGCGGATAGCCGTTCGGCTCGCCCAGGCTGGCCTCGTGGGTATGCGTCAGGCGGTCGAGCCAGAGGCGTACGTCGGTGGCCGATTCCTTGCTGGCTGCGCCGTGGCGCTGCGGCTCGCGCTGCGCCTCCCGTTGCGCTTCCCTCTGGTGTTCGCGCTGCTCGCGCTGCGCCTCGCGCTGTGCGTCGCGTGCGGCGGTATCGCGCGGTGCTGCCGGTTCGCGTTGCGCGGCCGGCGCTGCACCGGCCGATCCTCCTGGCGGGGCACCCAGCGCGACCACGACCCCGGGCAGCGACGGGTCGACGTCGAAGCCAGGTTCATCCGGTCCTGCGCCGGGGATCATCCCGCCGATCCGTTCGGCGCGGCCGGGCAGCCCGAAGATCTGCGCCAGCTGGCGTGCAGCATGCATGCAGACGGCCGCCACGTGCTTGCAGTTCTGGCCGACCGGGCAGGTGCATTGCCCGGTGACCTGCAGCTTGCCGTTTTCGAGCGTGGTGCGAACCTGCTGCTGGTAGGTGTTCGAGGCGGAGCCGTGGACTTCGGAGTCGATCGCGGCATGGCCGTCGTCGCCCTGGGTCACTTCGCAGCGCGTGACGCGCCGGGTCCGCTGGTATCCCTGGCCGCGTTGCCAGTCCCGATCGCGAAAGTTCGCGCGCAACAGCTTGAGCACCAATGCCATGCAGTTGATCCGTTCGTTCCGTGGTCTTCTCGGTACAGTCGTCCGGCATCTGCCCGGTCGGGCAGCCAGATTGGCGAAGGACTGCGTTGGAGCCAGGGTGCGTCCAGTTCGTGGATGCACCGGGCGGGATCGCCGGGCGGGTTTCGGCGTACCGCGTTTCCGGGGTTGGACAGCAGAAATTGAAATCCGCAGTGGGCGCTGCTGCGACTGCGGGGTCTTCCGCGTGTTTCGTGCTGTACGCGTGTCGCGCGGACCGGCGACACGGGTGCAGCTCGATCACCGCATGTTGTTCTGGACATCCGGAAGGATTCCTCGGACGTGATTCATTGTAACTCCAGCCGGGCAACATGACCAGTCCCCCGCCGGGACACCGTCGATCCGTGCACCCTTCCTGCGTCCGGATCGGGAAAACTGCAGGGGAGCCGGGGCGGGCGCTTGCTACCATGCTGGATGACGACGGCATCGCCGATGCCGTCGTGCACCCAGCTGAAGCAGGAGTGGTCGACGGTGGAGTCTCTCGGTCTGTGGCATGCGGTCATCCTTGGCGTCCTTGAAGGACTGACCGAATTCCTGCCGGTCTCGAGCACCGGGCACCTGATCATCGCCGAGGACGCGATGGGCGTGAACGACGCGCGCGGCAAGGTGTTCGCGATATTCATCCAGCTCGGGGCGATCCTCGCTGTGTGCGTGGCCTACCGCGCCAAGCTGTTCGAGGTGGCCGGCGGCCTGCTCGGCGGCGATGCGTCCGCGCGCCGCTTCGTGATCAACGTGCTGATCGCATTCCTCCCGGCGATGGCGTTCGGTTTCGTCCTGCACGGCCTGATCAAGACCCATCTGTTCTCGCCGCTGACCGTGGCCGTGGCCCTGATCATTGGCGGCGTGGTCATCATCTGGGTCGAGGCAAGGCCGCGGCGGCCCCGGGTGCGCGACATCGACGACATGACCTGGCTCGATGCGCTGAAGGTCGGGCTGTGCCAGTGCGTTGCCCTGTTCCCCGGTGCCTCGCGCGCCGGCTCGACGATCATCGGTGGCATGCTGGTCGGTCTTTCGCGCGAGACCGCGACCCGCTTCTCGTTCTTTCTGGCGATGCCGACGATGGCCGCCGCGGTCACCTACGACCTGTACAAGAACGCAGCGATCCTGTCCTGGGACGATGCCGGCGTGTTCGCCGTCGGCTTCGTGGCGGCCTTCGTCACTGCGCTGGTGACGGTGCAGGCGCTGCTGGCCTATGTGTCGCGGCACAGCTTCACGCCCTTCGGCTGGTACCGGATCGTGCTCGGCGTCGTCGTGCTCTGGTACTTCTGGTAGCACTGCCGGCACCGCTGCGATGCTGCAATCAGGGCGGGCCGGCAGCGAGCAAGCCGCTGCCGCGCCTGCTGTGGCATCCTGAGCGTGTCCGACATCGCAACCATCGCCGAGGCTGTCGCGCGTGCGCCCGATTCTCCTTGTCCTTCTGCTGCTCGTCCCCCTGACCCTCGCCGGGCATGTCGCGGCGCAGACCACGCGTGAGTATGACGCGCAAGGTCGCTCGGTCGGCCGCAACGAACAGCGCGGCGACACCGTCCGCGAATACGATGCCCAGGGTCGCTCGGTCGGCCGTGCGGAGCAGCGCGGCGACACCATCCGGCGCTATGACGCCCAGGGCCGCGCGGTCGGGCGCAGCGAGCAGCGCGACGACACGACGCGCCACTACGATGCCCAGGGACGGTCTACGGGGCGCAGTGAAGAGCGAGGCGGCACCATCCGCCACTACGACGCGCAGGGACGCGCCACCGGCCGATCCGAGACATCCGGCGGCGTGACGCGCCACTACGACGCGCAGGGCCGGCAGGTCGGTCGCACCGAACAGTCGCGCTGAGCGTCTACGCGGCAGGAAGCGTGGCAGGGGGGGCTGCCGGATGGCCGCAGGGCTTACGAGGTACGGCGCCGTCTCAGCTCTGTGACCAGGGCAGCCCGGCCGCACGCCAGCCGCCGACGGTGTTGCGGTGGGCGTCCGGGTCGCGGTCACCCTCGAAGCCCTGCAGCACGTTGTAGCAGGCGCCGAAGCCGGCTGCGGTCGCCGCCACCGCCGCATCGTGCGATCGGCCGCCGCTGCGGCAGAGGAACAGCACCGGCGCCGCGCGGTCGACCTTCTCGGTCAGCATGTCGAGGAAGGCGCCGTTGGGCACCATGCCCGGCCAGCTCTTCCACTCGATCTCCACTGCGCCGGGCGCCCTGCCGACGAATTCCCATTCGGCGCGCGAACGCACGTCTACCAGCCGCGCGGCGGCGTCATGCTGCAGCAGCGCCCAGGCTTCGGCGGGTTCCAGCGAACCGGCATAGGGGGCATTCAGGGCCCGGGCCCGTTCGCGGGCCCGCTCGAGCAGTGCGTCGATGGTGGGAAGGCTCACGGGTTCCTCCATGGATGTGTCTGGCATCGGTCGTGCGACCTTGCCGTTGCACAGTCTACCCCGGCCGATTTC
This sequence comes from Betaproteobacteria bacterium, assembly GCA_947458265.1. Taxonomy (GTDB): domain Bacteria; phylum Pseudomonadota; class Gammaproteobacteria; order Burkholderiales; family CAIKXV01; genus CAIKXV01. Next base: position 114,658 of record CANGYF010000001.1, read on the forward strand.
GGTGCAGGAAGGGCGGTGCGGGCGCTGCCGGGTGGCTTCGTGCACCCGATGGCGCCGGAATGAATGCACCATGGTCGTGCATAATGCGCCACCGTGCACCGAAAGGATGCGGCCGCCCGGTGCGAGTGCGCCCGCGTGGCGGTAACGCCCTGTTTTGAAATGATTTCGGGTCTGGGATGATTTGGCACGTTTCATGCTGTCATGAAGCCCGCTGTCTTCCCCCTGCCGCATCCGCATTTTCGCGACACATTCACTTCCTGCAAGCGTTGACGAAGAAACGAGGAGAACCATGGCCGCTGCCGACGACGTACTTAAAATGATCAAGGACCACGACGTGAAGTTCGTGGACTACCGCTTCACCGACTTCCGCGGCAAGGAACAGCACGTCTCGGTGCCGTCGCACACGGTCGACCTGGCCAAGTTCGACGACGGCCACGCCTTCGATGGCTCGTCGATCGCCGGCTGGAAGGGCATCCAGGCATCCGACATGCTGTTGATGCCCGATCCGGTCACCGCCCGCATGGATCCGTTCACCGACGAGCCGACCCTGATCGTCACCTGCGACGTGATCGAGCCGGCCGACGGCAAGGGCTACGACCGCGACCCGCGCTCGCTCGCCAAGCGCGCCGAGTCGTACCTGAAGGCGACCGGCATCGGCGACGTGGCCTACTTCGGCCCGGAACCCGAATTCTTCGTGTTCGACTCGGTCACCTGGCATGTCGACATGGCCGGTGCCATGTGCAAGGTGGTGTCCGAAGAGGCCCCGTGGGCCAGCGGCCATGAATTCGAGGGCGGCAACCGCGCCCACCGTCCGGCGGTCAAGGGCGGCTACTTCCCGGTGCCCCCGGTCGACTCGCTGCAGGACATCCGTTCGGCGATGTGCCTGGCGCTCGAAGAGCAGGGCGTCGAAGTCGAGGTCCACCACCATGAAGTCGCGGCCCCCGGCCAGTGCGAGATCGGCACCAAGTTCGCACCGCTGGTCCAGCGCGCCGACTGGATCCAGATCCTCAAGTACACGGTCCACAACGTCGCGCACGGCTACGGCAAGACCGCCACGTTCATGCCGAAGCCGATCGTGGGCGACAACGGTTCAGGCATGCACGTGCACCAGTCGATCTGGAAGGACGGCGCCAACCTGTTCGCCGGCAACGGCTACGCAGGTCTGTCCGAGTTCGCGCTGTATTACATCGGCGGCATCATCAAGCACGCCCGTGCGCTGAACGCGATCACCAACCCGGGCACGAACTCGTACAAGCGTCTGGTCCCCGGATTCGAGGCCCCGGTACACCTCGCCTACTCGGCGCGCAACCGTTCGGCGTCGATCCGCATCCCGCACGTTTCGAACCCGAAGGGCCGCCGTATCGAAGTGCGCTTCCCGGATCCGACCGCCAACCCCTACCTGGCCTTCGCAGCGATGATGATGGCCGGCCTGGACGGCGTTCAGAACAAGATCCACCCGGGCGATCCGATCGACAAGAACCTGTACGACCTGGAGCCGGAAGAGGCGAAGAACGTGCCGTCGGTGTGCTCGTCGCTCGACCAGGCACTCGATTACCTCGACAAGGACCGCGAGTTCCTGACCCGCGGCGGCGTGTTCTCGAACGACATGATCGATGCCTACATCGCGCTGAAGATGGAAGAGGTCACCACCTTCCGCATGACCACGCACCCGGTCGAGTTCCAGATGTACTACAGCTGCTGACCGGATACCGTCCGACAGGCAGTTCGAGCATGCACGGGGCGAGGCGACTCGCCCCGTTGTACTCAAGGGGCAGGACGATGGCTCGTTGCGGTTGCCCACCGCGTCAACTAGACTCCGGCCGACTGCGCAATTGCGCTGCGCGATCGGGATTCCCGGATGAGATGGCATTCCAGTGCGCCCCGGCCGGGGATGAGCCGCCGGGCGACTACGTTGTCGATGCTGCTTGCCGCGCTGGTGGCCCTGCCGCCCATGGCAGCGCTCGCCGACATCCATCGCTGCATCGATGCCGACGGGCTGGTGACCTTCACCGACAGCCCCTCGCGCAAGTTCAAGGAATGCACGCTGCTGTACCGCGACGCCGCGGCCGCAGCATCACCTGCACGTGGTGCAGGCGCGCCTGCGCAGGGACAAGCGCCGGGCCAGGCTGCGTCGCGTCCGCGCGCCGAGTCGCCGGGCAATGCCACGCGCGCCAACCCCGGGCCGGAGAACTTCCCGCGCGTGGAGCGCAGCGAGCAGCGCGATCGCGACCTCAAGGCGCGCCAGATCGTCGAACGCGAACTGTCGAGCGAGCAGCGCCAGCTCGAGGAGGCCCGGCGGCAGATGAGCGCTCTGGGTCCTGCCGCCGCCGATCGCACCGATCCGCGCGTGCGCGAATGGCAGGGCGCCGTCTCCAGGCACGAACGCAACATCGCCGAGATCCAGCGACAGCTCGCCGTGATGAAGTAGGCCAGGCACGTCCGGCCTGCGTTGCGGCGCGGCCTGTATCGCGGCCTGCATCGAGGCCTGGATCACAGCCTGCATCGCGGCCGCGCGTGGCCTGGGGCTGGCATCCGGTGGCGCGCTTCTTGCTGAACCACCAGGCATGCGGACGTCAACTCGGAAACCCACTGGCGGGCCAATGAACGAATCGCGCGTTCCACTCGACGCGTTCCCGTCCGGCACGTCCTTCGCCGGCATGGACCTGCTCGTCACCGCGGTACTCATCCTCGACGAGCGCTTCATCATCCGCTACGCCAACCCGGCGGCGGAGAACCTGTTCGCACTGTCCCGCAACCTGATGCTGCAGCACGCCCTCGAAGATGTGTTCACCCTTGACGAGGCGCTCGCTGCAGCACTCGATTCCGCGCGCACGAACAAGGCTGGCTATTCGGACTACGACGTGAAGCTCTGTGCGCTCGGCCGCGCCGACATGCACCACCTGATCTGCTCGGTGATGCCGGTCGACCTGCCGGGCGATCCATCGGTCGACCAGGGCTACCTGCTCGAAATGCGCCCGATCACCCAGCAGATCAAGGCCGCGCGGGAGGAGCGCATCCTCGACCAGACGCAGGCCAACCGGGAACTGGTGCGCAACCTGGCGCACGAGATCCGCAATCCGCTCGGTGGCATCCGTGGGGCGGCCCAGTTGCTCGATGCCGAACTCGACCGAGCCGACCTGCGCGAGTACACGCGCGTGGTGATGCATGAGGCCGACCGCCTGCAGTCGCTGATGGATCGCATGCTCACGCCGCACCGGCTGCCACAGGTCGGTGCGCTCAACATCCACGAGGTGATCGAGCGTGTGCGAAGCGTGATGCTCGCCGAGTATCCCGAGGGCCTGCGCGTGCGGCGCGACTACGACACCAGCCTGCCGCTGCTCACTGGCGACAGGGAGCAGATCCTGCAGGCCGTCCTGAACATCGTGCGTAATGCCGCGCAGGCGATGGACGGGCAGGGCGAGATCGTGCTGCGCACGCGCATCGCGCGCTCGGTCACGCTGGCGCGGCGCCGCTACCGGCAGGCGATCACCCTGCAGGTGATCGACAACGGCCCGGGCATCCCCGACTCGGTGCGCGAGCGCGTGTTCTATCCGCTGGTGTCGGCACGCGAAGGCGGCAGCGGGCTCGGGCTCACGCTTGCGCAGACCTTCGTCAACCAGCACCACGGCACCATCGAATTCGAGAGCGCGCCGGGTCGTACCTGCTTCTCGGTGACCCTGCCGATCGGCGCGGACGCCGGCACTTCTCACCCCGCATCCCACATCAACGCAGCGAAATGAGTAGACCATGAAACCTGTCTGGGTCATCGATGACGACAAGTCGATCCGCTGGGTGTTCGAGAAGGCGCTCACGCGCGAGAGCATCGACTTCAAGAGCTTCGCCTCGGCGCAGGATGCGCTCGATGCGCTCGACAGTTCGGTACCACAGGTGGTGGTGAGCGACATCCGCATGCCCGGTGCCTCCGGCCTCGACCTGCTGCAGCGGATCAAGGCCGAGCACCCCGAAGTGCCGGTGATCGTGATGACCGCCTACTCCGACCTCGAAAGCGCGGTGGCGGCGTTCCAGGGTGGCGCTTTCGAGTACCTGCCCAAGCCGTTCGACGTGAACCATGCGGTAGAGCTCATCCGCCGCGCGATCGACGAGAGCGTGCGCCAGACCGAGAGCACCGAAGAAGCGACCGCCGCGCCCGAGATCCTCGGCCAGGCGCCGTCGATGCAGGAGGTGTTCCGTGCCATCGGCCGGCTCGCGCAGTCGCATGCGACGGTGCTGATCACCGGCGAGTCGGGTAGCGGCAAGGAGCTGGTCGCGCGCGCCCTGCACCGGCACAGCCCGCGCGCAACCAAACCGTTCATCGCGATCAACACCGCGGCGATCCCGAAGGACCTGCTCGAGTCCGAGCTGTTCGGCCACGAGCGCGGCTCGTTCACCGGTGCGCAGGCGATGCGCCGCGGCCGCTTCGAGCAGGCCGATGCGGGCACGCTGTTCCTCGACGAGATCGGCGACATGCCGGCTGAACTGCAGACGCGGCTGCTGCGCGTGCTCTCCGACGGCCAGTTCTACCGTGTCGGCGGGCACCAGCCGATCAAGGCGAACGTGCGCGTGATCGCTGCCACCCACCAGGACCTCGACCAGCGGGTGAAGCAGGGGCTGTTCCGCGAGGACCTGTACCACCGGCTGAACGTGATCCGGCTGCGGCTGCCGCCGATGCGCGAGCGACGCGAGGACATCCCGCTGCTGGCGAAGTTCTTCCTGCTGAAGAGTGCGCGCGAACTGGGCGTCGAGCCGAAGCGCCTGTCCGAGGCGGCCCTGCGCCACCTGTCGGCGCAGGACCTGCCCGGCAACGTACGCCAGCTCGAGAACCTGTGCCACTGGCTGACCGTGATGGCGCCTGGCATGAACGTCGAGGTGAACGACCTGCCGCCGGAACTTCGTGGCGAGACCGCAGCGAGCGTGGACCAGAACTGGCTGCTGGCCCTCGAGCGCGAGGTCGAGCAGTCGTTGGGCCGTGGCGAAAACGGCATCATCGACCAGCTGTCGCGCGACTTCGAACGCACGCTGATCGCCAAGGCGCTGCAGCATACCGGTGGCCGGCGGATCGAGGCGGCGACCCTGCTCGGGCTTGGGCGCAATACGCTGACCCGCAAGATCCAGGAGCTCGGGCTGGAAGAGAAATCGGCGTCGGCGGACTGACCGGCGCCAGCACCGGCACTGGCAGCGTCGCCGGCAGCGGCGCCGGCACCGGCGCGGCGTGCCGTCCGCCCGATCGGGCGGCGGTCCAGCATTATCATGGAGTGGCGCGTTGCAAGGCGCCGGGCGCTCGGCTAGGCTGTCGGTCGGTCGCTTTCCGAACAACTGTCGACACACGAGTCCGCCCATGAGCACACAGTTCCCCGCAGGCATCGAGGTCAGTGGTGCCATCCTTCCCGGATTCGAGGCGATCCTCACTCCCGAGGCGCTCGCCTTCGTCGCGAAGCTGCACCGCAGCTTCGAGCCGCGGCGGCAGGAACTGCTGGCGAAGCGGGCCGAGCGGCAGAAGGCGTTCGATGCCGGCACGCTGCCCGATTTTCTGCCCGAGACCAGGGCCATCCGCGAAGGCAACTGGACGATCGCGCCGCAGCCGAAGGACCTGCTCGACCGCCGCGTCGAGATCACGGGGCCGACGGACCGCAAGATGGTGATCAATGCACTGAACTGCGGCGCGTCCACCTTCATGGCCGACTTCGAGGATGCGAACTGCCCGAAGTGGGACATGATGATCGACGGGCAGATCAACCTGCGCGACGCGGTGCGCCGGACGATCACCTTCACCCAGGGCGAGAAGCGGTACGCGCTGGGCGAGAAGACGGCGGTGCTGCTGCCGCGCCCGCGCGGCTGGCACATGAACGAGAAACATGTGAAGGTCGATGGCGCCGAGGTTTCGGGCGGCGTCTTCGACTTCGCGCTGTTCTTCTTCCACAATGCGAAAGAACTGCTCGCGCGCGGATCCGGGCCGTACTTCTACCTGCCGAAGATGGAGTCCCACCTCGAGGCGCGGCTCTGGAACGACATCTTCACGATGGCGCAGAAGGAAGTCGGCGTACCGCACGGCTCGATCAAGGCGACCGTGCTGATCGAGACCATCCCCGCCGCCTTCGAGATGGACGAGATCCTGTACGAGATGAAGGACCACTCCGCGGGCCTCAACATCGGCCGCTGGGACTACATCTTCTCCTGCATCAAGAAGTTCCGCGTCAACACCGACTTCTGCCTCGCCGACCGCAGCCAGGTGACGATGACTGCGCCCTTCCTGCGCGCCTATGCGCTGACGCTGGTCAAGACCTGCCACAAGCGCGGCGCACCGGCGATGGGCGGCATGGCCGCGCAGATCCCGATCAAGAACGACCCGGTCGCCAACGAGGCGGCGATGGAGAAGGTGCGCGCCGACAAGCTGCGCGAGGTCACCGACGGCTGCGACGGCACCTGGGTCGCGCACCCGGCGCTGGTACCGATCGCCAAGGCGGTGTTCGACCAGTACATGCCGACGCCGAACCAGTACGACAAGCAGCTGCCCAACGTTGACTTCGGCGCGAAGGACCTGCTCGACTTCCGTCCCGAGGCACCGATCACCGAGGGCGGCCTGCGCAACAACATCTCGGTCGGCATCCAGTACCTGGGTGCCTGGCTTGCCGGCAACGGCTGCGTGCCGGTGTTCAACCTGATGGAAGATGCCGCCACCGCCGAGATCTCGCGCTCGCAGATCTGGCAGTGGATCCGTTCACCGAAGGGCAAGCTCGACGACGGGCGCAAGGTCACCGCCGACCTGGTGAAGGCGCTGGTGGCCGAGGAGTTGCCGAAGGTGAAGACGTACCTGGGCGACGAAGCCTATGCGGCGGGCAAGTATCCGGAAGCAGCGGTCATGTTCGAGAAGATGTGCACCGGCGACTACAACGAGTTCCTGACCCTGCCGGCGTACGAACTGATCGACTGAAGCCGGAATTCAGTTGCAGCGGCTGGCGCAGGGCATCGGCCAGCGCCGCGCTGCTCAGGCCAGTTCGCACACCACCGGCGCGTGGTCCGACGGCCGTTCCGCGGCGCGCGGCGCGCTGTCGATCGTGCAGCTCGTGCAGCGGGCAGCCAGCGGCGACGACAGCAGTACATGGTCGATGCGCAGGCCGAGCTTGCGGCGGAACATGTTCATCCGGTAATCCCACCAGCTCCAGCTGCGCTCGGGCTGTTCGAACATGCGGAACGAATCGGCCAGGCCCAGCGCGACCAGGCCCTGGAACGCACTGCGCTCCGGCTCGCTGCACAGCACCTTGCCGGCCCAGCCTGCCGGGTCGTACACGTCGCGGTCGTCCGGGGCGATGTTGTAGTCGCCCAGCACCGCCAGCGATGGATGCTGCGCCATCTCCTGCTGCAGCCAGGCGGTGAAGCGCGCCAGCCAGTCGAGCTTGTAGGGATACTTGGCCGAGTCGACCGATTCGCCGTTGGGGATGTAGGCGCAGACCAGGCGCACGCCGTCCACCGTTGCCGCGATCACCCGCTTCTGTGGATCGTCGAAGCCGGGGATGCCCATCACGACGTCGACCGGCTCGCTGCGCGCGATGATCGCCACGCCGTTGTAGGTCTTCTGCCCGGAGAACACGACCTTGTAGCCGGCAGCCTCGATCGCGGCGGCGGGAAACTTCGTGTCTTCCAGCTTGGTCTCCTGCAGGCACAGCGCGTCGGGCTGGTGCGTGGCGAGCCAGTCGAGCACATGCGGCAGGCGCACGTTGAGGGAGTTGACGTTCCAGGTGGCGATCTTCACGGTGCGCGCGGCTTACGTTTCATGAACGGTTCGGAGCCGCGAGTCTAGCGCACCGGAACCGGTGCACCGCCGCCGCCCCCCGGCGGACGCAGGGCGGGGGATAATCGCGCCCGCGCCACTGCGCTGGCGGAACTTCGGCGCGTTGCGCCGGTCTGAGGCGCAGATGATCCGCCGCGTTGCTCCACCAACCAGAAAAACAGCCGATGATCCGGGTAGAGAATCTCGTCAAGCAGTTCGGCGCCAAGCGCGCCGTGAACGGCGTCTCGTTCTCCGTCGAGCGCGGTGAAGTGCTCGGGCTGCTCGGCCCGAACGGTGCCGGCAAATCGACCACGATGCGCATCATCACCGGCTTCTATCCGGCCACCTCGGGCCGGGTGACGGTCGGCGGCCACGATGTGGCACTGGATCCGATCCGCACCAAGGCGCTGATCGGCTACCTTCCCGAGAGCGCGCCGTCCTACGGCGACATGACGGTGCACGGCTTCCTGTCCTTCATCGCCGACCTGCGCGGCCTGTCCGGCAGCGCGAAGAAGGCCGCCGTGCACGGTGCGGTGGAGACCTGTCTGCTCGACAGCGTGCTCTACCAGCCGATCGACACGCTGTCCAAGGGCTACCGGCACCGCACCTGCCTGGCGCAGGCGATCCTGCACGACCCTGACGTGCTGATCCTGGACGAGCCGACCGACGGTCTCGACCCGAACCAGAAGCATGCGGCGCGCGAACTCATCCGCCGGATGGGCGAGACGAAGGCGATCGTGTTCTCGACCCACATCCTGGAAGAGGTCGAGGCGGCCTGCACGCGCGCGGTGATCATCGACCGTGGCTCGGTGGTCGCTAACGGCACCCCGGCGGAACTGAAGGCCCGCTCCGTGACTGCCGGCTGCGTGCGGGTGACGCTGGCCGGCACCGCGCCGGAGGCCGCCGTGGCGCAGTTCGGGCAGCTGCCCGGTGCGGCGCGCGCTGAGCTGCTGCCCAGCGACAATGGTACGCAGGGCCGCGTCACGGTGCGTGTCTACCCGCAACGCGACGAGGCCGGCGCGATCGGTGCGGCCGGCGCCGCATTGACCGTGGCGGTCGCGCAGGCAGCACAGGCGGGCGGCTGGCAGGTGCAGGCACTGTCCACCGAGGAAGGCCGCCTGGAGGACGTATTCCGCTCGATTACCCTGCCCGACACGGTGGCGCGATGAACGGCGAGGCTGCAATGAAGAAGCACGGGTCTGCATTCACCAACATCTCGGGCATCGTGAGGCGAGAACTGTCGGGCTACTTCGGCTCGCCGGTGGCCTACGTGTTCCTGGTCATCTTCCTGCTGATGGCAGGCTTCCTCACCTTCACCGTCGGTCGCTTCTTCGAGCGTGCCGAGGCTTCCCTGGTGTCGTTCTTCACTTGGCATCCGTGGATGTACCTTTTCCTGGTTCCAGCGGTCGGCATGCGCCTGTGGTCGGAAGAGCGGCGGCTGGGCACGCTGGAGCTGCTGCTCACGCTGCCGGTCACCCTGCCGCAGGTGATCATCGGCAAGTTCCTCGCGTCCTGGATCTTCCTGGCGATCGCGCTGGCGCTGACCTGCCCGGTGTGGCTGACGGTGAACGTGCTCGGCTCGCCGGACAACGGTGCGATCCTCACGGCCTACCTGGGCAGCCTGCTGCTCGCCGGCAGCTTCCTCGCGATCACCTCGATGACTTCGGCGATGACCCGCAACCAGGCGGTGAGCTTCATCCTGTCGGTGATGATCTGCCTGCTGCTGGTGATCGCCGGCTACAGCCCGGTGACCGACCTGCTCACCCGCTGGACCAGCCCGGCGGTGGTGAGCGCGGTCGCCTCGTTCTCGGTGATGACCCATTTCGATGCGCTCCAGCGCGGCGTGATCGACCTGCGCGACGTCGGCTTCTTCCTGTCGGTGATCGGCTTCGCGCTGTTCGGCAACGCGGTGATCGTGCGCGGCCTGCGGGCCGGCTGAAGGACTTTGACGATGACCTCCGGAAACCTCGTGAAGCGACTGATGTCCCCCGCTGGCCTCGCGCTGCTGTTCGTCGCGCTGGTCGCCTTCAATATCGTGCTGTCTGCAGTGCCGGCGCGCATCGACCTCACCGAAGGACGCGTCTACACGCTGTCCGACGGTACCCGCCAGGTGCTGGCGAAGCTCGATGCACCGGTGGTGCTGCGCTTCTACTACACGCAGAGCGGCGACACCTCGGTGCCGGTGGCGCTCAACACCTTCGCCAAGCGGGTGCAGGACCTGCTCGCCGAGTACGTCGCCGCGTCCAACGGGCGGCTGGTGCTCGAGCGGCTTAATCCCGAGCCCGATTCCGATGCCGAGGACGCTGCTACCCGCGATGGCATCGATGCGCTGGTGACGCCGAACCAGGAGAAGTTCTACCTCGGCCTGGCGATCGCGCGGCGCGACGCGGCGTCGGCTGCAGCGACCCAGGGTGGCGGCGCAGCGAAGGGCGACGGCGCGAAGGCCTCGCATGTGGTCGCCATCCCGGTGCTCTCGCCCGAGCGCGAGCGTCTGCTCGAGTACGACATCACGCGTGCGATCGCGCAGGCGATGCAGGCGCAGCGGCCGGTGATCGGCGTGATGAGCGCGATCCCGGTGTTCGGCCGACCGATGGAGCTGATGCTCGGTCGCCTGCCGACCGGGCCGTGGATCGCGATCCAGGAACTTCAGCGCAACTTCGACGTGCGCCCGGTGCCGATGGAGAGCACGCGCATCCCCGACGAGGTGAAGGTGCTGCTGGTGATCCACCCGCGCGACATCAGCGAGGCCGGCGAGTACGCGATCGACCAGTTCCTGATGCGCGGCGGCCGGCTGATTGCGTTCGTCGATCCGTATGCGTACTTCGACCAGCAGCGTAACCTGGAGAATCCGCTGGCCGGCAACACCGCGAGCGAATCGACGTTCCGGAAGCTGCTCGGCGCCTGGGGCTACACGATGCCCACCGGCAAGATCGCGGCCGACCTCACGCTGGCCAGTAACCAGAACGGGCGCACGATGCCGACCCTGCTGAACGTGCAGGGCGACGCGATGAACAAGGACGACCTGGTGATCGGGCAGGTGGGTGCCCTCACGATCCCGTTCCCCGGCTGGTTCGATCCGATCGAAGGCAAGTCGGTCCCAGGCCTCACGGCGACCGTGCTCGCGCGCACGTCTCCCAACTCGATGCTGATCGATCCGATCATCGCGACGCTGACCGGCGTGGACGCCGCGCGCGGCTTCCAGCCCTCGGGCAAGGCGCATGCGCTCGCGCTGCGCCTGACCGGCCGCTTCCCGACGGCATTCCCGGACGGCCCGCCGAAGGTGGAAGCGACCGCCCCGGTACCGCTGCGCGACGGTGCACCGTCGGATCCCGCACCCACCCCGCCTCCGCCGGCCGACCCTGCCGCGCACCTGGCCAAGGCCACCGCCGATGCACAGGTGGTGCTGGTGTCTGACATCGACATGCTGGCCGATGGCGTGGTCGTGCAGATCCAGGAGTCGTTCGGTCAGCAGGTGCGGGTGCCGATCAACGGCAACCTCGACTTCCTGCAGAGCCTGGTCGAGGCCTTCGCCGGCGACACCGCGCTCGGCGCGTTGCGCAGCCGTGCCGCCTTCTCGCGGCCGCTGACCGTACCGCTGGAGATCGCCGAGCGCGCCCAGCAGGAGTACCTGGGGGCGATCAAGTTACTCGAGGACGACCTGATCCAGACCCAGGACCGACTGCAGAAGCTGCAGCGCAGCCGAAGCCCCGGCTCGGCCTTCACGCCGAGCGCGGAACAGCAGGCCGAGATCGATGCGTTCCAGCGCAAGTCGACCGAGACGAAGGCGCAGCTGAAGGAGCTGCGGCGTACGCTGCGGCTGGAGACCGACAGTCTCGAACTGGTGACGAAGGTGATCAACATCGGGTTGATGCCGACGCTGGTCGCGTTCGCAGGGATCGGGCTGTTCGCGGTGCGGCGGCGACGGCTCGCGCGACAGCGCTAGCAGCGGACGCGGCCGGCTCGCTTGCCCTGTTGAGCGGTATCGCCCCGTACGATCCCACTCGTCCACCGCGCACAGCTCGCGCCAGCCAGCGATGGTCGCGTCAGTTCACGGCATCCTGGCCGGTTTCGGGGGCAAGGTCGTCAAGAGCAGCGGCGCGTGGGAGCGACGACGCCCGCCATTCAGGCAAGCATCCGTTTGCTCATCGCGCGGCGACCATGCGTTCCGCCGCTACAGCCGCAGTGACGATTGCGATGCCAAGGAAACGATCAAGATCGAGCAGGTGGGCGTCGCCCGAGACGATCAGATCGGCATTGGCTGCCAGCGCGGCGGCCAGGACCTGATCGTCTGCAGGGTCGCGGGTGATGGTGGGCGTGATCGCTGCCGGCAGGACGAGAGTCACCATCGCGGCATAGCCGTCGAAAACGTCACCGACTGCGACACCGCGCCTGGCGAGCTGCCTCGCAAACTTTTCACGAGCCAGGACGCCCTGCAACTCGGCCAGCAGCGCGGCACTGCTGGCAAGTTCGACCTGACCAATGGCCGCTGCATCGATCAGGCGCCCAGGGGTGCCACCCCACAGCAGCCCGGAGAGTGCCGTGTTCGTGTCAAGAACCAGCCGCACGTCGTTGTTCCGTGCGATAGGCTTCGATTTCGGCGGTGAGCTCCTCGGGCGTCAACGGCGCCAGCGGAACGGCGGCAAGCAACGCACGCGCCGCTTTCATGCGGTCGACTCGCTCCTGGCGCAGTCCCTCGCGCAACATGCGCTCGATCTTCTCAGGCTCCAGAAGGCCAGCCTTGGTAGCCTCCTGCGCCAGCGCATCGGGCAACGTGATCTGTACGGTCGTCATCGTCAGGCTCCTCGATTCACGAACAGCTTATCGCGTCCGGAGAAGGTGTTCACCATCTGAATGATCTGTTTCCAACGCGATACCGCGGCGCATCCGGTGAACGCGCTGATCGCGCGTCAGGCCTGTTCTCGTAGTTGTTCGGCTTCAGTCGGTCACTGTCCTCGAACTGCTCGAGGTAGTTGAGCACCGCGGGGATGCCCATCTCGGCCAGGCGCTCGACGATGCGCTGCTCGGCTTCACGGTCGGCCTTGCGGTAGTAGCGTACGTCGGTACGGCGCAGCCCGCGCGTTGCGCCAGGCGCGGGCCCGCCGGTTCCCGCAGCCAGTCGTACCCGCGGGCCAGCTACGCTGCCGCGCTGAGCTCCACCGTCGGCGTACGGATCAGGTAGTCGAACGCCGACAGCGCCGACTTCGAACCCTCGCCGGCCGCGATGACGATCTGCTTGAACGGCACGGTCGTCACGTCGCCGGCGGCGAAGATGCCCGGGACGCTGGTCGCGCCTTTGGCATCGATCACGATCTCGCCGTATTTCGACAGCTCGACCACGCCTTTCAGCCACTCGGTATTGGGCACCAGGCCGATCTGCACGAACACACCTGCCAGTTCGACCGTGTGCTGCTCGCCGTTGCGACGATCGGTGAACTTCAAGCCGTTCACCTTGCCACCTTCACCGGTGATTTCGGTAGTCTGGGCGCTGGTATGCACCGTCACGTTGGGCAGGCTGTTCAGCTTGCGCACCAGCACGGCATCGGCCTTCAGCTGGTCGGCGAATTCGACGACCGTCACGTGCGCCACCACGCCGGCGAGGTCGATCGCAGCCTCGACGCCGGAGTTGCCGCCACCGATCACTGCAACATGCTTGCCCTTGAACAGCGGGCCGTCGCAGTGCGGGCAGTAGGCCACGCCCTTGTTGCGGTACTCGGCCTCGCCGGGCACGTTGACGTTGCGCCAGCGGGCGCCGGTGGCCAGGATCACCGAACGTGCCTTGAGCGCGGCTCCATTGGCCAGCACGACGCTGGCGAGACCGCCCGGCTGCGCGGCCGGCTCCAGCGACACGACCTGCTGGCTGTTCATGACGTCGACGCCGTAGTGGCGAACGTGCGCTTCCAGTGCCGCGGCGAACTTCGGTCCTTCGGTCTCCAGCACGGAGATGTAGTTCTCGATGCCCAGGGTGTCGAGCGTCTGGCCGCCGAAGCGCTCGGCGACGATGCCGGTGCGGATGCCCTTGCGCGCGGCGTAGACCGCCGCGGCCGCGCCGGCGGGCCCGCCGCCGACGATCAGCATGTCGAAGGCCTCCTTGGCGCCCAGGCGTGCAGCATCGCGCGCGGCGGCGCCGGTGTCGACCTTGGCCAGGATGTCGGCGATCTCCATCCGGCCCGAGGCGAACGGCTCGCCGTTCAGGTACACGAGCGGAACTGCCATGACCTGGCGCGACTCGACCTCGTCCTTGAACAGGCCGCCGTCGATCGCGACATGGCGCACCTTCGGGTTGAGCACCGCCATCAGGTTCAGTGCCTGCACCACGTCCGGACAGTTGTGGCAGGACAGCGACATGTAGGTCTCGAACTTCAGCTCTGCGTCGAGCGAGCGGATCTGCTCGATGATCTCTGCCTCGACCTTCGGCGGATGGCCGCCCGCCTGCAGCAGCGCCAGCACCAGCGAGGTGAATTCATGGCCCATCGGGATCGCGGCGAAGCGGATGCCCATGTCCTGGCCGACGCGGCTGACCGAGAACGAGGGGCGACGTGCATCGCTGCCGTCGAAGCGGGCAGTGACCTTGTCATTCAGGCTGGCGACTTCCTCCAGCAACTCGCGCATCTCCTGCGATGCGGGGCGATCGTCGAGCGAGGCGACCAGCTCGATCGGCTGGGTCAGGCGTTCGAGGTAAGCCTTGAGTTGGGTTTTGAGATCGGCGTCCAGCATGATGTTGGTACCTTTTGGGTGGAATTCGGGACAGCAGATCCCCATCCATCGCCAGGGTGCGGATCACGCAGCCCTGGCGGCGGAGGGAACTGGCGGCAGTTTCGCCGCGGGGTTCCCCGGAAGGACGGCGGGTGGCCGCGCTGCCGGGGAGGGGTGTCGGTCAGATCTTGCCGACGAGGTCCAGCGACGGCTTCAGGGTCGCGGCGCCTTCCTGCCACTTGGCGGGGCAGACTTCGCCCGGGTGCGAGGCGACGTACTGGGCAGCCTTGACCTTGCGCAGCAGCTCCGACGCATCACGGCCGATGCCGTTGTCGTGGATCTCGCACAGCTTGATCATGCCTTCCGGGTTGATCACGAAGGTGCCGCGCAGCGCCAGGCCGGCTTCCTCGATCATCACCTCGAAGTTGCGGGTGATCGCGCCGGTCGGGTCGCCGATCAGCGGGTACTTGACCTTCTTGATCGCTTCCGAGGTGTCGTGCCAGGCCTTGTGGGCGAAGTGCGTGTCGGTCGAGATGCCATAGATTTCGACGCCCAGCTTCTTGAACGTCTCGTACTGGTTTGCCAGGTCTTCGAGTTCGGTCGGGCAGACGAAGGTGAAGTCGGCCGGGTAGAACACGAACACGTTCCACTTGCCCATCAGCGACTGTTCGGTCAGGTCGACGAACTTGCCATCGTGGAAGGCGGTTGCCTTGAACGGTTTGACCGCGGTGTTGATCAGCGACATGGATGACTCCTTGGTAAACAGGTGGGAGGAAGCGGTTGGACGGATGCTGCTGGAACCGGAGAGAACGGAACACCGGCAAGAAAGACCCGACGGCTACCGCGGTAGCGGCGTCCGCCATCGTCGATCGATGGGCGGAGGTTAACGGCATATGCTGCGCCGCGCCAATTGAATGTTGGTATTGCGCCGATTGACAGCGACTATCGGCACGACTCCCATCGCCGATCCGGGTGCCCCGCGAGCGGGATATTGGGGCGTCGGTCCCGAAGACAAGGGGTGCCCGGCCGCCGGACTGTCCGATTCACCCGTCGGCCATGCGCAGGCGGCGCGCGGACTCCTCGACCAAAGCGTCGCCGATCTCGCGCATCACGCCATCGATGTCGACTTCGCCCAGATCGCCGTCGAATCGTCCGGTCAGTGACACCTGCGGGGTGAGCAGTCCGCGCTCGTAGAGGTCCCAGATCTCGTGACCGTAGTCGGTGGTCAGCAGGCCCGGTTCGAAGCGCCCGAAGAAGTTGCGCAGGTTCACCACGTCGCGGATCAGCAACCGCTTCGCATGGTTGTTGCCGGCGGCATCCACCGCCTGCGGCAGGTCGATGATCACCGGCCCATCGGCGGCCAGCAGGATGTTGAATTCGGACAGGTCACCGTGGATGATGCCGGCCGCCAGCATGCGCACGACCTCGCGCAGCAGCGACTGGTGGTGTCTGGCCGCTTCCTCCGGCGTGAACACCACGTCGTTCAGCCTGGGCGCGGCATTGCCGTCGCCGTCCGACACCAGTTCCATCAGCAGCACGCCGTCGCAGAAGTTGAGCGGCGCCGGTACCCGCACACCGGCCGCGAACAGCCGGTGCAGCGCATCGACCTCGGCCGATTGCCAGGCGGCTTCCTGCGCCTCGCGCCCGAAGCGCGTGCCGCGCGCCATCGCCCGCGCCTGGCGCGTGCTCTTCACCCGCCGGTTCTCGGTGTAGTCGACCGCCTGGCGGAAGCTGCGTTGGGTGGCTTCCTTGTAGATCTTCGCGCACAACGTCTCATCGCCCTTGCGCACGACGTAGACGTTGGCTTCCTTGCCGCTCATCAACTGGCGGACGACCGTGTCGATCAGCCCCTCCTCGATGAGTGACTCCAGTCTCTTGGGCGGCTTCATGCCCTATTGTGCACCGCGGTGGCGGTGCCGGGCGCCTGGTGTCGCCGCGTCAGTGCGCTGCTCAGCGCGGAATCGCCGGGCTGCCAGCCGGCCCGGCCGGCGAGAAGGTCTGTACCACCGGGGCTCCCGGTCCGCCGGAGGTCTCCGGCAGCGGCGCGAAGCCGGGGCTCGACTGGCCGGGGTTGCCCGAGGACTGCGGAGGAACCACCACGCCACCAGGGCCGCCCTGCACCGGTGCGCCGGACCCCTGGCCCGGCTGGGGTGATGCAGCGCGCTGCGGCTGGGCGGCGGGAGCCGCCGGCGGCCCGGGGCGCCGCCCGGGCGACGGCGAGCGTGCATAGCCGGCCGCGTCCAGCGTCGAGTTCCACTGGCCTTCCTCGAAACCGATCAGCGAAGAGGTGCCGACGATCAGCATCGGTACCTGCATCTGGCCCTTGGTGATCCGCTTGAACTCTTCCTGCAGCGCCGGCTGCGCCGGGTTGCGGTCGGAGAACGGTACGCCCCGGCTGGCGAGCAGCTTGCGCGCACTGGTGCACGGCTCGCCGCAGTCGCTGCTCCACAGTGTCACCGGGAACCGATCGCTGGCCTGGCGCTGGGCGAACGATTCCTGGCCCTCGATGCGCCCGGCGCGGCCGCGCACCTCGTTGATGCTCCTGGCGTTGGGTGGCGGTGGCATGTCGGAACATTCGCGCGAGCCGCTCTCGTTGGTCCAGCAGCGGATCTGCGCGGCGACGTCGGCAGGCAGTGCGGACAGACCCAGGAACAGTGCGCCTGCCGCTATCGCGACGAACGCCGGTGCGCGGCTGGACAACGCCAGGCGCGAAGGCCCGGCACGCCGGGCGCCTGCATCCGTCAGGTTGCTCTGCATGTTCCCTCCCGCCGCTGTTGTCAGGCCACCGCCGCCGGCCCGGCCGAGGCCGATTCGTCCATGCCGCCGTGACGCAACAGTGCATCGATCTTCGGCTCGCGGCCGCGAAACTTGACGAAGGATTCGAGTGCCGGGCGGCTGCCGCCCTGCGCCAGCACCTCTTCCCGGAAGCGCGCGCCGATCTCCGGGTTGAGCACGCCGCGCTCCTCGAACAGGCTGTAGGCGTCGGCCGACAGCACTTCCGCCCACTTGTAGCTGTAATAGCCGGCAGCATACCCGCCGGCGAAGATGTGCGAGAAACCGTGTGCAAAACGGTTGAATTCCGGCGGATGGAGTACCGAAACCTCGCGCCGCACCTGCTCCAGCACCGCCTGCGCTGGCAGGCCGCCCTCGGCGGTAGCCGCGGCATGGATGCGCATGTCGAACAGCGCGAACTCGACCTGGCGCAGCGTCTGCAGCCCGCCCTGGAAGTTCTTCGCCGCCAGCATCCGGTCGAACAGCGCCTTGGGCATGGTCTCGCCGGTGTCGACATGGCGGGTCAGGTGGCGCAGCACGTCCCACTCCCAGCAGAAGTTCTCCATGAACTGGCTGGGCAGTTCGACCGCATCCCATTCGACGCCGTTGATGCCGGACACGAACAGTTCGTCGATCTCGGTGAGCAGGTGGTGCAGCCCGTGCCCGAATTCGTGGAACAGCGTGACCACGTCGTCATGGGTGAACAGTGCCGGCCGCGGGGTGCCGTCAGGCCGCGGCACCGGCGCCGGGAAGTTGCAGGTCAGGTAGGCCAGCGGCAGCTGCACATCGCCGGCTACCCGGCGGCGTGCGATCGCGTCGTCCATCCAGGCACCGCCGCGCTTGGAGGCGCGTGCGTAGAGGTCGAGGTAGAAGTGGCCGATCGGCCGGCCGGAAGCATCTGCGACCTCGAAGAAGCGCACGTCGGGATGCCATTTCGGTGCGTCGCGCTCGGTGATCGACAGGCCGTAGATCGTCTCGACCACGCGGAACATGCCCGGCAGCACCTGCGGCTCGGGGAAGTACTGTTTCACCTCGTTGTCGGAGAACGCGTAGCGTTCGTTGCGCAGCTTCTCGGACACGTAGGCGAGGTCCCAGGACTGCAGGTCGTGCATGCCCAGTCGCTCGGCGGCGAAGGCGCGCAGCTCGGTGAGGTCGCGCAGTGCGAACGGACGCGCCTTGGTGGCGAGCTCGCGCAGGAAGTCGTCGACCTGTCCGGCCGAGTCGGCCATCTTCGCGGCGAGCGACAGTCCGGCGAAGTCGGGGAAGCCGAGCAGCTTCGCGAGTTCATGGCGCAGCGCCAGGATCTCGCCGATCAGCGGGCTGTTGTCCCATTCGGGCTTGCCGTACTCGGAGGCGCGCGTCACGTAGGCGCGGTACATGCCTTCGCGCAGTTTCTGGTCGTCGGCGTACTGCATCACCGGCATGTACGACGGCGCCTGCAGCGTGAAGCGGTAGCCCTCACGGCCTTCCGCCTTCGCCGCCTCTGCGGCCGCCTCGATCGCGTCCTCGGGCAGCCCGGCCAGCGCGGCGCGGTCGGTTTCGTAATGCGAAAACGCGTTGGTGGCATCGAGCACGTTGTCGGAGAAGCGCGAGGACAGCGTCGCCAGCCGCTCGCTGATCTCGCGGTAACGCTGCTTCTGCGCCGGCGGCAGTTCGGCGCCGGACAGGCGGAAGTCGCGCACCTCGTTCTCGATGACCTTGCGCCGCGCCGGGGACAGCGCGCCGAAGCCCGGGCTCGCGGCGAGCGCCTTGTACTTCGAGAACAGTGCCTCGTTCTGCCCGAGCTCGGTGTAGTACTCGGTGATGCGCGGCAGGTTGCCGTTATAGGCCTCGCGCAGCTCCGGGCTGTTCATCACCGCGTTCAGGTGGCCGACCAGGCCCCACGCACGGCGCAGCCGGTCGGAGGCATCTTCCAGCGGCTCGGCGAAGCTGTCCCAGCTGGGCTCGGCAGGATCGGCGGCGACGCGTGCGATTGCCTCGCGGTTCTGCGCCAGCAGCGATTCGATCGCAGGGTCGACATGCTCGACGCGGATGTCGCCGAACCGGGGCAGGCCCGACCGGTCGATGAGGGGGTTGTCCATCAGGTGCTCCAGGGATCGGGGTCAGCCGGCGCGCGAAAAGACCGGTTCGCCGCCAACGATCGTGTGCCGTACCCGGCCCGACATCGGCAGGCCGGAGAAGGGCGTGTTCTTGCCCTGGCTTACCAGGGTTCTGGGGCCGACCACCCAGTCTTCAAGGGGGTCGAACAGGCACAGGTCGGCGGTGGCGCCGGCTTCGATCCGTCCGGCTGGCAGGCCGAGGATGCGTGCCGGGTCGCAGGTGATGCGTGCGAGCGCGGTCGGGCGGTCGACCGAGTGTTCGGCCGCCCACTTCAGCGTCAGCGGCAGCAGCAGTTCCAGCCCGGTCGCACCAGCCTCGGATTCTCCGAACGGCAGCTGCTTGGCGTCCTCGTCGACCGGCGTGTGGTCGGAACAGACCGCATCGATCGTGCCGTCGGCGAGCGCGGCGCGCAGGGCATCGCGGTCGCGCACGCTGCGCAGCGGCGGCACCAGGTGGCTGTGCGAGTCGAAGTAGCCGATGTCGATATCGCACAGGTGTACATGGTGGATCGCTACGTCGCAGGTGATGTCGAGCCCGCTGGCGCGCGCCGCGCGCACCTGCTCGACCGCATGCGCGCTGGACAGCCGGCACAGGTGCAGCCGCGCGCCGGTCAGGCGCGCCAGCGTCACCAGCGTGTCGATCGCGATCGTCTCGGCGCACACCGGGATGCCGGACAGCCCGAGGCGGGTCGCCACCTCGCCGCTGTGCGCCACGCCACCGCGCGCGAGGAAGGGATCCTGCGGCCGCAGCCACACCGGGAAGTCGAAGCTCGCCGCGTACTGCATCGTGCGCATCAGCACGCGCGTGTCGGTCACCGGGTGGTCGGCCTGAGAGAACGCGACGCAGCCCGCTTCGGTGAGCTCGGCCATCTCGGTGATGCGCTCGCCACCCAGGCCCTGGGTCAGCGCGCCGATCGGGTACACGCGCGACAGCGCGAGCGTCTGTGCCCGGTACTTCAGCATCTCGACCAGGCCGGGCTCGTCCAGCGGCGGGTCGGTGTCCGGCGGGCAGGCGAGGCTGGTGACGCCACCGGCCACCGCTGCGGCCAGTTCGGATTCGAGGGTCGCCTTGTACTCATAGCCGGGCTCGCGCAACCGTGCGGAGAGATCGACCAGGCCCGGGCATACCATCAGCCCGGTGGCATCGATGCGGCGCGCGTCGCGGAAACCGTCGGGCACCCTGCCCACCGCGCAGATGATGCCCCCGTCGATCGTCACGTCGGCCTTGAACTCACGGCAGCCGACCGGGTCGATCACCGTGCCGCCCTGGATCACCAGCGGCGCTGCTGCAGGATGCGCCATCTCAGCCCACCCCCAGAATCGACATTACCGCCATGCGTACCGCGATGCCGAAGGTCACCTGCGGCAGGATCACCGACTGCGAGCCGTCGGCGACGCTCGATTCGATCTCGACGCCGCGGTTCATCGGCCCGGGGTGAAGCACGATCGCATCGGGCTTCGCGAGTGCGAGCCGCTCGGCAGTGAGTCCATAGCTCTTGTAGTACTCCTGTGCGCTGGGCAGCAGGCCGCCGTCCATGCGTTCGTTCTGCAGCCTGAGCATCGACACCACGTCGACGCCCTTGAGCGCCTCTTCCATCCGGTGGAACACGCGCACGCCCATACGCGCGAACGAGTCCGGCACCAGCGTCTTCGGACCTACGACCCGGATCTCGGGTACGCCGAGGATCGACAGCGCATGGATCTGCGAGCGCGCCACGCGCGAATGCAGCACGTCGCCGACGATCGCCACCGTGAGCCCGGTGAACGACTGCTTGTAGTGGCGGATCGTGTACATGTCGAGCAGCGCCTGCGTCGGGTGCTGGTGGCGCCCATCGCCGGCGTTGATCACGCTGATGCCCTCACGCAAATGGCTGGCGATCAGGAACGGAGCGCCGCTCTGCGCATGGCGCACCACGAACATGTCGGCGTCCATCGCCGACAGGTTGGAGATGGTATCGAGCAGCGACTCGCCCTTGCTCGCCGAGCTGGCGTTGATGTTCAGGTTGATCACGTCGGCGGACAGGCGCTTGGCGGCGATCTCGAAGGTGGTGCGGGTGCGCGTCGAGTTCTCGAAGAACAGGTTGAACACGCTCTTTCCGCGCAGCACCGGCACCTTCTTCACCTCGCGTTCGGTGACGCTCACGAAGGGGCGGGCGGTGTCGAGGATGTTCACCAGCACATCCCGGGGCAGGCCTTCTATCGACAGCAGGTGCCGGAGCGCACCGTGCGCATCGAGCTGTGGATTGCGGGTCATGGTCATCCTGTGCGTGGCGCTTCGGATCCGTGGATGTATGTGGCGGCGCGTCAGATTGCAGCGTCAGGTGGCAGATTCGCGCGGCCCGCTGCGCGGCTGCACCTTCAGCAGCAGCGTGTCGGCATGCGCGCCGCTGGCGCAGCGGTCGAGCACGATCTCGCGGTCGGTCTGCAGATCGACGTGCGCACCGAGGAAGGTGGCGGCCACCGGCAGGTGGCGCCCGCCGCGGTCGAGCAGCGCCGCCAGCCGGATGCGCTCGGGGCGCCCGTAGTCGAACAGTTCGTTCATCGCGGCGCGGATCGTGCGCCCGGTGTGCAGCACGTCGTCGACCAGCAGGATGTCGGCGCCGGCGACCTCGAACGGGATCATCGAGGCGCGCATGCGCATGCGCAGCCCGGAGGTCTCGATGTCGTCGCGGTGCAGGCCGACGTCGATGGTGCCCAGCGGCAGCGCGAGGCCGAGCACCCGGTGCAGGCGCTCGGCGATCCAGACCCCGCCGCTGTGTATGCCGACCATCGCGCAGCGTGCCGGGTCGACCTGCGTGCGGATCTGCTCGACCAGCGCATCCAGCAGTGTGTCGACCGCCGGCAGCGCGGACGGATCGACCGACGGGAAGGTGGGCTGGGTACTCATCGGGCCTCGAGGAAGTCGCGCAGGATGATGAAGGCAGCATGCGCATCGACCAGGTCGGTGCGGCGCTGGCGATCCAGGCCGGCCTCGCGCAGCGTCGCCTCGGCATCGACCGAGGTCAGCCGTTCGTCGACCTCGTCCACCGGCAGCGCATGCCGGCGCGACAGCGCGCGGCCGAACGCGCGCGCCGAGCGCGTCATCTGGTGTTCCGCGCCGTCAAGGGACCGCGGTACGCCGACCACCAGCCGCGCCGGTCGCCATTCCTCGACCAGCGCGGTGATCTTCGCTTCGGAGGCGGCACGGTCGCTGGCGTCGATGGTGGTCAGCGGATGGGCCGAGCGCTGGCCGAGGTCGCCGACCGCGACGCCGATCCGCCGCGTACCGTAGTCGAACGCCAGCACGGTGCCGGTGGTGGCCTCATGCATGGCCGGCCTGCTCCGACAGGCGCGAAAGATCGATGCCGAGCAGCCCGAGCGCGCCGGACATGCGCCCTTCCGGTGGCGTGTCGAACAGCGTGCCGGCGTCGGCGTCCACGGTGAGCCAGGCGTTCTGCCGGATCTCGTTCTCGAGCTGGCCGGCGGACCAGCCGGCATAGCCGATGGTGATCAGCACCTGCGCCGGGCCCTCGCCCTGACCGAGGGCGGTCAGGATGTCCTTCGACGTGGTGAGGCCGATGTCGTTGCGCACCTGTAGCGTCGACTGCCAGCTGCCGATCGGCTTGTGCAGCACGAAGCCCCGGTCGACCTGGACCGGGCCGCCGTAGTGCACCGGCAGCCCCCGCAGCCGCGGCGATTCGAGCGGGATGTCGACCTGTTCGAACAGACCCTGCAAAGTCATGTCGGTCGGACGATTGACCACCACGCCGAGCGCGCCCTTCTCGTTGTGCTCGCAGATGTAGGTGACCGTCTTCGAGAAATTCGGATCGGCCATGGCGGGCATGGCGATCAGGAAGTGGCCGGTCAGGTTGATCGTTTCGATGGGCATTGGACGTGGTCAGGCGGAGTCACGATTGTAATCGCCGCACCGGGCCTCCACAATTCGGTCCCTTTGCCTATGGTGCGGCATGGTGAAGCGACGGCTGCCCGTCCGCAGCACCACCCGCCGATGCCCGTGAGAACGCTCGACAGCGCCCTGTTCTGGTTCCGCCGTGACCTGCGTACGGGGGATAACGCAGCGCTTTGCGCGGCGCTCGCGGCCGCAGGGCGGGTCTGGTGCGTGTTCGTGCATGACCGGGCCATCCTCGACCTGCTCCCGTCGCGCGCCGACCGGCGGGTCGAGTTCATCGGCCAGAGCCTGCTGGAACTGGACGCGCGCCTGGCGGCGGCCGGCGGCGGGTTGATCACCTGCCACCACGACGCGCGCGAGGCGATCCCGGCGCTCGCGCGGCAACTCGGCGTGCAGGCGGTGTTCGCCAACCACGACTACGAGCCGGAAGCGATCGAGCGCGACCGATCGGTTGCCGAGGCGCTGGCCGCTGCCGGCATTGCGTTCGAGACCCGCAAGGATCAGGTCGTGTTCGAGCGCCGGGAGGTCCTCACCGGTGCCGGCACCGTGTTCGGGGTGTTCACGCCCTATCGCAACGCCTGGCTGAAGAAGCTCGGCGAGTCCGGCGCCCGCGAACTGGCCGAAGCGGCATTCGCGCCCGCGTCCGGCCAACTGCAGCCGCTGCCGGCCGGTGCGCAGCGTCCGTCCGACCTGCCGCTGGAGGCGATCGGTTTCGAGCGTACGAACCTGTCCGCGCTCGAGATCCCGGCCGGCGAGAGCGGCGCGCGCACGCTGCTCGATGCGTTCCTGACGCGCATCGACGGTTACCACGAGCGGCGCGACTTCCCGGCGGTGAAGGGCCCGTCCTACCTGTCGGTGCACCTGCGCTTCGGTACGGTGTCGATCCGCGAACTGGCGCGGCTCGCGTACGAGCGCACGGCGGCCAGGGGCGGCACGAGCGAAGGCGCGCGGGTGTGGCTGTCGGAGCTGGTCTGGCGCGACTTCTACTTCATGATCCTGTCCCAGCATCCGCACGTGGTGGGCGGCTCGTGGAAGCGCGAGTACGACCGCCTCGCGTTCGAGGACGACCCGGCGCTGTTCGCCGCATGGTGCGAGGCACGTACCGGCTACCCGATCGTCGACGCGGCGATGCGCCAGATCAACCAGACGGGCTACATGCACAACCGGTTGCGCATGATCGTCGCCTCCTTCCTGGTGAAGGACCTGCTGGTCGACTGGCGTCAGGGCGAGCGCTATTTCGCCGAGCACCTGAACGACTTCGACCTTTCGGCCAACAACGGCGGCTGGCAATGGGCCGCCTCGACCGGTTGCGATGCACAGCCGTACTTCCGCATCTTCAATCCGGTGAGCCAGTCCGAGCGCTTCGATGCCGAGGGCAAGTTCATCCGCCGCTACCTGCCCGAGCTGGCGAAGGTGCCGGCGAAATACATACACGCCCCGTGGACGATGCCGGCGCTCGAGCAGCAGATGGCCGGCTGCACGATCGGCCGCGACTATCCGCAGCCGGTGGTCGACCACGCCGAGCGACGGCTGAAGGCGCTGGCGCTGTACAAGGCGGTGAAGGGCTGAAGCTGCGCGCGCTACCGCGGTGCCTTGCCCGGCTGCTGCCCGCGCGCAATACTCGGCGCTTCCAACTGTCGCAGGCGAGGCACAGCGGTGCTCGGACACTACGGTCGATCCTGAGTCGAGCACCCCAGGTGAATTCGGCAAGATCATCGATGGACGACCTCGTCCTTTTCCGGCGCATCGCGCGCGAAGCGAACATCAAGGCAGACTGAGTTGACCGAACCGGAAACGAAGGTCCCATCGACAGTGTCGCTGAAGGACCTGTGCAATGGCCCGAACACCTTCATGGGCGTGCCCTACGCGACCGAGATCGCCGGTGCCCATGCGGCGGTGCTCGGCATCCCGTTCGATGTCGGCACGCATGCGTTCCGCGTCGGTGCGCGCCAGGGCCCGACCTCGATCCGCGAGCAGTCGCGGCTGATGCGCCACTGGAACCCGGAGTTCGCCGACTTCCCGGTCGCCGAGAAGCTGGGCCTGGTCGACGTGGGCGACGTGAAGCTGGTGCCGTCGAAGACGCATGCTGCGTTCGCGCAGATCGAGGCTGCAGTCGGTGCGATCGTCGACGGCGGTGCGGTGCCGATCACCATGGGCGCCGACGGCAGCATCTCGCTGCCAGTGATTCGCGCGGTCGGGCGGCGCCACCGCGGCATGGCGGTGCTGCACATCGATTCGCATACCGACAGCGCGTTGCCGCCCGGGCCGGACGAGCACAACGCGGGCACGCAGTTCCACTATGCCGCCGTCGAGGAACTGGTCGACACCACCAACAGCTGGCATGTCGGCGTGCGCGGCACGGTGTTCCGGCCCGGGGGCTTCGGCCACACGAACGAGCTCGGCTACAACATCGTCACGATGAACCAGCTGATGGCGCGCGGCATCCCGGCGGTGATGGCCGACCTGCGGCAGAAGCTGGAAGGCCGGCCGGTCTACCTGTGCCTCGACATGGATGCGTTCGATCCGTCGTGTGCGCCCGGCGTCTGTGCGCCGAGCTGGGGTGGCCTGTCCGCGCGCGAGGGTATCGACATGTTCCGCCGGCTGCACGGCCTGGACATCGTCGCGGTCGACGTGAACACCGTGAGCCCGCCGCACGATGTGTCCGGCATGGCGGCGTTCCTGGCGGCGAACATGATGTTCGAGGGCATGATGCTGGTGGCCGCGCGCCGCTTCCCGGACGAGGTGCGCCGCTTCGAACTGGCTGGCGCATGAGGACAGGCTGAACACACCATGATCGTACCCGCCTACTGGGCCGAGGCCCGAGTGCAGCAGCGTGCCGGCGACCGGCAGGTCACGGTGCGCCGCTTCGGCTGGTCCGATGCAGGCCAGGACGATGCGCAGGCGATGGCCGATGCGCGCGCAGCCGAGGCGATGCAGCGCATCGTCGCTGGTGAGCCGCTGCCCAATCGCGAACGGAAGCGCGAACCGAAGGTGCCGTACAACGGCGCCGCAGGCGTGCCGATCCGCGAGGAGATCACCGGCCGCCAGGGCAGCGTGGTGGTCACCCGCAACAGCTATGGCGCGCGCTGCCTGAACGTGCCCGACGTGCTGATTGCGGATATCGACTTCGTGCCGCCCTCGACATGGAAGGCTGGACTGGTGGTGCTCGCCGTGCTGGCACTGGCCTCGATCGGTGCCGGGCTCGCGCAGGGCTCCTGGCTGTTCGGTGGCCTGCTTCTGTCGGTGTCGCTCGTGGCCTTTTCGCCGATCGCAGGCCTCCTGCTGCGCCTGCGGCAGCGTATGCGTGGCGGCCCGGAAGCGATGGCGCTGCACCGGGTCGAGCGTTTCCTCGCGGCCAACCCCGGCTGGAACCTGCGCACCTACCGTACGCCGGCCGGGCTGCGGGTAATCGCGACCCATCGCACCTTCGATCCCGCCGACCCGGAGGCGCTGAAGTTCTTCCGGGCGGTGGCGGCCGACCCGGTCTATGTGCGGATGTGCCTGAACCAGCGCTGCTTCCGTGCGCGCGTGACCGCCAAGCCGTGGCGCATCGGCATCGAGGACCATCTGCGGCCGCGGCCCGGCGTCTGGCCGGTCGACCCTCTGCGCCTTCCGGTTCGCACCGCATGGATCGAAGCCTACGAAGCGAAGGCTGCGGCCTTCGCGGCCTGCCGCTACGTGACCACGGTGGGCAGCGGCGTCACCGACCCCGTGGTCGAGCCGGTGATCGCGCTGCACGACGACCTGAGCCGCGCGAACATGCAGGGGCTGTCGATCGCCTGAGCCGGGTGGGACCGCGCGATGCCATCGCGGTTCCAGTCGATGGTGCGCACGCGGATCGGCTACGATCCCGGTCCCGCCTGCGTGGCCGGCAAACAGAGGTCTGCCCCCGATGTCCCATTCAGCCGCACCGATCCGCATCCGCTTCGGCGGCTACCAGATGCCGGCGTCCATCCACAACCAGGCGGCGCGCCGCTTCGGCGAACGGCTTGCCGCGCGCCTGGGCGAGGACCGCGTGCAGTTCGAACTCATCGGCAACGTGCTCGACCTCGGGCGCCCGTCGGGCGACCTGCCGTCGATGGTCGAGACCGGCGAGCTGGAAGCCTGCTACATCTCCTCGGTGCGCTTCACCGGGCCGGTGCCCGAGTTCGGCGCGCTCGAGCTGCCGTTCATCGTGCGCGACCGTCCGACGGTGCATGCGGCGTTCGACGGCGAACTGGGCGCGCTGCTCGAGGCCGGCATGCATGCGAAGACCGGCGTGCGGCTGCTCGGGCTATGGGACAACGGTTTCCGGCACCTGTCGAACAAGGTGCGGCCGATCCGCACGCCCGCCGACTGCCGCGGCCTCACCATCCGCACCCAGATGAGTGCGCTGCATGAAGAGCTGTTCGCCGCGCTCGGCTTCGTGCCGATCCCGGTCGACGTGAAGGAGTTCGTCGAGCAGGTCGCCGGCCCGCGCTTCGATGCACAGGAGAATCCGCTGACCAACACGTACAACTTCGGCGTGCAGGACTACCACCGGTACATGACGCTGACCGGCCACCTGTTCGGCGGCACCGCGTTCATCCTCAACACCCAGGTGTGGCGCAGCTGGCCGGCCGACGTACAGCAGGCGGTACTCGAAGCCGCGCGCGAGGCGACCGTCTACCAGCGCGAACTGGCCGGCGCCGAGGACGCATTCGTGCTGTCGAAGCTCGACCCCGCGAAGAACGAAGTGATCGTACCCACCGCAGAGGAACGCCAGGCCTTCATCGCCGCCGCCGAACCCGTGATCGCCCGCCACCGCAGCGGCTTCGACCCCAGGATCCTCGCCTGGCTCTCCTGAAAATCCGGGTCAGAGACGAATTCCGGGTAAATCCGGGTCAGAGACGAATTGGCGTAGCCGCACTGCGCCGCTGTAAAGCCGTGCGCGCCAATTCGTCTCTGACCCGGATTTACCCGCGGATTTACCCGGATTGCTATTTGCGCCAGAAGACGGGCGTGAAGACGATCAGCAGGGTGAAGAGTTCGAGCCGGCCGAGCAACATGGCGAAGGTACAGACCCAGGTCTGGAAGTCGGTCAGGCCCGCGTAGGTCGTGGCCGGTCCGACATCGGCCAGCCCAGGGCCCGTGTTGTTCACGCACGCGACGGCCGCGCTGAACGCGGTGACCACATCGAGGTTGGTCGCTACCAGCAGCAGGGTGGTGATCACGATCGTCGCGATGTACACGAACAGGAAGGCTAGCACCGCGAACACGATGTTGTTCTGCACGACCGCGCCGCCGACCTTCACCTGGGTCACCGCGTACGGATGCAGGATGCGCACGAACTCGCGGTAGACCTGCTGGTACAGGATGGCTGCGCGCACGATCTTGATGCCGCCGCCGGTCGACCCGGCGCAGGTGGCGAAGCTCGACAGGAACAGCAGCCACAGCCCGGCGAACATCGGCCATGCGCCATAGTCGGTGCTGGCGAAGCCGGTGGTGGTCGCTACCGAGATGGTGTTGAACATCGCATAGCGAAGCGCCACCAGCGGGTCTTCGTACACGCCGAGGAAATACAGGTAAACGGCGATCAGGACCCCGCTGCCGACGGTGACGCCGATGAACAGCCGCGCTTCGGGGTCGCGCCGGTAGGGCTGCAGGCTGCGGCCGCGTAACGCGCTGAAGTGGGTGATGAAGTTGATGCCCGAGGCGAGCATGAAGCAGATCGCCACCACCTCGATCGCCAGTGAATTGAAGTGGCCATAGCTCGCGTCGTAGCTCGAGAAGCCGCCCAGCCCCATGGTCGAGAACATGTGCATCAGCGCGTCCAGGCTGCTCATGCCGGCCAGCCAGTAGGCCAGCCAGCAGGCGGCCGACAGCAATCCGTAAATCGTCCACAGGCCCTTGGCGGTCTCGGCCAGTCGCGGCGTGAGTCGCGATTCCTTCATCGGACCCGGTGTCTCGGCCTTGAACAGCTGGCGCCCGCCGACGCCGAGCAGCGGCAGGATCGCCACCGCCAGCACGATCAGGCCCATACCGCCCATCCAGTGCATCTGCGTGCGCCAGACGTTGATCGACGGCGGCAGGTGGTCGAGGCCGCTCAGCACCGTCGCGCCGGTGGCAGTGATGCCCGATACCGCCTCGAAGTAGGCGTCGGTCGCGGACAGGCCATCGATCGCCGAGTGCAGCGGCAGCGCAGCGAACGCGGGCAGCACGGCCCACACCATCGCCACCAGCAGGAACGCGTCGCGGATCTCGAGTTCGCGCCGGTAGCGCAGCGTGGACAGCCACGTCACCGCGCCGGCCACCGCGGTGATCGCGATCGCGCGGTCGAAACCCGCGGAGGCGCCGTCGTCGAGCCAGCGCGACACGCCCAGCGGCAATGCCATCGTGATGCCGAAGATCAGCGTGATCAGTCCGAACACATGCAGCACCGAAAGGTTGCGGTGCAGCTCGCGCGAACGGAAATCGGCCACCGCTAGAAGAAGCCGACGCCGACGGCGAACAGCTTCTCGATCTTCGGCACCAGGTCCTTCGACACCGCGAACACGATCACATGGTCGTTGCGCTGGATCACCGTGTCGCGGTGCGCGATGATCACCTCGTCGTCCATGCCGATCGCGCAGGCGATCTCGTCGTCTGGCAGCGCATCGCGCTGGCGCACGATCGCGGCGATCGTCGCACCCTTCGGCAGGCCGATCGAATCGACGGTGCGTCCGACCACCTTCGACGAGCGCGGGTCGCCGTGCGCGATGATCTCCAGTGCCTCGGCCGCCCCCCGGCGCAGCGAATGCACCGCGACGCAGTCGCCGCGCCGCACGTGCGCGAGCAGCGATCCGATGGTGACGGTGGCCGGCGACAGCGCGATGTCGATCTGGCCGCCATGCACCAGGTCGACATAGGCCGCGCGGTTGATCAGCGTGATCACCCGGTGTGCGCCCATGCGCTTGGCGAGCAGCGACGACATGATGTTGTTCTCGTCGTCGTTGGTCAGCGCGCAGAACACGTCCATCTCGCCGACATGCTCGTCCGACAGCAGTTGTTCATCGGTGGAGTCGCCGCACAGCACCAGCGTCCGGTCGAGTTCCTGCGACAGCCGCTCGGCCGCGCGCTTGTGTACCTCGATCAGCTTTACCTGGTACTTCGACTCGAGCGAGGCGGCCAGGCGCGAACCGATGTTTCCGCCACCGGCGATCATCACCCGTCGTACTGGCTGGTCGGCGCGGCGCAGCTCGCGCAGAACGGTACGGATGTGTTCCCTGGCGGCGAGGAAGAACACCTCGTCGCCATGCTGGATCACCGTGTCGCCGGTCGGTATCAGCGGCGCGTCGCCGCGGAAGATTGCGGCGACGCGGCTATCGACGTCGGGGATGTGCTGGCGGATCTCCGACAGCGGACGGCCGACCAGCGGGCCGCCGGTGAACGCACGCACCGCCACCATCTGCAGGCGGCCGTTCGCGAAATCGAGCACCTGCAGCGATTCGGGGAACTCGATCAGGCGCGTGATGTAGTCGGTCATGATCTGCTCGGGGCAGATCGTCACGTCGACCGAGAAATTGTCGGTACTGAAAACTTCCGGATGGGTGAGGTAGTCGGCCGAGCGGATGCGCGCGATGCGCGTGGGGATGTTGAACACGGTCGAGGCGAGTTTGCACGCGACCAGATTGGCCTGGTCACTCTGGGTCACCGCCAGCAGCAGGTCGGCATCGTCGGCACCGGCGGCACGCAGGATCGACGGGTGGGCGGCATTGCCCTCGACGGTGCGCAGGTCGAGGTGGTCGGCAAGCTGGCGCAGCCGGTCGCCGTCGGTGTCGACGATGGTGATGTCGTTCGCCTCGGACACCATGCTCTCGGCGACCGTGGACCCCACCTGACCCGCGCCCAGGATGATGATCTTCATGCGGAGCGCCGGGCGAGGGCATGCGGCGTGAAGCCCAGCGCAGCCATGCGCGGGTTCAGGGCGCGGCCGGTCTGGCGTGGGCTGGCCAGTTGGCGCGCAGCCAGCCCTTCCATTCTTCGAATATCGCGGGATCGAGCGCCGCGATCACCGACTTCTCCCAGACACCGCCGTCCCAGAAATCGTCGTGGTCGAGCGATGCACAGTATCCGCCTGCTTCCCGAAAGATCAGCCATCCTGCCGCGTAGTCCCAGAGCTTCTGACCGCCGTGAAGATACACGTCAAATCGTCCGGCCGCCGAATAGCACCACTCGAGGCAGCTGGAGCCGTAGCTGCGCTGGCTGCAGTATGGCGCCTTCGCGGTCAGCCGGGCGGCCAGCGCGCGGTCCAGCCGCTTGAACTCGATGCCGGCCATCGCCTGGCGCAGCGCGACCGTCCGTCGCTGCAGCGGCAGCGGCTGGTCGTTGAGCCAGGCGCCGCAGCCGTCCTCGGCCTGGAAGGCCTCGTCGGCCACCGGGTCGTAGATGACGCCCAGCACCGGCCGGCCGCCGCGCACCAGCGCCACGGAGATCGCGAAGCTGGGCAGCCCTACGGTGAAATTGGAGGTGCCGTCGATCGGATCGACGCACCAGAGCGTGCGGTCGCCGTCGCCCCAGGCCTCCTGCTGCTCGGCACCGGTCATCTCTTCCCCGACGAAGCCGCAGTCGACCAGCGAGCGCAGCAGCGGGGCCAGTGCATGCTGGGCGGCGATATCCGCCTCGGTGACCACGCTGCCGTCGACCTTGCGCGAGTGCCGGGTATTCAGGAATCGCGGCATCACTTCGCGCGCCGCGACGCCACGCACGATCTCGACGGTGGCTGCGAGAAGGGCGGACGGCCGGTTGGAGGTGGGTGCGGCCGGGTCGGACATGGGATGGGATGGGATGCGGCGGTCGGTGCAGACGCCGTGGCCGGGATCGGGCCGTGCACGGCGGGTGGATGTGTAGAATCCGATGACTCTACCATTGTGCTGGAGCGGTCCCGCTTCAAGCCGCCTGTTCCGACCCCAGGATGCGGATGCTAACGCCCCGGTTTCACTGCCCGCAGGCCACGCCCGGGCTCGCCCGCGGCACCCGGGTCGAGTTGCCGGACGACGCGGCCCACCATGCGCTGCGCGTCTTGCGCCTGCGTGAAGGGCATCCGGTCGCGGTCTTCTGTGGTCATGGTGGCGAGTATGAGGCGGTGCTGGAGGCTGCGCACGGCAAATCGGCACAGGTGCTGCTCGGAACTTTCCACGCCGCCGACCGGGCACCGCGGGTGGACGTGCATGTCCAGCAGTCGGTGGTGGCGACCGAGAAGATGGACTGGGTGGTCGAGAAGGCGGTGGAACTCGGCGCGCGCCGGTTCACCCCGGTGCTGGCCGAGCGCAGCGTGGTGCGCCTGTCCGGCGAACGGGCGGCGAAGCGGGCTGCGCACTGGCAGGCGCTGGCGGTATCGGCGAGCGAACAGTGCGGGCTGAACCGCCTGCTCGACGTCCGGCCGGTGCAGGCGCTGGACGCGGCATGCGCCGGGCCCCATGATGATGGGGCCTTGCTGTGCATGCTGGATCCTGAGGGTGAGCGTTCGCTCACGCAGGAGTTTTCAGGCTTTCTCGCGGAGCCGATGACCGGAGCGGCGCGCGCCCTGGTACTGCTGGTCGGCCCGGAAGGCGGCTTCTCGCCGGCCGAGGCGGCGCTGGCGCGCGCGGCAGGTTACCGTCCGGTCACCCTCGGACCGCGCGTGCTGCGCACCGAAACGGCGGCGCTGGCGGCGCTGGCAGCGCTGCGCGCGACCGTCGATGACTTCATCCTGCCGACCTCCCCGTCGTCGTCCGCCGCCGCACCCCCACCCCGCCAGGCCATCTCCCCCGACCCTAAATGAACACATCGCCGCCCTCGTTCGTCACCTGGTTCCGCGCTGCGGCGCCATACATCCATGCGTTCCGCGGCAAGACCTTCGTCGTCGCGTTCGGCGGCGAGGTGGTCGACGAGGGGCAGCTCGCGCACCTGTCCCACGATGTCGCCCTTTTGGCGAGCCTGGGGGTGCGGTTGGTGCTGGTGCACGGCGTGCGGCCGCAGCTCGAGGTGCTGATGGCACAGCGGGGCATCGAGCCGCAGTACGCGAACGGGCTGCGGGTGACGGACGAGGCCGTACTGGGCTGCGTGAAGCAGGCCAATGGCATCGTGCGCATCGAGATCGAAGCCCTGCTGTCGACCGGGTTGCCGAACACGCCGATGGCCAATGCGGCGGTGAACGTCGCCAGCGGCAACTTCGTGGTCGCCTGCCCACGCGGGGTGTTCGAGGGCGTGGACCTGAAGTACACCGGTGCGGTGCGCAAGGTGGACGTCTCCGCGCTGCGGGGCCGTCTCGATGCCGGCGAAATCGTGCTGGTGTCGCCGCTTGGTTACTCGCCCACCGGCGAGGCGTTCAACCTCACGGTCGAGGATGTCGCGACCTCGGTAGCCACCGCCCTGGCGGCCGAGAAGCTGATCTTCATGATCAACGGGCCTGGCGTGCAGCGCGGTCGCGGCAGGCTGCTGCGCGAGCTGACCCTGTCCAGTGCCGAGGCCTGGATCGCGCGCACCAAGAAATCGACGGTCGGACGCGGCACCGATATCGAGCGCTTCCTGCCAGCGGCGATCGACGCGTGCCGGCGCGGCGTCGCGCGCGCGCACCTGGTGAGCCGGCATGTCGACGGCGCGCTGTTGCTGGAGCTGTTCACCCACCACGGCATCGGCACGATGATCTCGCGCGACTCGCTGGAGCGCCTGCGGCCGGCGCGCATCGACGACGTTGGCGCGGTGCTGCAGCTGATCGCACCGCTCGAGGCCGAGGGCACGCTGGTCAAGCGCGGCCGGGAGCGGATCGAACGCGAGATCGGCTACTTCACGGTGATCGACCACGACCGCCGGCTGATCGGCTGCGCCGCGCTGTATCCGTTCCCCTCGGCGCGCGCGGCCGAACTCGCCTGCCTGGTCGTCCATCCCGACCACCGCAACGCCGGCCATGGCGAGGCCCTGCTGCTGCACATCGAGGCTCGCGCCCGCGCCCAGAAGCTCGACAAGCTCTACGCCCTCACGACCCACACCGCGCACTGGTTCGTCGAGAACGGCTTCCACGAAGTCGACGTCAGCGAGCTCCCGGCCGAGCGTCGCCAGCTCTACAACTGGCAGCGCCGCTCCAAGGTCTTCGTCAAGTCCCTCTGAAAACCTGGGTCAGACACGCATTTCCCTGCAGGAAGGGATACCGCGTCTTGCGATACCCCTTAGGCCGGAAATCCGGGTCAGAGACGAATTTCCTGTGGAAATTCGTCTCTGACCCGGATTTCCGGTCCGGATTTCTGACTCGGGTTTCGGGGGCAGAACTCCTGGCCAGGGGACGTCCGATCGCTTGCTGCGATGCGTCACGGCAGGCGGTCTATCATCCGAGAACATGGAGGGTCATGACCCTCACGCTGTCCGTCAAGAGCGCGCCGCGATTACACTCGACCTCCGATCCTGCAAGTCCCGGGAGTAGCCATGCCCCGCACCGTCCATTGCATCAAGCTCGGCCGCGACGCCGAGGCCCTCGACTTCCCGCCCTACCCGGGTGCACTCGGCCAGCGTATCCTCGAGAATGTCTCGAAGGAAGCCTGGCAGTTCTGGCTTGAGCACCAGAAGCGGCTGGTCAACGAGAACCGGCTGAACCTGGCCGATCCGAAGGCACGCAAGTACCTCGCGGCCCAGATGGAAGCGCACTTCTTCGGCGAAGGCGCCGATGCGGCCCAGGGCTATGTGCCGCCGGCCGCCTGAATGCCAAGCCCGGTCCCGTCAACTCACTGAAACCCGACTGACATAGCCTCCCGACCCGAAATGTCTGCACGAGCGCGCCAGTCGAGCACCGCCGCGGTGAAGAAGAAGCGCCTGCCTCCGCCGCACCATTTCCTGAACAGGGAACTGGGCCAGCTCGCGTTCAACATGCGGGTACTCGAGGAAGCCGAGAACCCGAAGAACCCGCTGCTCGAACGTCTGCGCTACCTGTGCATCGTGTCGAGCAACCTCGACGAGTTCTTCGAGATCCGCGTCGGTGGGCTGAAAGAGCAGATCACGCTCGGCGCGGCCGGTGCAGAGCCCGACGGCATCCCGCCGCGCCAGCTGTTCCCGATGGTCGCGCAGCGCGCGCACGAGCTGGTCGAGCGCCAGTACCGGTTGCTCAACGACGAGTTGCTGCCGAAGCTCGCCGCCGAGGGCATCTGCTTCCTGCGTCGCAACGACTGGACGCCGGCACAGCAGGAATGGGTGCGCGCGTACTTCTTCCGCGAAGTGATGCCGGTGCTCACCCCGATCGGCCTGGACCCGGCGCATCCGTTCCCGCGCGTGCTGAACAAGTCGCTCAATTTCGCGGTCGAGCTTGAGGGCAAGGATGCGTTCGGCCGCAAGTCGGGTGCCGCGATCGTACAGGCCCCGCGCGTGCTGCCGCGCGTGGTGAAGCTGCCGCCGCGCATCGCCGGCTGCCCGAACGGTTTCGTGTTCCTGTCTGCAGTGCTGCATGCCAACATGCGTGAGCTGTTCGCCGGCATGCAGGTGCTCGGCTCCTACCAGTTCCGCGTCACGCGCAACAGCGACCTGTTCGTGGACGAGGAGGAGGTGAAGAACCTGCGCATCGCGCTGCAGGGCGAACTGCCGCAGCGGCACTTCGGCAACGCGGTGCGTCTGGAGGTCGCGGACAACTGCTCGGATGCGATGACCTCCTTCCTGCGCATGCAGTTCGGGCTGGGCGAAGAGGACATCTACCGGGTGCCCGGGCCGGTGAACCTGGTGCGCCTGATGCAGGTGCCCGACTGGGTCGACCGCCCCGACCTCATGTTCAGGTCGTTCACCCCGGGCGTACCCGCCTCGCTGGTGCGCCGCGCGGACGTGTTCGAGGCGATCCGGCGCGGTGACATCCTGATGCACCATCCGTTCCAGTCGTTTGCACCGGTGGTCGACTACCTGCAGCAGGCGGCAGCCGACCCGGCGGTGGTTGCGATCAAGCAGACGATCTACCGCACCGGCAACGAATCGGTGCTGATGGAGTCGCTCATCCAGGCCGCGCGCAGCGGCAAGGAAGTGACCGTGATCGTCGAGCTGCTGGCACGCTTCGACGAAGAGGCCAACATCGGCTGGGCGTCGAAGCTGGAACAGGCCGGGGCGCATGTCGTCTACGGCGTGGTGGGGCACAAGACGCATGCCAAGATGTCGCTGGTGGTGCGACGCGAAGAGGGCGAGCTGCGCCGCTACGTGCATGTGTCGACCGGCAACTACCATGTGCGCACCGCAGGCCTGTACACCGACTTCGGCCTGTTCACCTGCAACGAGGAGGTCTGCTCGGACGTGAACGAGACCTTCAAGCAGCTCACCGGCTTGGGCAAGGCGAGCCAGCTGCACCATCTGTGGCAGGCGCCGTTCACGCTGCAGCCGAACATCGTCGCCGCGATCAACGAGGAGGCGAAGGCGGCACGCGCCGGCAAGCGCGGCCAGATCGTCGCCAAGATGAACGCGCTGCTCGAGCCGCAGACGATCGAGGCGCTCTACAAAGCCTCGCAGGCGGGCGTGAAGATCGACCTGATCGTGCGTGGCGTCTGTGCGCTGCGGCCCGGCGTGCCCGGCCTGTCGGAGAACATCCGGGTGCGTTCGATCCTCGGCCGCTTCCTAGAACATACGCGCATCTTCTGGTTCCACGCCGGCGGCAAGGACAACGTCTACATGTCCAGCGCCGACTGGATGGATCGCAACTTCTTCCGCCGCGTCGAGATCTGCGTTCCGATCCTCGACCTTCGCCTGAAGCGGCGGATGATCGCCGAGGCCTTGCGGCCCTACCTGCGAGACAACACCCAGGCGTGGGAGATGAATGCGGACGGTGTGTATCGCCGGCGCACGCCAGGGCGCGGTCGTCCCTACTCGGCGCAGCAGGCGCTGCTGGCCGAGCTGGCACAGCTGCCCGTACCGGGGAGCGGCGCCTGACGCCCGGGCGTCAGGCGAACATCGCTATGGCAGTCGAAACCGAACTGCGCTTCAAGCTCGATGCGAGGCGTGTGCGCGCGATCCTCGCCGACCCGCGGGTCGCGGCCGGGCTGCGCCGGCAGCCGCTGTCGAGCATCTACTTCGATACCCCAGAGTTCACGCTCGCGGGACGCCGGGCCGGGCTGCGCTTGCGCCGCATCGGCCGGCGTTGGGTGCAGACCTTCAAGTGTGAACTGCCGGACGGGTCGGAGCACCGGCGTGGCGAATGGGAGTGGCCGGTGCCGCGCGCGGCGATCGACTTCGACCTGCTCACCGAGACGCCGCTCGCCGAGTGGTTCGCGAAGCCGCGCAACCGGGATGCGCTGCGGCCGGTGTTCGAGACGCGCTTCACCCGTGCGAGTGCGCTGATCGAGCACGAGGGCACCTCGATCGAGCTGGCGATCGACCGCGGCAACGTGGTCGCCGGTGAGCGCAGCGAACCGATCCTCGAACTGGAGCTCGAACTCAAGGACGGTCCGGTCGACGGCCTTTATGCATTCGCCCTCGAGCTGAACGCGACGCATGCGCTGATGCCCGAGTCGCGCAGCAAGGCCGCGCGCGGCTTCCTGCTGTCGACCGGTGCGACGCCGGCGCCGATGCGCGCGCCGAAGATGCAGCTCGACGGCGATGCGACGGCCGAACAGGCCTTCGTGTCGGTGATGCTCAACTGCCTCGCGCACCTGCAGGGCAACGTGGCCGGTGCACGCCTGGGCGAGGACCCGGAGTACGTGCACCAGGCACGGGTCGCGCTGCGCCGGATGCGATCCACGCTGGTCACCTTCCGCCGCGCGATTCCCCGGCTGGCAAGCGACCCGATCTCGATCGAGGCGCGCCAGATCGCCTCCGCCCTGGGCATGGCGCGCGAGCTCGACGTGTTCGAGCAGGGCGTGCTCGCTCCGCTGGCGGCAGCTGGTCATGCGACCCGGCTGGCCGGGGCTCAGGAGCGGCTGGTGGAGCTGCGTGCGCAGGCACGGCAGCAGGCCGCCGACGCACTGTCCGCGCCGGGCTGTACGGCCTTCGTGCTGCACTTCCTGCGCTGGATCGACCGTGCCCCCTGGCGGACCTTGCCCGCAGACGTGGCCATGGCAGACGGCACTGAACGAGACGCCACCGAACGGCCCGAACTGCAGCGCCAGAAGACAGCCATCCGGCGCTTCGCGGCCGGCATGCTGGACCGCCGTCATCGCGCGGTACTGGCTATGGGTGGCAGGCCTTCGGCGCTTGACCCGGAGGCGCGCCATGAGCTGCGCATCGCGGTGAAGAAGCTGCGCTACGCCGCCGAGGCGTTCGCCGGCCTGCATGCCGGAAAGGCCGAGAAGGCCGCAGGCGCGTACCTCGCGGCGATGGCACGGCTGCAACAATCCCTTGGCATCTTGAACGACATGGAGACTGCGGCGCGGCTGGTCGCAAGTGGGCAGGGCAGCCCGTTCGACGGCGCACTCGACGAAGCAGGGCTGGCGCTGCTGGCCGGTTGGCGACTCGGTGTGTGCTCGGCGACGATCGAAGATGCCGATCGGGCGTGGACCCGGTTCCGCGATGCCGGGCGCTTCTGGTGAGGGAAGGGACTCGATGAACCTGATCCTGTGGCGGCATGCGGAGGCGGAAGAGGGCAGCAATGACCTGGCACGAGCGCTCACGTCCAAGGGCCATCGACAGGCCAAGCGCATGGCCACCTGGCTCGAGGCGCGGCTGCCCGACAAGTACAAGGTGATCTGTTCGCGCGCGCGGCGCTCGCAGGACACGGCGCGCGCGCTGACCGACAAGTTCAAGATCGAAGCCAGCATCGATCCGGGGGCCTCTTATGCCGCGGTGCTTGCCGCGGCCGACTGGCCGCATGGCAACGGCACGGTGGTCATCGTCGGCCACCAGCCCACCTTGGGCGAAGTCGCCTCGATGGTGCTGGCGGGCGAGCCCGCCGACTGGACCATCCGCAAGGGCGCGCTCTGGTGGATCTCCTACCGGGAACGCGACTCGGGCGGCGAGACCTCGCTGCGGGTGGCGATGTCGCCCGACCTGCTCTGAGCGGTAGGCGGCCGCACCCGGCGTAACATCGGCGCATTGCCACATTGCGCGAGGAACGCCGCATGTTCGAATCCGCCGAGCTAGGCCATCGCATCGACCGCGACGAGTACCGCCGGCGAGAGCCCGTGCTGCGCGCTGCGCTGCTGCAGGCACAGGTCGCCCTCAGCGCGCAGAAGCGCTTCCCGGTGCTGATCGTGATCGGTGGCGTCGACGGTGCCGGCAAGGGCGAGACGGTCAACCTGCTCAACGAGTGGATGGATCCGCGCCACATCGACACCCATGCGTTCGGCGCTCCCTCGGACGAAGAGGCCGAGCGGCCGCGCATGTGGCGCTTCTGGCGGGTGCTGCCGCCCAAGGGGCGGCTGGGCATCCTGTTCGGCGCCTGGCACACGCAGCCGGTGCTCGACCGGGTGTATCGGCGCAGCGACACCGACCGCTTCGAGCAGCAGCTGCAGGAGATCCAGCGCTTCGAACGGATGCTGGCCGACGAAGGCGTGCTGCTGCTGAAGTTCTGGTTCCACCTCTCGAAGAAGGATCAGAAGGCGCGGCTGAAGTCGCTCGAGAAGGATCCGCTGACGCGCTGGCGGGTGACGAAGGAAGACTGGAACCGATTCGAGAAGTACGACCGCTTCCGCAAGGTGTCCGAGCTGCTGGTGCGCCGGACCTCGACCGCGGCTGCGCCCTGGGTGTTGGTCGAGGGCGTCGACGAGTGCTATCGCTCGCTCACGGTCGGTGAGACGCTGCTTGCGGCGATGCGCGAGCGGCTGGAGCGCACGGAGGCGGCGCCCGGCGCGGCGGCATTGCCGGCCGCGGCATCCGCGGCGTCCGCAGCCGTTTCGAACACTGCAGCGAAGCGCACATCCGCCCGCCTGCTGCCCCCGATCGACGGCCGTGATGTGCTGTCGATGCTCCGCCTCGACCAGCCGATGACGCGCGAGGTGTACGAGCCATCGCTCGAGCTGCTGCAGGGACGGCTCAACCGCCTGTCGCGCGACGTGAAGTTCCGCCGTCGCTCGGCGGTGGTGGTGTTCGAGGGGAGCGATGCGGCCGGCAAGGGCGGCGCGATTCGCCGCGTCACTGCAGCGCTCGACGCACGGCAGTACCACGGCATCCCGGTCGCTGCGCCGAACGAGGAGGAGCGTGCGCAACCCTACCTCTGGCGCTTCTGGCGCCACCTGCCCCGGCGCGGCCACTTCGCGATCTTCGACCGCTCATGGTACGGACGCGTGCTGGTCGAGCGGGTGGAAGGCTATTGCAGCCCGGCAGACTGGCAGCGCGCCTACGGCGAGATCAACGAGTTCGAGGCCGAGCTGGCCGCCAATGGCACGATCTTCGCGAAGTTCTGGCTGCAGGTGAGCAGGGAAGAGCAGTTGCGCCGTTTCCGGGAACGCGAGCAGGTGGCGTTCAAGAACTTCAAGATCACCGCCGACGACTGGCGTAACCGCAAGCGCTGGAACGCCTACCACCAGTCGGTGTGCGACATGGTCGAGCGCACCTCGACCGGGATCGCGCCGTGGACGCTGATCGAGGCGGACAACAAGCTCTACGCGCGGATCAAGGTGCTGGCGACGCTGGTCGAGCGGATCGAGCAGGCGCTGTAGGCGCAGCCGCCAGCGCGGCTACGGATACATCGACCAGCCGACCCGGTCAGTGCGCGCGCGAAACAGATGGCCTTCGGTGGTGGTGACGAACAGCGTCTTCATGTCCGCCCCGCCGAACGCGCAGTTGGTCGGGCGGATCGCCGGCACCGGATGCGTCTCCAGTACTCGACCGGTTGGCGAGAACACGTAGATCATCGGCCCGGCTCCGGCCACTTCCCAGCCGGCGGTGGCGAGGATGTTGCCGTCGCGGTCCAGGCACATGCCGTCGATGCCGCGGTGCAGTCCGCAGTAGTCCTCGCCCCAGGTGAACAGCGTTCTGAAGGTGCCGAGACTGCCGTTGTCCAGGATCGGATAGGCACGCAGCTCTCGCGGCACGCCCTTCGCATAGCCGCTCTCGGCGACGTACAGCGTGCGCTGGTCCTGCGACAGCAGCACGCCGTTGGGCATCGTGGTGTCGAAGGTCACGCGGGTGGTGGTGTAGCTGCCGTCGGGCTGAGGGTCACAGCGCAGCACCGACTGGTCGGGCAGTTCGGTCGTCTCGGTCTTGTCCCAGTTGCCGGCGTTGATTGGATTGCTGAACCAGATGCGGCCCTGGCGGTCGATCGCCAGGTCGTTCGGGGTGTTGAGCCTGCGGCCGTCGACGCTGTCGCTGATGA
This sequence comes from Betaproteobacteria bacterium, assembly GCA_947458265.1. Lineage (GTDB taxonomy): Bacteria > Pseudomonadota > Gammaproteobacteria > Burkholderiales > CAIKXV01 > CAIKXV01. The sequence continues at coordinate 156,054 of CANGYF010000001.1, forward strand.
CGGTGTTCACGCCGCAGGCGTCGAAGCGCAGCAGCGAGCGCCCACCGGAGCAGCAGCCGAAGAGGCGGCCCTGGCTGTCGAAGGCCAGGCCGTTGGTGCGGTTGGTGCCGGTACGCCAGGGCGTGATCGCACCGCTGGCCACGTCCAGCCGCAGGATGGTGCTGGCCTGGATGTGGGTGAACAACAGCTGCTCGCCGTCCCAGACCGGACCTTCGGTCAGCGGCACGCCGCGCGGCGGCTTCATCAGCAGTTCGAAGGTCCAGCTCATGGGGTTGCGTCCTCCATTCGTGCAGGTGTGGCCGTTCAGCCGAACAGCACCAGTACCCAGGTGACGGGCACGTTGACCAGCGCGACCATCACCGCGGCCGAGCCGATGTCCTTCGCGCGCTTGGCGAGCGAATGGTCGTCGAGCGATACCCGGTCGACGGTGGCCTCGACCGCCGAATTCAGCAGTTCGACCACCAGTACCAGCATCACCGACCCCACCATGAGCGCGCGTCCCGGACCGCTGGCCGGCAGGAACAGCGCCAGCGGCACCAGCACCGCCGCCAGCAGCACCTCCTGCCGAAACGCCGCCTCGTTGCGGTAGGCGGCAGCCAGCCCGGACATCGAATAGCCGAACGCATTGATGACGCGGCGCAAGCCGCTGCGTCCCTTGTACGGGCTTTCGGCCCCGTGCTGGGGTTCAGTGGGCTGGTCAGCCATCCGGGTCAGGTTCAGCCCATGGCGGTGGCATAGGCCGCCGAATCGAGCAGCCCGGTCGTCGCCAGCGCATCCGGCGCCGCCTCGACGCGCACCAGCCATGCGCCGTACGGATCGGTGTTCAGCGATTCAGGGCTGTCGCGCAGCGCCTCATTCACCTCCACCACCGTGCCTGCCACCGGCGCATGCACGTCGGAGGCCGTCTTCACCGACTCGATCACCATGAACGGCTCGCCGGCGACCAGCACCGCACCCACCTTCGGCAGGTCGGCGAATACCACGTCGCCCAGCGCATCCTGCGCGAACGCCGTGATCCCGACCTCGACCCGATCGGGCGCGACCTGCCGCGCCCACTGGTGTGTCGGAACATAACGCCGGTCATCCGGCGGCAAGGTTTCAGTCATCTGCGTACTCGATAAAGCGTGTCTGACCCGGATTATCCAGAGCCTGGGCCAAAATCCGGGTCAGAGACGGATTTGGGGGAGGAGGGGCACGCGCTCGTGCAGGCCGAGCTGCTGTTCCAGCCAGGCGCCGGCCGCGAGCAGGCGGTGCTCGGAACGCGGTGGGCCGATCAGCTGCATGCCGACCGGAAGGCCGCCTGCGGTGAGTCCGCAAGGCACCGCCAGCGACGGGCAGGCGGTGACGCTGATCGCGTAGGTCATCATCATCCACTGATAGTAGAAGCCGAAGCGCACGCCGCCGAACTCGTCGAGCTGGGCCAGCTTCGCGTCGAACGCCGGGGTGATCGCGACCGGACACAGCAGCAGGTCGTGGTCGTCGAAGAAGCGCGCCACCCTGCGCGCGATCGCGGCCTGCGCGACATCCGCCTCGACCACCTCGCGCACGCTGCGCGCCAGGCCCTGCTCGGTGTTCCACACCACGTTGGGACTCATGCGTTCCCGATCGCGGTCCATGATGTGTGCGAGCCGGCCGACATACAGGAAGCTGCGCAGCACCTGGAACACGAGGTCGGCATCCTGGAGGTCGGGACAGGCCTCCTCGACGCGCGATCCGGGCCCCTGCATCGCTTTCGCGGTGGTGCGGCAGATGCGCGCGACTTCGGGATCGACCATCGGCGCGATGCCCAGGTCGGGGCTGAACGCGATACGCGCCGGCAGCGCCGGCTCGCGTGCGGCGGACAGGAACGAGCGCGCCGGCGCCGGCCGCGAAAGGGGATCGGCCCCGAGCTCGCCCGCCTGGCAGTCGAGCATCAGCGCGACATCGGCGACGGTACGCCCCATCGGGCCCTCGACCGACAGCGGCGAATAGGCCTGGCGCTGCACCCGAGCCACGGTGCCGGCCGTGGGACGCAGCCCGACCGTGCCGCAGAACGACGACGGGATGCGAATGCTGCCGGCGAAGTCGTTGCCGGTCGCAAGCCACACTTGTCCGGCGGCCAGCGCCGCCGCCGACCCGCCGGACGAACCGCCGCAGGTCTTGGTCGTGTCCCACGGGTTGTACGTGGTGCCGAACACGTCGTTGGTGGTGGTGCCGCCCGCCGCGAACTCGGGCAGGTTCGACTTGCCGATGACGATCGCCCCGGCCGCCTCCAGCCGGTCGACCACGACGTCGTTGGCCGGCGCGATCCGGTGCTCGAAGGCCATCGAGCCGCTGGTGCAGCGCACGCCGGCGACATCGATGTTGTCCTTCACCGCGATCGGCAGGCCATGCAGCCGTCCACGTCCGTCGCCACTGGCGCTCGTCGGGGCGCGCGGTGCGTCCATCAGCCGCTTTGCCTGGTCGCGTGCGCGGTCGAGGCAGAGCGTCGGCAGTGCGTTGATCGCGCCATCGGTAGCGGCGATGCGCGCCGCGGCCGCGTCCACCAGTTCCAGTGGCGACACCTGCCGGCGCTCGAGCAGGTCGACCGCGGCGCAGGCAGTGAGGCGGGTGAGTTCGGTCATCGGGATGGAGGATGGGTGCAGACTGAGGAACGGCCGGGCCGGCACGCTGGTCCACGCGCGATGCCCGTGCCACCGAGCACAGCGCATCGGACCACCCTGTTTGCGGACAGCACGGTCAGCTATCCCCGGCCCGGGCATTGTCGCATCGACGGCCCCGCCGGTGCAGCTTGACACCTCGTCCGATGCCCACGGACACCCGTTGAAGATATAATTTCAGGTTGTTTCCCGGGGCACGTAGCCGCGGGCTGCGTGCCGCGTGCAGCGCCGCAGCAGCCCACGGCAACCCTCAGCATCCCATACAGGCAACGACCGGTACCGACGGAGAGTCATTCGATGAGCGCGCAGCAGGGTGAAGGTTCAGGAAGCCACGGCCACGGCACGGGACACGAAGGCGAAGGCCTGATCAGAACGCCGAAGCAGTTGATCATCGTGGTGGTCGCGTCGTTCCTGGTGCCGATCATCGGCATCGCGATGCTGGTGTCTTTCGTCACCGGCGCCAAGAACATCGAGCCGGCCGGCAGCCAGGCCAGGGCGGCCGAGGCGACCGCCGATCGCATGCGTCCGATCGGGCAGGTATGGCTCGCCGGCGAGAAGCCGCCGGCCGGCGCGGTCCCGGTCGCCGCGGTAGCCACCGCCAAGGTCGAGAAGACCGGCGAAGAGGTCTACAAGTCCGCGTGCGCCGGCTGCCACACCACCGGCGCGATGAACGCGCCGAAACTCGGCGACAACGCGGCCTGGGCGAAACTGATCCCCGAAGGCCATGCAGCCCTGACCAAGCAGGCGATCGCCGGCATTCGCCAGATGCCCGCGCGCGGCGGCAATCCGGCCCTGACCGACACCGAGATGAGCCGCGCCGTGGCCTACCTCGCGAACTCCGCCGGTGCGAAGTTCAAGGAGCCGCCGGTAGCTGCTCCGGCCGCCCCGGCAGCGCAGGTCGCCGCAGCCGCGACCACCGCCGTTGCCGCCGCTGCCCCGGCCGCTGCCGCCAAGGGCGCTGCCCCGGCCGCCGGTGCGGTCGATGGCGAAGCCGTCTACAAGCAGGCCTGCTCGGCCTGCCACGCGGTCGGTGCCGCCGGCGCGCCGAAGAGCGGCGACAAGGCCGCCTGGGCACCGCGCATCAAGAAGGGTGAAGACGCGCTGGTCGCCTCGGCCATCAAGGGCATCGGCATCATGCCGCCCAAGGGTGGCAATCCGTCGCTGACCGACGCGCAGATCCGCGCCGCGGTCGCCTACCAGATCAAGACCAACCGCTGACGCGTCACTCGGCTGGTATCTTCGCCGCGACGCGCTCCTGCGCGATCGCGGCGAGCCTGCGTCGCTGCGCGCGCAGTTCCAGACCCTCCGTCCCGCCGGCCTCGTCGGACGCGACGAACGGTTCGATCGGTTCCAGGAAATGCAGCTCGGCGCGCAGCCCCTGCGCCCCCGCGATGCGCCACATCGACACCACCAGCGAGACATCGTCGATGTACGCCGGGACATCGCTGCGCATGCCGGCCTGGTCGACATAGCGGATCGCCACCGGATACACCCGAGCCTGCGCACCGACGGCCGGCTGGAACAGCGATGCATGGAACGGCCGCACCACCGAGCCGTCGGTGGTCGTGCCTTCCGGGAACACGGCGATGCGTTCGCCCGATACCGCGAGCCGCGCGATGATGCGGTCGTTGACCTTGCGCGTGTCTGCGCGCCGGGCGCGCTCGATGAACAGCGTGCCGACGCGCGCCGCCAGCCAGCCGAACACCGGCCAGCCGCGGATCTCCGACTTCGCCACGAACAGCGTCGGGCAGACCGCGTTGATCACCCAGATGTCGAGCCAGGACACATGGTTGGCTGCGATGAACACCGGCGCATCGTCGCTCGGCAGTTCGCCATGTACGTCCAGGCCGATGTCCATCACGTCGAGCAGCGCGGCCGACCAGGGCTGCATGTGGCGGTTGCGCAGGCGCACGTCCGGGCGATCGAGCACGAACAGCGCGACCAGCAGGCCGCGCACCATCAGCGCCGTTGCGCGGGTGATGCGCCAGGTGCGGACGAAGGCGCCGCGGCGGTCAGCGCACGACATCCGCGATGCGAACCTGTACGCCGGTCGCACCCACGGCTACCGGTTGCACGGTACCGATCAGGTCGCCCGGCTGCGGCATCGCCTGTCCGGAGCGCGAGACCCGCGCGGACACGACCACCTGCCTGTGCATCGACAGCCTGGCGGTGGGCGCCATGCTCATCGAATCGTCGAGGGTGAAGCGCAGCGGCAGTTCCTTCACCGTGGTGCGGATCACCGCCAGCGGCAGCGGCGGGCCGTCGACCGCGCGCGCGAAGATGAATACCGTCTCGTCCGGCTTGGCCTGGCGCATCAGTTCCGGCGCGAGGGTCACTTCGCCGCTGATGCTGGCGGTTACGGGGGTGGCGGCGGTGGCTGCAGGAGCGGCGCCCTTCGCCGGGCCGGTGGCCGGGGCCTGCGGTGCCGGGGTCGCGGGGGCTCCGCTGCCGGTTGCCGCCGCGCCTGTGCTCTCTCCGGCCAGCTTCACTCCCTTGGCCAGCGCGACCTGCTGCACCTGCTCGATCGCCTGCTCCACGGCCTGGCGATCGCGCGAGCCGGGCTCGACCACCGCGGCCAGGCGGCGCCAGAGCGCTATCGACTCGTCGAACTGGCCGTTCTCCATCGCGGCGGTCGCCGCCAGCGCGAGCGCGGTCTGGTTCTTCGGATCGATCTTCAGCGCCTTCACGATCAGCTCGAACGGCTTGCCGGACAGGCTGCCCTGCACCATCGCCAGCGCATCGGCATGGCCGGCGATCAGGTTCGCATCGTCGGGACGCAGCGCACTGGCCTTCTCGAACGCGGCCACCGACTCGGGCATGCGTCCGGTGATCTGGTAGGCGCGGGCGAGCATCACCCAGCCTTCGGCATCCTGCGGATTGGTCTTCAGCCGTTCGGCGAGCGCATCGACCATCTGCAGGAACTGCTCGTCCGGCGGGTTCAGGGCGGCCGGGTTGCCGAGCGCGAGGTAGCCGGTGATCGCGAGTATCGGCACGAGGCCCAGCGCACCGCCGGCGAGCCAGCGTCCGCGTCGGCCGGTGGCGGCGTGTGCGGTGGTGCCGGACGCCGTCGTGTCGGACGCTGCCCCCTCGTCTACTGCCGCCTCCGACAGCGCGCGCCGATCCAGTTCCGCGCGGGCGATCGCATGCTGTTCGGGCGAGAGCACGCCATCGGCCAGTTCCCGGTCGAGCTCGAGCAGGTGGTCGCGATAGACCTCGGCATTGAGCGCGGCGCGTGCCGGCCCGGTATCGATCCGCGTGGCGCGCAGCAGCGGCACCATCACGAAAGCCACCGCCAGCGCGGCCAGCAGCGCGCAGAGGATCCAGAACACCATCATCGATCGACCATCCTGTCCGTGTTCCCGTCCTTGTGCTTCTCATGGCCGTCGCGGCCGGAGGCGAGCGTGGCGAGCGCGGCGCGCTCGGCTTCGGACAGATCGGGCATCGCGCGGGCCGCCGCGAGCGTGCGTCGATGCCGCAGTTGTCCAACGAGCAGGCCGAGCCCGATCGCCATCAGCAGGCCGGGACCGAACCAGAGCGCAATGGTCGTCCAGTCGAGCGGCGGACGGAACCGCACGAAGTTGCCGTAGCGCGCGACCATGAAATCGATGACCTGCCGTTCGCTCATGCCGCTCTTGAGTTGCTCGCGGATCTCGTTGCGCATGTCGACCGCGAGCGAGGCATGCGAGTCGGCGATCGACTCGTTCTGGCAGACCAGGCAGCGCAGTTCCTTGGTCACCGAGATCAGGCGTTGCTCGAGTGCCGGATCTTCCGCGTTCGGACGGGCGACGCCGGGGGTGGTGGCTCCGGCGGCGGACGGCGCTTGCGCGGGGGCTGTGGTTGCCGCCGCCGGCACGGCAACCATCCCCGCCGCCAGCACGAGCGCATATACCAGCGGCATCAGCCGGGCTCGGGCGGGTACGCTCACGATGCGCGCAGCTTCGCGATCAGCGGCAGCAAGGTGCGTTCGACCACCTGCGGGTTCAGCGGGCCGACATGCTTGAAGCGGATCACCCCCTGCTTGTCGATCAGGTAGGTCTCCGGCGTGCCGTACACACCGTAGTCGATACCGACCCGGCCGGTCGGATCGACCACCGACAGGATGTACGGATCGCCATGGCGCCTGAGCCAGGCGGTGGCCGCGGCTTCCTTGTCCTTGTAGTTCAGCCCGTAGACCGGGATGCCCTTCTTCGAGAGCACCTCGATAATCGGATGCTCTTCCAGGCAGGGCGTACACCATGAGGCCCAGACGTTCAGCAGCCAGACCTTGCCCTTCGCATCCTCGACCGAGAACTGCTTCTGCGGCTCGGCCAGCGTCGGCAGCGAGAACGCCGGCGCCGGCTTGCCGATCAACGGCGACGGCACCTCGCGCGGATTGAGCGTCAACCCGACCCCCAGGAACGCAGCCAGCACCCCGAACCCCACCAGCGGCAACCACGCCCTGTTCATCGCCGCCCCCCAAAATCCGGGTCAGAGACGATTTTCGACAGTACACCGGCCGGCGACGCACCGGTGCCCGCACCCGGGCGGGAAATCGTCTCTGACCCGGATTTCGGAGGTGGCCCGCCCGGGCTCGGGCGGAAATTCGTCTCTGACCCGGATTTCGTGAAGCGGTCGCGGACCTTGACGCGGTAGCGGCGGTCGCAGACGGCGAGCAGGCCGCCCAGGGCCATCAGGAAGCAGCCGGCCCAGATCCAGTCGATGTAGGGCTTGTGATACACGCGCACGATCCACGATTCGCCGTTGTCGACCGGTTCGCCGAGCGAGACGTACAGGTCGCGGGTGAAGCCGGAGTCGATCGCGGCTTCGGTCATCACCATGCCGGAGGCGTTGTACACACGCTTCTGCGGTGCCAGCACCTCGACGAACTCGCCGTTCTTCAGCACGGTGATCCTGCCTTCCATCGCGCGGAAGTTCGGGCCCGGCACCTCGCGCACGCCGTCGAAGCGGAAGGTGTAGCCGCCCGACTGCACGACCTCGCCCACGCGCATGCGCACGTCCTGCTCGCTCTCGTAGCCGCGCACCATGGTCACGCCGACCACGAACACCGCGACGCCGAAGTGGGCGAGCAGCATGCCGTAGAAGCTGGCGGTCGGACGCGACAGCCGCGCAAACAGCGAGCCCTCGCCCTGGCGCACGCGCTGCACCAGCGAGGTGATCGCAGTCGATGCGATCCACATCGCGCACAGGATGCCGAAGGACGCGAGCGGGCTGAAGGTGCCGATGCCGGTCTGCGCGGACATCGCCAGCGGCACGATGATCGCGGTGATGACGCTGATGCCGAACGCCCAGCGCAGCCGCACCGCGAGCTCGGGCAGCGTCGTCTTCTTCCACTTCGCGATCGGCCCGATGCCCATCAGGAACATCAGCGGCGACATCAGCGGCAGGTAGACCGAGTCGAAGTAGGGCGGGCCGACCGACAGCTTGCCCAGGCCGAGCGCATCGATGATCAGCGGATACAGCGTGCCGAGCAGGATCGAGGCCGCAGCCACCACCAGCAGCACGTTGTTGCCGAGCAGCGCCGACTCGCGCGACATCAGGTCGAACGAGCCGCCCAGGCCGATCTTCGGTGCTCGCCAGGCATAGAGCGCCAGCGAGGCGCCGATCGAGACCACCAGGAAGGCGAGGATGTAGAGGCCGCGCTCGGGGTCGGATGCGAACGAATGCACCGAGGTCAGCACGCCCGAGCGCACGAGGAAGGTGCCCAGCAGCGACAGCGAGAACGCGCTGATCGCGAGCAGCACGGTCCAGCTCTTGAATGCGCCGCGTTTCTCGGTCACCGCCAGCGAGTGGATCAGTGCGGTGCCGACCAGCCACGGCATGAACGAAGCGTTCTCGACCGGATCCCAGAACCACCAGCCGCCCCAGCCGAGCTCGTAGTAGGCCCAGGCCGAGCCGAGCGCGATGCCCAGCGTGAGGAACAGCCAGGCGACGGTCGTCCAGGGTCGCGACCAGCGCGCCCAGGTGGAGTCGAGCTCGCCCGAGATCAGCGCCGCGATCGCGAAGGCGAAGGCGACCGAGAAGCCGACGTAGCCCATGTAGAGCAGCGGCGGGTGGATCACCATGCCGATGTCCTGCAGCAGCGGGTTCAGGTCACGGCCATCTGCGGCAGCCGGGATCAGCCGCTCGAACGGGTTCGACGTGAACAGCATGAACGAGAGGAAGCCGACGCTGATCATGCCCATCACCGACAGCACGCGCGCGAGCAGCGGCGCCGGCAGCTGGCGGCTGAACACGGTGACCGCGACCGTCCAGCCGGCGAGCATGAACGCCCAGAGCAGCAGCGAGCCTTCGTGCGAACCCCAGGTGGCGGTGAAGCGGTAGGTCATCGGCAACTGCGAGTGCGAGTTCTGCGCGACGTTCAGCACCGAGAAATCCTGTGCCATGAAGCTGTACGCGAGCGCGCCGAAGGCGAGGGTGACGAACACGCCCTGGCCCTGTGCGACCGGACGCGCCATCGCCATCCACGCATCGATGCCGCGCTGCGCGCCGATGAGCGGGAACACCGCCTGGATGCCAGCGAGCACCAGCGCGAGGATCAGACAGAAATGGCCGAGTTCCGGGATCACTTCGAATTGCCTCCTGCGGGCGCGACCACCGAGCCCTGGGATTTCTTCGCCTGGTCGAGGGCGTAGGCCGCCTCGGGCGGCATGTAGTTTTCGTCATGGCGCGCGAGCACCTGGTCGGCGCGGAAGATGCCGTCCGGGCCGAGCCGGCCGCGTGCGACCACGCCCTTGCCCTCCTGGAACAGGTCCGGAAGGATGCCCTTGTAGGTCACCGGCACTACCTTCGCGGTGTCGGTCACCTTGAACGCGACCGTCACGCCGTCGGCCTCGCGCTTCACGCTGCCGGCCTCGACCAGTCCACCGATGCGGAACGGCCGGTCGAGCGGTGCTTCCTTCGCGTAGACCTGGGTCGGGCTGAAGAAGAACAGCAGGTTGTCCTCGAAGGCGTTGAGCACCAGCGCTACGACCAGCCCGAGCGCGGCCAGTCCGCCACCGACGATCGCCAGCCGTTTCTGCCGCGGTTTCATGTGCTGCTCCACTCCCGGATCTGGCGCTGGACCTGCGCGCGCGCCAGCGACTGCCGGCGCTGCTTCACGACCCACGCGATTTCGGCGACGACCAGCAGGGCCGTCACGCCGTACGACATCCAGACGAAGAACGCATAGCCGCCCATCGCGAGGAAGTCGGAGAAGCTCGACCAGTTCATCGTGCTGTCTCTCCCTTCGACCGCTGCACATCGCCGGAGGTTCCGGCCGTCTCTTCGGCGACCAGCAGTTCTCCGACCCAGGCGCTGTGCTGCTCGCGCTCGACGATGATCGAACGCACCCGCGCGAGCGAGATGGCGATCGTGTACATCCACGCCGCGAACGCCATCACCAGCATGCCGGTGAGCATCACGGTGGCCATCGACGAACTGCCCGGCTTCACCGATGCGCCCTGGTGCAGCGTGTTCCACCACTTGACCGAGAAATAGATGATCGGGATGTTCACCACGCCGACCAGCGTGAGCAGCGCACCGGCGCGGTCGGCGCGACGCGGATCGTCGATCGATGCGCGCAGCGCCATGTAACCGATGTAGAGGAACAACAGGATCAGGGTCGAGGTCAGTCGTGCATCCCAGACCCAGTAGGCACCCCAGGTCGGGCGGCCCCAGAACGCGCCGGTCCACAGCGCGATGAAGGTGAACAGCGCGCCGGTCGGAGCCAGCGCCTGCACCATCATGCCCGACAGCCGGGTGTTGAATACCAGGCCGGCCGCTGCCCAGCCGGCCATCACCAGGTAGGTGAACATGCCCATCCAGGCCGCCGGCACGTGGATGTAGATGATCCGGTAGGAATCGCCCTGCTGGAAGTCGGTCGGCGCCAGCACCAGGCCGATGTACAGGCCGAGCAGCGTGGTCACGACCGCAGCGCCCGCGAACCACGGGATCATCGGTCCGGCGAGGCCGTAGAAGCTCGCCGGTGAGGCGTACTTGAACCAGTGGATGGCCATCGAAGGAAGGGTACGGGCTCTTTCAGTCCAGCGAAATCCGCACGGCCGCGGCCGCAGCCCAGGGTGCAAAGGTCAGGGTGAACACCGTCAGCGCGGCGAGCAGCGAGAGGTGGCCCCCCGCATCCAGCCCGCCCAGTGTCGCCTCGACGGCACCGGCACCGAAGATGAGAGCCGGAATATACAGCGGCAGCACGAGGACCGCAGTCAAAACGCCTCCGCCCCGCAGCCCGAGCGTGAGCGCAGCACCGACTGCGCCGATCGCCCCGAAGATCGGCGTGCCGAGCGCCAGCGAGCCGACCAGCACCCAGGTCGCCGAGGCCGGCAGGTCGAACTGCAGCGCGATCAGCGGCGCGAGCAGCGTCAGCGGCAGGCCGGTTGTCAGCCAGTGGGCGACCAGTTTCGCGAACACGATCAACGACAGCGGCTGCGGCGCCAGCGCGAGCTGTTCCAGCGTGCCGTCCGCATGATCGGCCGCGAACAGCCGCGGTAGCGCGAGCAGCGAGGCGAGCAGCGCCGCCACCCACAGCACGCCCGGCGCGATCTCGCGCAACAGCTCCGGCTGCGGCCCGATGCCCAGCGGGAACAGACTGACCACGATGATGAAGAAAAACAGCGTCGTCATCAGCTCCGCCGGCCGGCGCAGCGTCAACAGCAGATCACGCCGCAGCACAGAAATCGGGGTCAGACACCAATTAAAGCTCACCGAGCACTCCCAGGCTGACCGCTGAAATCCGGGTCAGAAATCCGGGTCAGACACGATTTATCGAGCACTCGAGCGGAAATCCGAGCGGAAATCCGAGCGGAAATCCGGGTCAGACACCATTTATCGGGCACGCGAGGTAACTTCGGAGCGGTCGCTCCGATAAATGGTGTCTGACCCGGATTTCCGTGCTGTTCGTCCGTCATCGGGCACCGCCCAGGCGCAGTTGGTGCAAGGTCGCCGGCGCCGCCGGCTCGATCGCATGGTGCGTCGCCACCACCGCGACGCCGCCGTCGTGCAGGTGCCGCCCGAGCCGTGCGATGAACGCATCCGCCGCTTCGGTGTCGAGCGCGGCGAGCGGCTCGTCGAGCAGCCAGAGCTTGCGGCTGCCGAGGTAGAGCTGCGCCAGCGCGACGCGGCGTCGCTGGCCCTGCGACAGCACCCGTCCGGGCAGCATCTCGCGGCCGGTGAGGCCGACTTCGGCCAGTGCGGCGCCGATGGCTGCGGCATCCACCGTCACGCCCGCGATTCCGGCCGAGATCGCCAGGTTCTCGCGCGCGGTCAGGTCGTCCTTGATCGCCGGCGCATGCCCGAGGTAGCAGAGGTCGGCGAAATACTCGTCGCCCAACTCGTCGACCGGCGTGCCTTTCCAGCGTACCTCCCCCGATTCCGGACGCGCGAGCCGGGCCAGCACCCGCAGCAGCGTCGTCTTGCCGGTGCCGTTGCGGCCGGTCACCTGCAACAGCCCACCCGCCGGGACGGAGAAGTCCAGGCCGGCGAACAGCACCCGATCGCCACGGGCCGCGGCGAGGGCGGAGACTTCGAGCAACACGACCTCCAATGGAATCCTGGACAGGCCCCGCGCCTGCACCTCCCGATTCTACGCTGCGGCAGGGTGCTAACCGCCCGGGCAGGCTATCTGACCTGCTCCATCTTGAGCCCCGCTTCCTTGAAGAAGCGCGCCCAGCGTGCGATTTCGTCACGAATGTGGGTGCCGAACTGCTGCGGCGAATTGGCTGCGGCGGGATCCAGACCCTGCCGGATCAGGCCTTCGCGAAAGTCGCTGGATGCGAGCGCGCGCATGGTTTCCGCATTCAGGCGCTTGACGATGGCAGCCGGCGTCGCCGCAGGCGCAGTGACGCCAAACCACTGGACCACGTCGAAGCCGGGCAAGCCGGACTCTGCGAGCGTGGGGACCTCGGGTGCAGCTTCGGAACGCCTGGCGCTGGTCACGCCGAGCGCCTTGAGCCGCCCCGCCTTCACATGTGGAAGCGAGGTTGAAACCGATCCGAACAGCAGCTGTACATGGCCGCCGAGCAGGTCATTGGATGCGGGCGCACCTCCCTTGTAAGGTATGTGCATCAGCTTGATGCCGGCCGAGCGTGCGAACAGCTCGCCAATGAGATGCGACGTGGTGCCGGTGCCCGGAGACGCAAAGGTGATCGTGCCGGGCGATGCCTTCGCGAGCGCGATCAGGTCCTTGACCGACTGCACCGGTACCGATGGATGCGCGACGAGGATATTGGGCACCAGCACGGCCAGGGCGATCGGCGCGAAGTCGCGCAGCGGGTCGTACGGTAGGTTCGCTTCCAGGCTTGGCGCGAACGCGAAATTGCTCGAGGAGGCCAGCAGGATCGTATGGCCGTCGGGCGCCGCGCGCGCCGCGAGCTCCACGCCGATGTTGCCGCCAGCGCCGGCCCGATTGTCGACGACGACCTGCCGGCCCAGCGCCTCGGTGTACTTCAGCGACAGCATGCGGGTGACCACATCGGCTGCCCCGCCGGCGGGGAACGGGCAGAGGAATCGGATCGGCTTGTCTGGCCATGCCTGGGCGTGGGCGGCTTGCTGCCCCTGCCCTTACAGGCCGGCGCATGCAAGCATCAGCGCGCCTGCGCGAATCGTTACGTTCATGGTCGTCCTTCTCCTTGCACGCGGTGCTCTTCGGCTCCTGTGGCACGCAACTTATACTACGGTGGATCGGTCACTGACCAGAACCGTCGATACCGGGAGATCGGATGAAACTCGCAGGGAAAGTGGCGCTGTTGACCGGTGCAGGCGCAGGCATCGCCAGGGCTTCGGCGAAACTGTTCGCGCGCGAAGGCGCGCGCGTTGCCATCATCGAGTTGAACGCCGAGACCGGATCGGCTGCCGCCGACGAAATTCGCGCGCAGGGCGGCGAGGCGCTGTTCGTCGAAACGGACGTGACCAGCGACGACAGCGTACGCAACGCGGTCGAGGCGACCGTCGCCCGGTTCGGTCGCCTGGACGTGCTGATGAACTGCGCGGGCGGATCGCTGCAGGAAGATGGTCCGGTGCATCAGATGGACCTGGCCGTCTGGCATCGCACGATCGCCCTCAACCTGCTGCATCCCTTCCTGGTGTGCCGTCACGGCATTCCGCACCTGATGCAGGCGGGCGGCGGTTCGATCATCAACCTGGGGTCGCATATGGGGTTGAAGGGGTCGCAGAAGCCCGCCTATGCAGCGACCAAGGGCGGCATTACCTCGTTCACCCAGACGCTTGCTGCGCAATATGCGGCGCATGGCATCCGTGCCAACGGCATCGCGCCGGGAACGGTGCGTACGGAGCGGTCGATCAAGCGATGGGAGGGACGGACGGAAGACCAGATGACGCCGGCCGAGCGCGCGCAGCTCGCGATCCGAAAGATGTATCCGTTCTCGGTGGGCGAGGCGGAGCACATTGCTTCCATCGCTCTGTTCCTGGCCTGCGACGACTCGCGCATGCTCACCGGCACGATGATCGCCGCGGATGGCGGACGGTCTTCCTACATCAAGGTGAGTCAGAGCTAAGTCGTGACCCAGTCGAGGAAACCCGGGTCAGACACGCATTAGCGGCGCGGTCGCGCCATAGCGTCCGCAGTAACCGCTAATGCGTGTCTGACCCGGGTTTTCTACCTGGGTTTTCTCATTCCGGCTTGAGGCCGGCGGCTTTCACGACAGAGGCCCACTTGGGGATCTCGCGGGCGATGAACGCGCCGAGTTCCTCCGGCGTTCCGGCCACGACATCGACGCCCTGCGTGGCGAAGCGCTCGCGCACCGTGGCATCCGACATCGCCGCCTTGAAGGCGCCGTGCAGCCGGGTCACCACCTCGCGGGGCAGGCCATGCGGTCCTAGCAGCCCGTACCAGCCAGCAGACTCGAAGCCCTTCAAGGTCTCGCTGACGGTCGGCACCTTCGGCAGCAGTGCGGAGCGGGTCGGCCCGCAGACCGCGATTGCGCGCAGCCGGCCAGCCTCGATATGCGGCAGCGTCGCCACCAGTGTGTTCACCTGAAACTGCACATGGCCGCCAAGCGTATCGGTCAGCGCAGCGCCCGCGCCCTTGTACGGCACGTTCACGATGTCGATACCGGCCATCGACTTCAGCAGTTCGACCGCCAGGAACTGCGACGTACCCGCCGACGTGCCGGCCGCGAGCTGTCCCGGGCGCGCCTTGGCCAGCGCGATGAACTCCTTCACCGTGCGCGCGGGCAGCGAAGGATGCACCACCAGCACTGTCTGCACCGTTGCCAGCAGGGTGATCGGCGTGAAGTCGCGGACCGGGTCGAACGCGAGCTTCGCGAACAGGCTGGGGTTGATCGCGTGCGGCGTGCTGGCCATCAGGAGCGTGTGCCCGTCCGGCATCGCGCGGGCGACGAACTCAGTACCGATGTTCGTGCCGCCCCCGGCCCGGTTCTCGATCAGCGCGGGCTGGCCGAGCAGTTCGCCGAGTTTCGGCGCGATCGCCCGCGCGATGATGTCGGTGCCACCGCCCGGGGCGGCCGGTACCACCAGACGCACCGGCTTCGACGGAAACGGATAGGGCTGGGCGTGCGCCGCGCCAGCGCAGGCGAGGGCGAACGCGGCGGTGGCAACGGCCGCGGCCCGTGAACGGGCGGTGGGTCGGGTATCGCGCGGGCCGCGCAGGTCGTTCGTCATCATCGGCGCAGCATGCCCGAACGCGCCGATTGATTCCAGAGACAGGATAGGATCGCCGACTCTGGAGGACACACGATGAACCACGCAGACCACCCCGCTACGCCCAGCCCGCGCAGGCGCCGGCTAGTGGCGGCCGCAGGCTCCACGTTCGCGACCCTGGCCACCGGCATCGTCGCCGCAACAAGCACCACCCCCGCCCGCGCCCAGCAGCCCGCCCCGACCAAGCCCATCCGCCTGATCGTCCCCTATCCCGCCGGCGGCGGCACCGACGCGCTCGCTCGCACCATCGCCCCGGAACTCAGCGAGGCCCTCGGCCAGCCGGTGATCATCGACAACCGACCCGGCGCCAACGGCATCATCGGCAGCGACGCGGTCGCGCGCTCGAAGCCCGACGGCAGCACCTTCCTGCTGACCATCGCCAGCCACACCATCAACCCGCTGCTGTATACGAAGCTGCCCTACGACAACGAGAACGACCTCGTGCCGGTGACCCTGGTCGCCGAATACCCGTTCGTGCTGGTCGTGCACCCGGCGCTGCCGGTGAAGAGTGCGAAGGAGTTCATCGCACTCGCCCGCAAGCGCAAGGGTGAAGTCACCTACGCCTCGTCCGGCAACGGCAGCGGTCCGCACCTGGGCATGGAGCTGCTGGCCGCGATGGCCGACATCGACATGATCCATGTGCCGTACAAGGGCGCTGCGCCCGCCACCGCCGACCTGCTCGGCGGACAGGTGCAGGCGATGCTCAACAACTTCCTCGCCTCGGCGTCGCTGATCCGCGCCGGACGCCTGCGTCCGCTGGCGGTGACCAGCCTGAAGCGCTCGGCCGCGATGCCCGAGCTGCCGACGCTCGCTGAATCCGCACTGCCCGGCTTCGAGGTGAACGGCTGGTACGGCCTGTTCGCCCCGCGAGGCACTACCCCGGCCACGCTCAACGCCATGCAGGAGGCCGTGGCCAAGGCGATGCGCCGCCCCGCCGTGGCCGAGCGCCTGTCCGGCGATGGCGCCGTCGCCGTCACCAACACCCCGGCCGCCTTCGCCAAGTACCTGCGTGCCGACAGCGAGAAGTGGGCGAAGGTGATCAAGCGCGCGAAGCTCGCCCCCGAGACGCTCTGAGGTAACGACCCCGATGCCGATCTTCCAGCGCTCCGGCCAGCCCGACCTGCACTACCACCTCGACGACTTCACCGACCCGTGGCGCAACGCCCCGGTGCTGATCCTTCAGCATGGCAACGGCCGCTCGGCCGAGTTCTGGTATCGCAGCGTCCCCTACCTGTCGCGCTTTTACAAAGTCGTGCGGCCGGACATGCGCGGCCTCGGAAAGTCAGGGACGAACTTCGACCCGAAGACCCAGATGGACCCGCAGATCCTGATCGACGACCTTGCGGACCTCGTCAAGCACCTCGTCCGCGACTTCAACACCGACCGCACCCACTTCTGCGGCGAGTCCCTCGGCGGCATCCTCGGCCTGGGCCTCGCCGCTCAGCATCCCGACCTGCTGCGTACCCTCACCATCTGCGCCACCCCGGTGTTCATCAGCGACAAGATGAAGCAGAGCTATGCCCTCGGCCGCGGCTCGCGCACCGACGCGATGCGCGAGATGGGCGCAGCGAAGTGGGTCGACACCACCAATCGCTCGACCCGCTTCCCGCCCGAGACCGAGGAGGGGATGTTCGCCTGGTACGCGAAGACCTTCGCCGCGAACGACTTCGAGGTACAGCTGCGGCTGGTGGAGATTCTCAACACCGCGAGTGCCGAGGGCTTCCTGCCGGACGTGAAGCTGCCGGTGCTCGGCCTGTACCCCGACGCCGGCCCGATCACCGATGCCGAACAGGAGCGCCTGCTGCGCGAACGCCTGGCCGACTTCCGCATCGCCTACCTGCCCACGCGCTACCACATGGCGCACATGATCCATCCCGCGACCTGCGCACGGCATGTGCTCGAGTTCATCGGCGCGCACGATGGCATCGCGGTCACGGAGACCTGAACAGCCATGGAACAGTCCCTCGATACCCGCACCGTCACCCTCACCAAGACCTTCTGCAACCACCTCGCCACGACGACCTACGAGTCGCTGACCCCGGCTGCGGTACGCGAATGCAAGCGCGGCATCCTCGACTGGCTGGGCTGCGCCCTGGCTGGCAGCCATCACCCCGAGCTCGACATCACGCTCGAGACACTGAAGCTCAATGGCGGCCGCCCGGTCGCCACCGTGATCGGACGCGGCCTGAAGCTCGGCCTGCTCGAGGCGCCGATCGCCAACGGCCAGATGGGCCACCTGCTCGACTACGACGACACCCACATGGGTGGCGTGGTGCTGCATGCGAGCTCGCCGATCCTGGCGGCGCTGTTCGCGCTGAGCGAGCACCTTGACGAAGTACGTGGTCCTTCAAGCCCGGTGTGCACGCCAGTGAGCGGCCGCGAGTTCATGCTCGCCTACGCCACCGGCTTCGAAGCCGGCGTGCGCGTCGGACGCACCGCCCCCGGCCATCATGACGGCGGCTGGCATCTCACGGGCACGCTCGGCACCATCGCCGCCGGTGCCGCCTGCGCCAAGCTGCTCGGCCTCACCGGCCAGCAGATGACCTACGCACTGGCGATCGCCGCCACCCAGGCCGCCGGCATGCAACAGAACCGCGGCACGATGTGCAAGTCGCTGCATGCAGGCAAGGCCGCGTCGAACGGACTGCTGGCCGCACTGCTCGCCTCGAAGGGCTTCGACGGCACGCAGGAGATCGTCGAAGGCAACAAGGGCTTCGGACGCATCTACAGCAAGACCAGCGAGTCGGAGCGGCTCATCGAAGGCCTCGGCGGCCCGTGGGTGATCGAGACCAACGGCCACAAGCCGTATGCCTGCGGGGTGCTGCTGCATCCGCTGATCGATGCGATGGTGGAGATGAAGCAGCGCCATCCGGTCGACCCGGCGCAGATCGAGGCGATCGCGCTGCGCGTGCATCCGCTGGTGCTGAGCATCACCGGCGTGTCGGAACCGTCGACCGGGCTGCAGTCGAAGTTCTCGTGGAAGCATTCGGCGGCGGTGGCCTACGTGGACGGTAATGCGGGGATCCCGCAGTACACGGACGAGAAGGCAGTAGACCCGGTGATCGCAGCGTTACGCGGGAAGGTCAGCGCCATCGGCGATGCATCGCTCGGGAAGGATGAAGCGTTTGCGGTGATGCGCGCCGGAGGGCAGACATTCGAAATCCACATCCCTCACGCGAGCGGGACGGCGGCGAATCCGATGACGGATGAGGCGATGCGGAAGAAGTTCGTGGCCAACGCTGCAGGCCTGGCGCCGGCGGCGGCGGAGGCGATCGTGGGGCTCATGGAGCGATTCGATGGGAGCGAGGCCGGCCGCCTCATGGCTACCTGCGCGCCCCGATAGCCCTCCGATTCGACTATCCGTAACTCGAAGGGCTATTTAGTTAATGTACACTGGTACTAAAAAGGATTAATAGTTAAAATCCCCGGTGTGAAGATCGCGAAGGAAGAGATTTCCGCCGTCCTCGCCCAGTTCAATCCCTGGTGGCGGGGCGAGCCTCTGACTGACATCCCCGGATGGCGGCGGGCGGCGTTCGTCGAGCTCCATGCGTGGATGACTGCGCCCCCAGCTCCCCGTGCGGTGATGCTCTCCGGCGCCCGGCAGATCGGCAAGACCACGCTGATGCTGCAGGTGGCCGACGCCTTGCTGCATGCCGGCGTGCCGGCGGCCAACATCCTGTACGCCACCTTCGACCACCCGATGCTGAAGCTGGCTGGCATCGACGCGGTGATCGACGCCTGGCGCGAACGCGAGCCGCGCGCCGACGGGCCGGAGTACCTGCTGCTCGATGAAGCGCAGTTCATCCGCGACTGGGCGACCTGGGTCAAGCACCAGGTGGACTTCCGCAAGAACCGGCGCATCGCCTTCACCGGCTCGGCGATGCCGCTGGTGGCGTCCGACCAGGAGTCCGGCGTCGGCCGCTGGCATACGATCCGGCTCACCACGCTGTCGTTCTACGAATACCTGCAGATCAAGCGCGTGCAACTGCCCGTGTTGCCTGCCCTGCCCAGCCTGCGCGACCTGTTCGACTGGGCGCCGGCGGACTTCCTCCGCACGGCCGACCTCGCCAGCCCCTACATCGGCCATTTCCACGAGTACCTGCTGCGCGGTGGATTTCCGCAGACCGCGCAGGTGGAAAGCATCACCCATGCGCAACGCCTGCTGCGCGAAGACATCATCGACAAGGTGCTCAAGCGCGACATGACCGCGCTGTTCGGCGTGCGCCGCGTGCTCGACCTCGAGCACACCTTCCTCTATCTGTGCCTCCACGACGGTGGCTTGCTGGACATGGTCGACCTGTGCAGCAACCTGCAGGTCAAGCGCCCGACGGCCCAGCACTTCATCGAGCTGCTCGAGGCTACCCACCTGATCTACCGCCTTGCGCCTTTCGGCTACGGCAAGGACGTGCTGCGCGCCCGGTTCAAGATCTACCTGGCCGACGCGGCCATCGCCCCGGCGGTGATGCTCAGGGGCAAGGCGCTGCTGGAGGATGCCGCGGCGCTGGGCGTGGCCACCGAGACCGCCGTGTTCAAGCACCTGTTCGCCTGCTATTACGCACAGAGCGTCCGGTTCTCGTATTGGCGTGGCAAGCGCGACCATGAAGTGGACCTCGTCGCCGAAACGGGCGGCGAGCTGATCCCGTTCGAGGTGAAGTACCGCGCCCAGCATGCTGGCGTCCGCGAGCTCAAGGGGCTGGTCGAGCTGTGCCAGGCGAAGCAGGTCGCGCGAGGGTATGTCGTCACCAAGGCACTGGATGACTTCGGGCTGCTGCCTGGGGTGCCGGCGGGCGCAGCGAACGCGGCGGCGCCGCAGATCATGCGGGTACCGGCGCCGCTGCTGTGCTACTGGATGGGGCGGATGGAGATGCCGTCGAGCGCGAAGGCCGACGCCGTCTCGCGCAGCGACCACCCGCACCGAGGGGCTGGGTAGCCAGCGCGCCAGCTATGGGACGGAGATTGTCGCCACACTGTCGCGACAATTGGTGGCCGACTGCGGGCGTGGCTTTGAAGCCCTGCAGTCATCGGCCGATGACCGCTGCAACGCCGTCACTGCTCTGGCGATGGGCGCGCTAGCCACGGAGCGAATCAGTAACCTGATCAAGCTTGTGGCATAGCCGTGCCGGGTTGCAGACGGGGCCTCCTCGCGACTCGGAGGCTACATCATCAAGCGTTTCGAGGTTCACCGAAAAGGCGCCGCGCATCCTTCAGCAGCAAGATCAGTTGCTGCTCGCGCGCCGGAGACGCCTCGAAACCGAACCGCAAGTAGAAGCGGGCTGCGGCTTCGTCGATCGGGTGGGTCAGTAACGCTCGAACGCCAGCCTGATCTGCAACCATGAGCGTGCGACGGATCGCGTCCTGAAGCAAGCCGACGCCGAGGCCGCGGCCCTGGTCGACCATGGCCACGGCAAGCCGTGCAAGGATGACTACCGGGATGGGATAGTTGCCCATACCCTTGCGCACGCGGTCAGGCGCTTCCACGCTATCGATCTGCCCCACGGCCAGACTGAAGTAGCCCGCGATGCGCTGGCCATCGACCACTACATAGGTTCTGGCCGAACCGCTGGCATGAGCCTGTCTTGCATACCGAACCAGCCACTCATTCAGCGCAGGGTTGCCGCAGTCGAAGGCGTCCAGCAGGTGCGCGGCGTCCAGCGGCTGTGGTGGGCCCACAGCCATCAGTCACACCTTTTCAGCCCATGGCGCACGTCGAGAAAACAACGCCTTCAAGCCCGGGTTGTCCCGCGCCGGTCTATCCAGCAAGGACAGCAGGGCCTGCGATTGACTGCCCGTTACCAGAAACAGCCTCTGGTCCAGCAAGGCCTGCTCAGCGGCCTGGCATGCACTGTCGAGAATGAACTCCGTCATCGACTTGTTCGATATCTCGGCCGCCCGGCGCAAAACGGCTTCCTGCCGGGGAGTGGCACGCAATCCAAGGCGGGCGGAGCGGGTGGCGGTTGTCATGGCGAGACTCTTCGAGATTTGCTTGATGTTAGTACAGCGGGCGTACAGTGGCAACCGCTGCGGTGATCGCGCGAGCAGCCTCGCCATGGAGGAACTGGCGCGGCAGGCCCAGGATCTTCGCCTGGGGTACGAGTGACGAGTTCACCGTTGATGGCGAGTGTGTCGCCGCCCGCCGGGGGTGAGCTACAGAAGGTTTATCTCTTTTTATGGCCACAGGATAACTATCCACGAGAGATAAAGAGGGATAAATGCGACCTCCCACCGACCTGCGCTGCAGACATGGCTAAGCGGCTTCTGCACCCGAAGAGGCTCACCAGGAACAACATCTGATTTTCTCTTCCTCAAGACTGGCTCGCATCGCGCTCGGGTTCGCGCACTCACGATCAAGGGCAAGCAGGCTTTCAACGGCTCAATGTCGTAGGGTCGAGGACGATCATCGAGGTTGGCGGCCGAGTTGGGGTGGCTCACGCAAGGGGTCGCGAGCGGGTAGCTTGAGTTCAGCTCGCGCAGCCGCAGTCACGCGGGCGCGAATCGCAGCAGCGAGGTCGCGTGGCGAGGCGGTATCGCTCATGACTTGGCGAAGGATGTCACGCGCCTCCTCCTCCATCGAGCGGCCGTGCTCGGCGGCGCGCACTCGCAAGCGCTGCTTGATGTCGTCATCGAGGTTGCGGATGGTGATGCTGGCCACGGCGGGGCTCCAGTGCTGGAACAGGCCTGGATTTTGACCGATGATTGCAATGCAATCACTGAATGCACGCGAGTGTGCGCTGGCCCTGATCCTGGCATCTTGCAGCTCAAGTACAGAAATCCTTACCCTCAGCGCATGAAGACGACGCTCAACCTGAACGATCAACTGCTGGCCGATGCCAAGGCGCTGGCGGCCCAACAGCGCACGAGCCTGACGCGATTGATCGAGGAAGGGCTTCAGTTGCGCCTTCGCGCGAAGGCGGACGCTGCGTCGCATGGCAGGGTTCGTCTGCCGGTGTTCAAGGGTCGTGGCGGTCTGGTGAAGGGGGTCAACCCACTGAGCAACAAGGCACTGCTCGACGCCATTGACGATGACGCCTGATGTCAACGTGCTGGTCGCCGCGTCGCGCGTGACTGGCTCGAGGGGGCGATCGGCGCCGCGAAGGCCGGCGCGTCCTTGACGCTGATGCCGATGGTACTCGCCAGCTTCCTCCGGCTGGTCGCGAGCCCGAAGATCTTCCAGTCGGCCACCCCGATCAAGGATGCAGTCGCCTTTTTGATTTCTAATTCGACATAGAAGTCGCGTAATTGAGGATTAGCGACCCGTAGTCCATCAAACGCCGCGCCAGCCCCGGTGGGGTCACCGCCAGCCCTGGGCGGGGAACAGGATTTCTGGCGAGCGCTCCAACTCATAGCTGGTACTACGACCCCCCGCGTCCGACTTGCGCAGGACGCCACGGGCCAGCAGATCCGTGATGTCGCGCAGCGCGGTGTCCGGCGAGCACTGGGCGATCGCCGCCCATTTGCTGCCGGTGAGCTTGCCCTCGAATCCATCAAGTAGCCGGTTGACCAGCTTCACCTGTCGCTCGTTCAGCGGCGCAGAGCCCGGTGCAGCCCAGCGCTGCCAGAACCGCGTTCTGGCCAGCACGGCGTCGAGCGTGTGCTGTGTCTGATCGACGGCGCGGTGCAGGGTTTCCAGAAACCAGGCGAGCCACTCCGTGACATCGAGCGATTGCTTCTGCGTGCGTTCCAGGATGTCGTAGTAGGCCTTGCGCTCCCGCTGGATCTGCGCCGACAGGCTGTAGAAGCGCTGCGGGCTACCATCTGCGCGCGCCAGGAACAGGTCGCCGACAGCGCGCGCGATACGGCCGTTACCGTCGTCGAACGGGTGCAGGGTGACAAACCACAAGTGCGCAAGGCCGGCCTTGATCAGCGGTGGCTCGTTCGACGCGCTGTTGGCCCAGTGGATAAAGCGGTCGGTTTCGGACTCAAGTCGATCGGCCGGCGGCGCTTCGAAATGCGTGTATTCGCCGCCGTTCATGCGGAGATCATGGGCCATATTCTCCGCAACCGTACGTTATTCACCGCGCATCATGCGGCGATCACCACTCGACGCCGAATATCACCCCCCAGAAGCCCGCCGCCACGATGCTCCACAGCAGCACGTTCCACCACATGCACAGGAAGCTGCGCACGTAGGCCTGCTCGGGGTTCGAGCGCAGGTAGACCACCGGCACCCTGGCGCCCAGGCGGGTGGACTGCGAGCGGGGACCCTCGGCGCGGAAGGTGTGCTCCTGCCCGAGGCGGTCGGTGAAGCGCACGACCGGGTGGTCGACGGTGGCTTCGTAGCCGTCCTCGATCTCATGTCCGACCACGGTGCCGGTGGCCGTGCCGCCGGAGCGCAGCACCGCGAGCCGCCGCAGCACCTGGTACGCGATGAATGCCGTGACGGCCAGCGTGACAGCGAGCGTGTAGTAGAACATGGGCGTCGGAGCTCGTTGTCGAGGCGTGGGGGAATGGGTGCCGGTGCGCTGGTGGCTGGTGAGCAGCCTATGAAGCCGTGGCCGCTACATGCGCTTAGTCTTGCCGCTGACTCGTGGCCTAGCCCTCGAGATGAGTGCCTTAACGAGCACCGGCGCACCAGTCTGGCCCGTGCACGAGTGGAAATCGAACGCTGGCGTAGGGAGTGCAACGATAAACGATCGAAGAAGGCCTTGGGCGGCCAGACCCGCGCCCTTTACGCGAAGCAACTGGCCGGCAAGGCCCTTACAATGGCTGCCGCACTCTAGATTCGAGTGCTACTGATTGCGGGGGGGGGGCGTCGGCCCAGCTATCGATAGCTGCACGGTTGCCACATGGGTCAGTCCGGCTAGCTTCATTCCAGTCCATCGAAGCGCACGTGCATCCCGTGCCCGCGCCACAAGGGTGCCGGGACCTCCTCACTGGACTGGAAGGGCTGGTTCACGCTGACGACTGCGACCGACGCGAAGTGCCCAGTGGTACTCAGCCTTGCGCAGCCCGTTGCAATGGCAGCCCAGTTGGTCGGGCGATCGGCGCTGCTGGCTGGGAACCGTGCCGTCCTCACCACGACCCACTCCGGCCTCCTGGTCTTGCCTACGAACCAGATCGCTGGGTCTACCTCGGGGTGTCCCTGCCAGGACATCACCTCGAACCCTTCCTCTTCCAGATGGTCCCGGACCACGTTAACCGCCATGTCCTGAACCTCCCACGGCGTCATTACGATTTTCTCGTCCGTGATCAGGGCCACCGGGTCGATCGGCTTTCCGCTCTCTGAATTCAACAAGCCCCAGCCTGGCATGTCGGCCACCCAGCCGCCGCCGAAGAGCTTCCTTTTCATCGGCAGGATGCACGCGTGGCCGTTGGCATCCTTGGCGGCGGCAGCAAGTCCATGGATGGAGCCGGGGCCCTGGACTTTGCCGTCCACGTCCTCGATACGGACGAAGAACAACTGATTGCCGAGACGAAACGACAGGTGCTCCCGGAACGGCGGATTGGGATGTGCACGCAGCCATGACTGGATTCCGCCATCGACTTGCTGGCTAAGGTGTATGCCGGCAGCCTTCCAGCACGGAAAGAACGCTTCCGTCATCTCGTCCGCCTCGATGTTGTACATGTTCGATTCCTTTCTGCCACCTTGGCATTCGTGTCCCTTCTGCCTTGGCTGTACCGATCGCACGGCCGTCCCCAGCCCCACCCTAATAGGGGTCCTTGAACGCCGTTAGAAAGTGGCGAGTCGGGGCGCCGTCACGCACGATCACATATCCGCCCCTGAACCATTCGTGTCCCCACGCCGTCTTCCAGTGCGCCGTGAATGACCAGACTTCCTCGTCCGCTCGGGCACCTTCGATGAAGCGTTTCCAGCCAGCATTCAGATGGCCGAACGGCAAGTTCGGCACGGCGCCCAGGGGATCTTCGACCGCTTCTCGTGCTTCGATCTGCGGGATCGTCAGTAGCTCTTGCAGGTGCTCTCGCTCGACGGTGAACTCTTTTTTTTCTTCCGGCAGGTAAGGAGCCTCCCGATTCGACAGGAATTCCTTGCCCATGCGGTAAAGCGCAACCGGCCAGGCGAATACGATGACCAGCGCAGTGAGCGTCGGCGCCACGAGGCGGTTCAGGATTCGGTACGAAAGATTCTGCCGCTCCGGCTGCGTCGCAAGAAGGAACGCCTGAAGCCACTCCGACGCTCGCTCTCTCGCCAGCCAATGCTCGGCGACCACGATGGCAAGCGTCACGACGCCGATCCCGAGGTACCCGTACAGGTAGATCACGCGGCCTCTCCTTCAAGGCATGCCTCGGTATGCTTGACGACGCCTCGCTCCATCTCCAGTACAACGTCTCGCGCCTGTGTGCTGGCGAACCCTTCGTGGACGTGCTTGAGCGTTGTGCCCAGCGTGATGTGGATCGTGCCGGAATACCAGTGGGCAAAAACCCTGTCCGGGAAATCCGGAAAGAAGGTGGCAACCGATGCTTCGGTATGGTCCACGAGGGTGCCTCTCAGCCCGATCAGGTAGAGCCGGCCATCGATGATTTCCCAACTGCCGACGTAACCGCGCCACAGGGTCGAGTAAAGCGCCAGAAAGTTCGGGGCGATCCCGGCCAGGGTGAAGTAGTCGTGGAGGGGAGTGGTGCGCATGTCCACGGTCTTACCCTCGTAGAGGAGAGTCTCGCTGGTCTGCCTGGTCATGCGCGCTGCGCTCCCAATCCCGGAGGTCGATTTGGCCCATTGTTTCCGGTGGAACAAATAGCGGTTGGCAGGCTCACCAGATGAGCCTGTGCTGGCGCAAGGTATTTCAGCAGGACCTTTCTGGGGAGCTCAGGTGATCTGGTACAAGTTTCGTGTCGGCGACTACATCACGCAAACCCTGCACTTGTCTGACGCAGAGGATCTCGCATACCGGCGGCTGCTCGATCTCTACTACCTGAGCGAGAGCCCCATCCCTCTGGACACGGATGCGGTTGCTCGCAGGATCCGCCTGGACCTGGATGTAACCGAGTCGGTTCTTGCGGAGTACTTCGACAGGACCGACGAGGGGTATCGCGACCCGCGCTGCGATAGCGAGATCGCGCGGTATCGCCATCAGGTCGAGACGAACAGCGCACTCGGCAAGCGAGGCGGCAGGCGGAAGAAAGCCGAGTCTTGATCCTTTCAGCCAATCCCCGGCGCGTCGCGCAGGCGCCCGCTGGCTTTCGCAGAATTGCTTCAGTGCCGGTAGTCTTCTTCCCGCTGGTGGCGAACCGCGCCCACGACGACGTTGTTGCCGACGATCTCGAAGAGAACGATATAGCCCGTGCCGCCGAATGGAACGATCAATTCGCGCGAGCGACCATTGCCCAGTTCTGCTCGACGGCATGAGTAGGGCGACCAGGACAGCAGGCGCATGCCCTCGCGGATGGCGTCCAGTGCTCGTTGGGGTGTGGTCCAGTCCGGTGTCTCGCTCGCAAGCTCGCGCGCGATGGCGAAGTCCTCCAGACGTCGCAGGTCCGCTACCGCTTCCTGCAGCAGCGTGACCGTGTATTGGGTCGTCACCGGCCTACGCGCTGAGCCGCCTGGCGCTTGGCGTCATCGAGGCGCGCCTGGAGGTCGGCCATGACCTCGTCGACCGCGTGCCCGCCGCCTTCTTGCTTCCACCGCTCGATCGCCGCCTCGCCACGAGTGATGAACTCCAACTGCACGCGACGCCAAGCCGCGGCCGCGACGACCGCCTCCTCGATGAACTGGGTCAGCGACTCGCCCTCGCGCAAGACAGCCTCGACTTCTGCACGGACCTCGGGCTCGACGCGAATGGGCGGGAAGGTGGCGGAGCGCATGATTGAAATGTATAGCAAGCGTGCTACAAGAGCAATTCTGGCGGCGCTCTCGCACCATCGGGCCTCGACCCTCTCCTGGCAAGGCCGCGCGTCTTCAGCTCGAGTGCCGGATTGGGCTGGTCAACGACCAGCGTCAAATCTTGTCCGGCGTAACCCGAGTGGCTGCTTCAGACTGATTGCGGACGTTCGGACTTGGTAGGCGAATGTCGGCAGGCACCAGTTCCTGTCATTCGCGACCGTCGGCCTCACGGCCAGCTGATCAGTTTGGCGCGTGACGGGACTAAGCGGACTGGCGGCTTGCGCGACCGGCAAGGACGGCGGCCGGTCCCAACGTGGCAACTGCCCGGGTCCAGTCCAGCCGCCTCTGCAACTTGACAACTTTAGGTAAAAAGCCAAATTTGGCTCTCCGACCAAAAAACCTCAAATCACTGTGACCGAAGAACTCGTCTTCCATCGCCCCAGCTACGCCCAGGCGCTGGCGCAGCAACTCCTGAAGCCGGGCCCATTGGACCAGGGACTACGCTCCGGCGTGTTTCTCTCGGGGATCCGGCGTATCGGCAAGACGACCTTCATCCGGCAGGACTTCGTCCCGGCGCCCCTCGACCATGGGGCTCTTGTGTTGTACGTGGACCTATGGACGGACCGCTCGCGCCCGCCGATGGCGCACATACAGGAGGCGGTGCGCGCAGCGGCCTCCGAACTCGAGCAACCCACCTCTACGCTGCTGCAGAAGCTGCGCCGGGGCAAGGGAGTGAACGTTGGCGCAGCAGGAGACAGTTGGTCAGAGCGACAGCAGCCGTTCGGCAGGTCGCTGGAATCCCCGCCCAACCTCGGATGTATTACCATGCGGTCGAGCGGTAACACTCATGGAGAACGTGCATGGCTACGACGCTGACCAGCAAGGGGCAGGTCACGATCCCCAAGCGCATCCGTGATGCGATGCATTTGGTGCCAGGAACACCTGTTGAGTTCTCGGTGAACGCGGCCGGCGAAGTGGTTCTTCACCCAGCACGGCCCGCCGGAGGTGCGCGCAACCCGACCCGAGACCGCTTCGATGCGGTTCGGGGTCGAGCTGATGTGCCCTGGCGCACCGATGCATTGATGAAGCTGCTGCGCGCCGACGATTGATGTTGCTGGTCGATACCAACGTCCTGGTGGACGTATTGCAGAACGATCCGCAATGGGCCGACTGGTCCATCGCACAGTTGCGTGCCCAGGCCAAACTGCATGCCTTGGTCATCAACCCGGTCATCTACACCGAGATGTCATTGTCTTTCTCGACGCTTGAAGCACTCGACGACGTGGTGCTCACCATGGCGCTGGAACTGCGCGAGATTCCTCGGCCAGCCCTCTTCCTGGCAGCCAGGGCCTACGCGCAATACCTCCGGTGCGGCGGCAGCAAGGGGCAGGTGCTTCCCGACTTTTTCATCGGAGCCCATGCCGCCGTCGAGGATTGGCCTTTGCTGACTCGGGACGCCAGCCGTTTCAAGAGCTACTTCCCGACGCTTGATGTCATTGCCCCTTGAGACGGCTCCTGAGACGGCGCACAGGTTGTCGCACGAGTGTCTTCTTTACTTCCGACGGCTACGAAAAACGGGGGGATTACCGACTGACAGGTCGAGTATCACTCTTTCTCAACGACCGTACGCTTTGCTTTGTCATTCGAAGCTGCTGTTGTCTGCCCTCTCGCTTCTCCGAGTACAAAACCTGCCACCGCAGCCAGAATGGTCGAAAGGTCCGAAGTCAGCTTTCCAGCCAGGGCAAGAATTGACGCTGCCGAGACGATGAACACGACCGTGACCATTCGAAGGAAGAAGCCTTCCGAAAACATCCGCTCGATAATGGCGGGCTGATTGCGAATTGAGGCAAACAATGCAACAGCGACAATCACAAGTCCGCTGGCACAGATGGCGACAAACAAAACAAACTGCTCACCTGTCAGATCCATTTTCCCCCCCGATACTCTGTTTGCCCCTGCCCTGATGATGCCGAAAAAGCTGTGCAAAGACCTTGGCGGTAGTACGCGCGAGCCTGGATGATTTGATCAATCTGCATTTCACGCCGACGGGCATGTCGGTTGCCACCACTAACGGTCTCCCTGATTCGGTGTTCGACCGTGTGCGGTTCTTGCCTCGCCCCCACAGCTTACGGGAACTGGGCTGTTTTTTTCATAACTGATCCTCGATCTCGCCGTCCTCATGGGTGCCTCTCATCCTACCCGTCACCCCCTCCGCGCCTCCCACCACGATCCAGCAGTCCCAAGGTGCCCCCACCGCGCCAGTTCCCCCGAAGTCAGCGCCAGGAAGTCGTTGCGGTGCAATTCCTTGACCATGGCTCGCGCCGCATCCCGCGTGGCAACCGGCCGCACCCCGGGTGGCAGCGGCACCGGCACGCCATCGGCCCACACCCCGACCGATTCCGGCAGCGCCGAGTTGGGCCGGTACTCGAGTTGCACGCGGACGCGGTGGCCGATTCCGGCCTGCACGCACTGCAGTGCCAGCCGGCGCGCAAGCATCCCGCCGACGCGGTCGGGTTTGTGGAAGTCCTTCCCGCTCCAGGCGCCGCCACCGATGGGTACGCTGGGGCCGTAGGCGTCCATCACCAGCTTCTTGCCGGTGGTGCCGTTGTCGCCGGTCGGCCCGCCGCACAGGAACATGCCCGCGGCGTTGACCGTGAGGTCGGGCAGCGGCCCCGCTCCACGTCCATCAAGCGCGTCGTGCAGCGCGCCCTGCGCGTGCCTGCGCAACTCGAGCCAGTCGGCGTCTTCGGCGTGGTGCAGCGACACCGACACGGAGTGGGCCTGGAAGCTGCCGTCCTCGTGTTCCAGGCCGCGCACGATCACCTTGCCGTCCGGGCCGATCGGCCCTTGCGGTGTCGCCTGCTGGCGGGCGTGCAGGGCCCGGGCGATGCGCCGTGCGGTCCACAGTGCGCCGGGCAGGTAGTCGGTCTGCGGCGTGTCCTGCGCGTAGCCGACGCAGATGCACTGGTCGTCGGACAGGTGTCGCAGTTCCTGCCACTCGATGCCGCGTTGCTCGATGCGCAGTGCCCGCAGGTCGACGTGCAGCGCGTCGGGTAGCGGGTTCCAGCGTCCGCCGTAGCCGGCCGACCGGTAGGTATCGCGGACCCATTCGACCAGGCGCTGCTCGATATCGGCCATCGTGCTGAGTTCGAAACCGATGCGGTCGTAACCGATCAGGCCGGTCACGAACACATGGTCGAAAGCGCAGGCGGCCTCGATGCCGCACTGACCGTAGGGGTCCTCGCGCATCACCTCGCCGACGATGCGGTCGGCCAGGGCATCGCAGAGCTTGTCGGGGTGGCCGGGCAGGACCCATTCCGCGACCGTCGTGTTTGCTTCGTTCATGTTGTTCCCCTCATGTCGTTTTCTCCATCATCTGTCGAGTGCGGGCATCGCCGTCACCGGCCAGCCCAGGGAGGCGCAGAAGCGCCCGTTGCAGCCGTCCAGCAGGCCGACGCGTACGCGTGGCCTGGCGCGGCGAAGGCGCTCCGCGAGTGCGGTGGGGATGGCCTGTACGTCTCCGTCGGTGATCACCACCGCCCGCTTCACCTGCGACGCGATGAGGTGGCGTGCCACGCAGCCGATGTGGGTGCCGCCCGTGGAGCGGAAGCGGCCGTCGGCGAGGTCGGCGCGGGTGACGGGGTGCACCTCGGTCGAGAAGCCGAACAGCGGCCACTGAACGAGCGCGGCGGATTCGGTCAGCGCATCGAGCAGCACTGGCAGCCAGTCAGCCATCGATCCCGAGACGTCGAGGTAGACCGCTACCTGGCCCGCCATCTGCCGCCCCTCCTGCATCAGATGCCCTTGCCACCAGAGCGGCTCGGCGCCCATCAGGCGCTGCAGGTGCGCGCGGCGATCCCCGGCTTGCGGCAGCGGCGTGAAGACGTCGGTCTCGACCGGTCTGCGCACCCACGGCCCGCCGTTGGTGCCGAACGCCGCGGCCCGCAGCAGTGCGCGTACGGCGCGGCGGGCTGCACCGTGCCGGCGCAGGCTGCTGCGTTCGCAGGTGGAAGCGCCGCCGTCGTCGGCACCTTCCCGCCGCTCGACCATGGGCCATCGTGCGACGATGCGTCGTACCTCCGCCATCAGGTCGGGGTCGGACTGCAGCGGGTCACCGCCCTCCGGTCCCTCCGCCTCCGCGTCCTGGTCGTGGTTGCCGAGCAGGCGGTCGGCATCGGCGACGTCGACATCGAGTGTCACGGCCATCTGGTCCAGCAGCGCGAACAGGTCTGCCGTGGTGGTGCTTGCGTCGTCGTACAGGCGGCGGTGCACGTCCCCCAGCGCGCCCGGTGCGTAGCGTGCAGCGGCGGGCCATCCGGCCGGCGGGCCGATCAGGCTCCAGGGCCCCTCGGGGGCCGCACCGGCGGAGAAGAACGACGTGAACTCCACCTCCGGGTGCAGCCGGCACAGTTGCGCGTTGATGATGCAGTCGAAGGCCCAGTTGGCCGCCAGGGTCGGTCGCTGGTACATCCGGGTGTGGCCGAGCAGCACGTGGTAGAGCTCGTGCATCACCAGCATCGACAGGTGTGCGTCGGTGCGGCAGCGCTGCGCGACGAACGCGGGGTTGATCAGCATGCGCGAGCGCGCACCGACGGTCACCGCGGCGGTGGGCACGGTATCGGTGGCCTCGATCGACAGCAGCTGCAGCAGCTTGCCGAACGCCGGGTGGCGCAGCGGCACGCACTGCCGGACGCGTTCGGCGAGCAGTCGCTGCTCGAGCGCGGAGATCGGGGTGGTGGCGTGCGTCATGCGGGCGCTTTCGGGGTCGAGGGGGTGGCGACCGGAACGGGCTGCGCCTGGCCGGGTCGGAGCGGAAGCCAGATCTCCCAGGCGCCTGACGGGGTGCCGCCGGTCCAGAGATCGAGCAGGTTCGAAAGCGCTGGCGCTGCATCGCGCAGGAAGACCGGTCCGCGGATGGCGGAGACCAGGCGTGCGGCGAGCAGCGGGCAAGCGACGCCCTCCGGTGCGTCGGGCGCCCGCCTTGGGTTTGCGGCGGCAATGTCGCAGCCGAAGGGAATGACGAAGGCCACGCGCGGCACCCACTCGGGCCACGCGATCGATTCGAGCCGGGCGGCGAGCTCTTGCACCAGCGCGCCCTCCGGCAGCGGCATGACCCGGTCGAACTCGCGCCGCGCCGCGAGGTGGGGCGCGTCTGGCCTCTGGGCTTGGCCTGCCTGCCGCGCGATGGCGACCAGTGCGCGGGCCAGTCCGAGGGGCGCGGTCAGGCGCTGTGAAGCGAAGGTCATGTGCAGGTGGGCGCACAAGGCCGTTGGCAGTTCGACATGCGCCACGCAGAGCGCGTTGGACAGTACCTTGCCGCCGCCAGGCCCCACTGGCGGCAGGCGAGGTGACTGGAGGATCGCGTCGTTACCGATGGCTGAACGCTCGCCGCGCGCCTCGGCTTCCGACGCGTTCGGCGCCAGCCGCGGCAGCTTCACGGTCGAGCGCGGAGGCGCGCTCATGTTCGCAAGGGTCGGGGCGGGCGATTCAGCGCGCATGGTCGTCCGCGAGGTCGAGCTGGGCGCGCAGGGCCGACTGCAGGCGCGCCAGCGATGCCGGTTCTGATGCGCCGTCGTCATGCGCGTAGAGCGCCGCGCCGAGGTTGCCCAGTGCCACCTGGGCGGGGTCGCCGGTGTCGAGCGCTTCCATCGCGGTGACCAGCGCGTTGAAGCTGGCGATACGACTGCGCGGCACCTCATGCAGCAGGTTGCGCCGCTCCTCGAACGACACCTGCGAGGTGAAGGGCTCGGCGAGCACCTCCAGCGTCGGTGCATCGACGCAGTCCAGTTCGACGAGCGCCGGCAGCAGCTCCTGGGTCAGGATCCAGCGGGCCTGCTTGTCCTGCGAAGCCAGCGCGTCGGCCACCAGCAGCGACATCGTGTGCCGAGGCACCTGGCCGGCGTTCGTCCTCAGGGCAGCCAGCGCCAGGCCGACGCGACGCACCGGGTGCGCCTCGTCGAGGATGCGTGCCAGCACGGCATCTCCTTGCGCCTGGGCTGCCGCATCGACCGCCTGACGGTGGATGGACGCGACAACCCCGGCATCGACCGGCTTGCCCTGTGCCCGATGCGGCAACGAGTAGCGGAGCGCGATGAGTGCGGCGTCGGCGATCGCTTCGCTCGTGTCGTTCTTGTTGCTCTTTTCGCGCGCGTTGCCTTCGCCGCCCGTGTTGTCCGTGTTGCCCGTGTTGCCCGAGTGGCACTCCCCGAGCGTCCTGCGCGCGCCGTGCACCGCCGCGATGTTGGCCGCCAGCATGGCCGCGCGTCGCCCGGAGATCGCGAGACCCGCCTGGCGCAGCGGCACTACCAGCGCCGATGCGTAGGCGGTGATCCAGTCGCCGTGCAGCGACGCGCAGAGCGCGGTGGCGTGCGCGCACCGGACCACCAGGGCGGGTACGTCGACCGCCGCGCTCTCCGGGCGGGCCGGGCCCAGACCGCTGCGGATCACGCAGCGGCGCGCCTCGGGAGACAGATCGTCCAGTGCCGGCAGGTGCAGCACGAAGCCGAACCGATCTGCCAGCGCGGGGTCGAGCGGGAGCGACCCGACATAGACGTCCAGCTCGTCCGGTGCGTCCGGCGTCGCTGGCGGGTTCATCGCCGCCCAGCGGTAGCGCAGTGCTTCCAGCGCGACACCCTGCACACGCTTCTCGTGGACGATCGAGAACAGCTTGTTCTGCACCTCGGGCCGGCAGCGGCTGATCTCGTCGAGGAACACGCTCTGCGCGCCCCAGAGCGTGGCCGGCGTGCGCAGGTAGCGCAGGCCGTCGCCGTCCGGGACGGGGAATCCCACCAGGTCGTCGAAGGAGATCAGGCTGGCGTTGTAGTGCCGGTGCTCGAGCCGCAGCGCGACGGCCAGCCGCTCGAGCAGCGCGCTCTTCGCGCTGCCGTGCGGCCCGATCAGGAGCAGCGGCGTCTCGGACGCCAGCGCCGCCAGCACCGGCGCGTCGAGGTGCGACAGGCCGTGCAGGCCGAGGCTGGAGAGCAACCCCGTCGCACGGCTCGATGCCGCAGCCGCCGCTGGTTCGCCGCCGGTTCTACTACGCGATTCGTTACCCGATGCACGCTTGCTCAAGCTCCTGCTCCTCACCGTCCACGCGAGTGGCGCAGGCAGCACCGGACGGAGCAGGGCGCAGCCGACGCTTTAGCAGCATTTGTGGATCGCCCTGCAAGTTGTCGATCAACTCGGCGATGAAAATGAAACGGCCCTCGAGAACGAGGGCCGCCTGCCTGCTGTTGTTGCGCTTGCCCCGAAGGACTGCGCCTCATCCCCGATCAGGTCGGGCACCACCTTGCCGCAGGACGGCAGGTTGGCGACAGGCAGGCGGCCTGTGCTCTTGATGACGGAGGTAGATTACTACTGTGTGGTTTTGGGTGCAATGGGGCGGTGACGCGGTGGTTTTGTCTAGACTCGGGTCGGCACGCCGCAGGCCACCGTCGCTCTTGACCGAGCGTACGCTAGCGACTCATTGGAGAGAGCCCTATGGGAAACCTTGTCACGGCGCGCGAAGCCCGCGCCAGCTTGTACCGCTTGATTGACGAGACCAACCAGTCTCATCGGCCTGTCGTGATTTCGGGGAAACGAAGTAGCGCGGTACTGGTCTCGCTCGAAGATTGGGATGCGATCCAGGAGACCCTCTATCTCCTGTCTGCGCCTGGCATGCGTGAATCG
This sequence comes from Betaproteobacteria bacterium, assembly GCA_947458265.1. Classification (GTDB taxonomy): domain Bacteria; phylum Pseudomonadota; class Gammaproteobacteria; order Burkholderiales; family CAIKXV01; genus CAIKXV01. Next base: position 190,806 of record CANGYF010000001.1, read on the forward strand.
ATCAAGAAGGGGATGGCTGAGCCTCTGGCGAAGAGCGCCAGGGAGGTCAATGGGTGAAGTGGCAGGTTGTCTTTGCCAGGCTGGCGATCTGGAGGGCGCGTACTCCCGTCGCATCAACATCCAGCATCGGCTGGTGTACGAGGTCTTCAAGAAGGAGAAGACGGTTCGCGTGCTGCGAATGTGGACTCACTATGAGTGACACGAGGGACAACAGGTGGGTCGACGCTACGCTGACGGGTGGAGCCCATCGGCTCAGCGCCCGACCGTGGCCCCTCGAAACAACTGCGCCGGCCGAAACGCCCCTGCCCGGAACTCGCCCTCCACCGGCACCAGCAGGTCCAGCACGTCGATGTCCGCGCGCATCGCACGCACGGCCTTGTCGACGAGCGTGGCGTGGTCGAAGGCCAGCGGCGCCGCTATCGCCTCGTGGACGGCGCGCCGGTGTTCATCGGCCACTACTGGATGGACGGGCCGCGCATGCCGCAGTCGTCGAAGGTCGCCTGCTGCCACTTCGGCGACTCCGGAAAATCCCCGCTGGGAGGCCTGTTTCCGCAAACGTCTGCCGGTCGGCGAGTCGCTACGCTCTTCCGGTCTGCGATCCGCCACGCACTGTTACCGACGTCGATGCATCAAGGCGCGCAGGGGTATATATTCGTCAGTATATACACTAGGCATCGGAGGCTCGATGAACACGAAGACGGCAAAGCTTTTCACCAATGGCGGCAGCCAGGCCGTGCGCTTGCCCGCCGAGTTCCGCTTCACTTCAGCCGACGAGGTCTATGTCCGCCGGGACGCAGTCACGGGTGAAGTGATTCTTTCCAGCAAGCCCGTCGATGCCGACTGGGCCGGGTTTTTCGCGCTTCGCGACTGCACCGAACGGCGAAACGAACTGCTGAGCACCCGTCCGCTGAACGAACCGCTGCGTTCCCGCGCGCTGTCCGAGGATGATTGACCGTGCTGTACATGCTCGACACCGACAGCGTCAGCTACCTGATCCGCGGGACCTGCCCCGCGCTCGACGCGCGCGTTGCGCGGGTCAGACCGGACGACCTCTGCATTTCTGCGGTTACACGCGGTGAATTGCTCTTTGGTCTGGAGCTGACGCCTGGCGCACACCGGTTGGCGCAACTGGTCGATCGATTCCTGCAGCACGTACGATCCCTGCCCTGGGACGACGGCTGCGCCGGCCGCTTCGCCATCGTTGCTGCCGCCCTGCATCGATCCGGTACGCCGATCGGAAGCATGGACGCGATGATCGCCGGTCACGCGATTGCGCTCGACGCGGTGCTCGTGACGAACAACACGCGCCATTTCTCTAGGATCCCGGACTTGCGGATCGAGAATTGGGCGACTGGCTCTCCTGCGCGATGATCGTCCCGGTGGCCGACGGCGCGCGCCTGTACCCGCTGGAAATGCCCAACCTTGCCAACTATCTGCTGGACACCAGTGTCGTGTCTGCGCTGGCGCCCGGGCGCGAAACCTTCGTGCCCGCCGCTGTGGGCGAATGGCTGCAAGCGCACCACGAAGCACTGTTCCTGCCGTCCATTGCGATTGCTGAAATGGCGCAAGGCATCAGCAAACTGCGCCGCGCGGGTGGCGGGGAGCGGGCCGACCGACTTGACCGCTGGCTCGACGGTTTGCTGGCCGCCTAGGGCGAGCGGCTTGAAGCCGGAACCTCGGCATCTACGCCGCCTGCACCGCGACATGCTGCCGTTGGCAGCAGCTGGCGCGCGGCCGCCTTCGTGTCGGACGAAGCCCACGGTGTTTCCGTAGACAATCCTGTTCCCTTAACCCTGACGGGCCGGCGCTGGCTGAAAGGCTGCCAGCCTGTGTTTCTTTTTGGAGCGACGCCTATGGCACCCGTGCAACACCAGGGAGTTTCGCGTATGCGCAAATGGCTGATCTCGCTGGCCTTCGCCGGCGGCGTCATCGCGCTGATCTGGAGCCAGTTGCCGCGCACCCCGTATTCGACCGATCTGGCCCGCATTGGACAAGGACAACCAGCGCTGGTGCTGGCGTATGACATGCAGTCCATGGGCGGCATGGCGGTCATGGCGATGATGGATGACTTGCGTGGTGAGTACGCTGGGCGCATCGCCTTTCTGGTAGCGCCTTTGGGTGCCCCGAACGGCCGCGCCTTTGGTGAACGTTTTGGCGTGGTCAACGGGTCGGTGGTGCTGTTTTCAGCCAAGGGCACGGCCGTGGCCACGTTGCACCTGCCTGCAAGCACCGCCGAGCTGCAGAAAGCGCTGGAGGGGCTGCTAGCGCGGTCCCACGAATAGCGGCAACCAGAGCGCCAACCTGCAAGGCGATTGTCGTGAAGGAACGCTACTGCGGCTTGATATTGGCGACCTCCGCGACCTGACGCCACATTGCGATCTCCTTGCGGACCCGGGCTTCGAACTCCTCCGGAGCATTGCCGACAGGCTCGCCACCGATCTCCAGCATGCGCTGCCGGATATCCGGCTGTTGCAGGACGGTCGCCACGTCGTTGCGGATACGCTGCACCAGTTCGCGCGCGGCCCCTTTCGGCGCCATCAGGCCGAACCAGGAGACGGACTCGAAGCCTGGCAGGCCGTCGGCGATCACGGGTGCCTCGGGAAAGAGCACCGATGGCGTGAGCGATCCGACGCCGATGATCCTGGCTCGCCCCGACTTCACGGCCGACTGCACCGAACTGATCGCAGCGATCGCCAGCGGGATATGGCCGCCCAGCAGGTCGGTCATCAGCGGCCCCGCACCCTTGTATGGAATGGGTTCCACGCTCACCTTGGCCAGCATGTTGAAGTTGTAGGTCGCCAGCGGCGAGCCGGTGTTGCCCATGTTCATCTGCTTGGGGCGGGCTTTGGCCAGAGCGATCAGTTCGCGGGTGTTGCGCACGGGTAGCGACGGATGCGCGACGATCGCATGCGGCGAGATCGTCACGAGGGTGATCGGCACCAGGTCGGTGTGCGGATCGTAGGGAAGCTTCGCGTAGGTGATCGGCGCGTTGGTGAAGAGATTCGACGTGAGCAGCAGGGTATGGCCATCGGGGGCGCTCTTCGCGACCAGGTCGGTACCGATGACCGTGCCCGCGCCCGGGCGGGGATCGAGCACGATCTGCTGCTTCCACCGCTCCGTGAGCGCCGGCATGATGATCCGCGCATTCGCATCGCTGCTGCCCCCGACCGCGAAGGGGATGACCAGTCGAATCGGTTTGGCGGGGAACGCCTGAGAGAATGCCGGGCCCGTCGTCAGGAGCAGCAGTCCGCAGGCGCATCCGATGGCTGATGAATGCAGCTGTGATCGGCTGCCCGGATAGACCGACGCCGCCAACGCTCCTCGTCCCGTAACGCGCTCGATCATGCGAGTCGTCCTTGTTGTTGGTCTGGTCTGATGCCAGCGTTTTTTACGTTACCACGCTGAATCCAGACGCGTCGATATGTGGTGCCGCAGAACTGATGCTGCGATGAACCAATGTGGGCTGTCAGCGCGAAGCCAGGGCCCGTCGAAATGTGCCGCTTGTAGATCGGACCGAAAAAGGTCTATATTCAGTCCGGACGATCCGCCGGAGCACGACCATGCGCTACTCGACCCAGGTGAAGCCCATCAGTTACCTCAAGGCCAACGCGGCCGAGGTGCTCGCCCACCTCGCCGAGGAACGCAAGCCGCTGGTCATCACGCAGAACGGTGAGGCGCGAGCGGTATTGCAGGACGTCGCGTCATTCGAGGAGACGCAGGAAACGCTTGCGCTGCTCAAGCTCCTCGCGCTCGGGCAGCAGGAGGTCGACGCCGGGCGGGTCAGGCCCGTGGCGGATGTGGTCGCGCGCCTGCGGGCCAAGCCAGCCGCGGCCTGATGGCCGGCGGGTCGAGGCTGTACCAGGTCCTGCTCACGCGAGGTGCAGAGCAGGACCTCGAGTCCATCCACGGCTACCTCTGCGAAGCCGACAACCCGGCCAGTGCGGGTCGCCTGCTCGACCGGCTGATGGACGTCGTCGACGGGCTCGCGCGCTTCCCTGAGCGCGGTGCGTATCCGAAGGAACTCGCCGCGCTGGGTATCCGGGACTATCGGCAGGCGGTGTTCAAGCCCTGGCGGGTGGTCTATCGCGTGATCGGCGACCGGGTGGTGGTGTACCTGATCGTCGATGGCTGGCGGGACATGCAGACGGTGCTGGCGCGGCGGCTGTTGGGGGCTTGAGCCACCGGCGCCTGGCCGCCTCTTCAACCCCAATCCCCCAGTTCCCTCATCGGCGTCTCGTGCATCGGGCAGATCGGTGGCCCCAGGTGCAGGAAGCGCCTGGGCACGGTGACCTTGTAGCCGCACGCTTCGCACTCGGCTTTCGGCGGTGGCACGGACGCCGGGCGCCGATGCACGGCCTTCAGCCGTCCGTGCGGATAGGGAGGCAGCTTCGCAAGCAGTGACTCCAGGCGGGTCTTGAGCGCGGGGCCGGCGCTGGCGCTGCGCATGGGTCCTTGCAATCCGATGGCCAGCGCGATCTTCCTGAACGCCTTGCCGTGTCGGTGCTCGCAGTCATCCACCGCGTGGACCAGTTCGTGGGTGAGCGTATCGATGACCTCGTACGCGGTGCCCAGGGACGGGGAAATGAAGATGTGGTTCGTGTCGTCTTCGGCACTTTTCCGGGACCAGCATTGCCCGATGGCGCTGCTGCGCAGGCCGGTGCTTGCGTAGCCCACCGAGACTTTCACGCGCGGCACGCGATAGCCGTGCGGCGCGAAGAGTTCCTCTGCGAGCAGATCGCTCGCGAGCAACAACCAGCCCTCGCGCGTCTCGTGAGGGCTGGTTGTCGTCTGCGTGTTGCCGGTCGTCCCTGTCACGGTTGCCTTCTGCTGCCCTTCGTTCCCTGCGTCGTGTTTCGTCGCAGGAACCTCGGCGCCACCGCTTCGCTCGCGACGTTGAACAGTCCCTCGTCCTTCGACGCCAGCCGCGACCGCATGCTCATCGCCGCGTACAGCGACTCCTTGCCGAAGCGGCCCTGGTCGCGCTGCTCTGCGATCTGCTCGAGCGTAGCCAGCACTTCCTTGACCCATGGCTGGTCGCCGAAGCGGCGGCTGGCCGATTCGATCAACGCCTGCACCCGGTCCCAGTCGCCGGCCTCCGCTGCGGCGCGTGCCTGCTCCAGAAGGCGGCTCGCCTCGACCTCGGCATGCCGCGAATGCACGAGGCTGTCGGCAGTCAGCGCGTCCCACACTTGCGGTGACACCGTATCCATCGCCAGCACGGCTTCGGGGAAGGCGATCGGCGCGCGCTCCAGGCTGGTGCCGGTGACACCGGCCTGCAGCAGCGGTATGCCGGGCAGCGGCTCGAAGCCGGCCGGGATCGACAGCTCGACCAGCACCCAGGCTTCGGCGCCCCAGGGGATGTCCGGCAGGCTGATCGCCGGCACGCCGGCGCGTGCGTCCATCGGATAGTCGTTGAGCACCTTCATGCCGACGCCGGGGCAGGGTGCGATCGACAGCCGCACCTGCCGTGCGTACAGGCTGGAGATCAGGTCGAACTCTTCGGCGAAAGGCTCGAACAGGTCGGCGGCGGTGTCACCGTAGTAGTGGTTGCCGCCGCCGGTGCGCGCCATCGCGATCATCAACGTCTCGTTGAAGTCGCGCCCCAGCCCGTAGGTGGAGGTGGTGATGCCGCGCGTGACCGCGGCCGTGCATTGTTCGGCGATCTGCTGCGCTTCGGTGAAGTCGCCGCTGTTGGCGTTGCCGTCGGTGAGCAGGATGATGCGCGCGATCGACGCCGATGCCGAACCAGGCATCAGTGAAGTGGCGCCGGTAACCCAGCCGGCATAGAGGTCGGTGTTGCCGCCGCACTGTATGCCGGCCAGTGCGTTGTGCAGCGCTCGCCGGTCGCCGACCGGTTGCGCCGGCGCGAGGAGCGTCGCGCGATGATCGAAGGTCACCAGCGAGGCCACGTCGGTCGGCAGCAGCCGGTCGACGATGTGGCGCGAGCAGCGCACCGCTTCCTGCAGCGGCTGGCCGCTCATCGAACCGGAGCGGTCGATCACCAGCGACAGGTGGTACGGCTGCCGTACCTGCACGACGGACGGGTCGGCATCGGGCGCCTGCACCCGCACCAGCACCGGAAGGGTGTGTGCGTGGTTGGCGATCAGTGCCGGCTTGAGCGGGGTGATGACAACCTGCGGACTGGCAGCAGGAACGGGGGTGGACGCAGCGGGCATCTTGGCGGACATCGGACCTCCTCGTACACGGCAGGGAAGCATCGCATCGGGGAGGCTCATGGGATGAGACACCGGAGCGGCAGACTCAGGTTCCCACGCAGTGCGTAAACGGGTTCCAGGCCCGCAGCGTGGCTGTTAGGATGTTTCGAGCATGACGTTGCGCCGAACGTCGCGCAGCCGATGACCCAAGGCTCCCCCCGAATGGATCGCACCGAACGCTTCCGCACGATCACCCGCCTGGTGGGCCGGCCGCAGGGCGCGTCGCTGCAGCAGTTGAGGGATGCGCTCGAGGTCTCGCGCGCCACCATCAACCGCGACCTCGAGTACCTGCGCGACCGCTTCAACGCGCCGATCGACTGGGACCGCGACGACGGTGTCTACCGGCTGCGGCCGCACGGCGCGGACGGTCAGCGCTTCGAGCTGCCCGGCCTGTGGCTCGACGAGCGCGAGATGCTGGCGCTGCTCACCATGCAGCGGCTGGTCGGCGAACTGCAGCCGGGCTTCCTCTCGCGCCAGCTCAAGCCGCTGGCCGATCGCCTGCAGGCGCTGATCGGCGGCGCAGGCCATCCGGCCGGTGAGATCGCCCGCCGGGTGAAGGTGCTGCCGATGGGCGCGCGGCGCGCAACGCTGGAGCATTTCGAACGCGTCGCCGGTGCGCTGCTGGAGCGGCGGCGCGTGAAGCTGCGCTACCGCAGCCGCGGGCGTGGCGAGGACACCGAGCGCGAGGTGTCGCCGCAGCGCCTGGTGCACTACCGCGACAACTGGTACCTCGATGCCTGGTGCCACCTGCGCGGCGACCTGCGCAGCTTCTCGGTCGACGCGATTCAGGCGTCGACCGTGCTGGCCACGAAGGCCGACGACGTGCCCGAGGCCACGCTCGACGAGGTGCTGGGATCGGGCTACGGCATCTTCTCCGGGAAGGCGACCAAGGTGGCGAAGCTGCGCTTCAGCGCCGAGCGCGCCCGGTGGGTGGCCTGCGAGGTGTGGCATCCGCAGCAGAAGGGCGCGTACCTGGCGGACGGACGCTATGAGCTCGAGTTGCCCTATGCCAGCGAACTGGAACTGGTGATGGACGTGATGAAGTACGGCGCCGAGTGCGAGGTGCTGGGGCCGGAGGAACTGCGGCGGGAGGTCAGGGAGAGGGTGGGGGCGGTGGGGCGGGTTTATGGGCGGGGCTGAATCGTCGACCTGCTGGCCATGCGGGGCACGGCCTATATGGCCTTCGAAGCTCCGCGAGCGGTTTGGTCGATGGGTACTTGGAGCGTCAGCGTGAATCTTCGGGGAATCGCTGTTTCAGGGGCGTTTCCTGGCGGCGCGTTGCGATCGATGACCGGCTACGTTCTTCTCCCTTCCGGTTGTCCAGTATTCCCGAAAAGGTATAGACTGTGTTCGCGGATCATGAATCCAAACCGCTCTTCTGGATCGCGAGCAGCAAAAGGGACCTTATGGCGTTGCCGCTACGCGTGCGGAGGTTCTTCGGCCACGCATTGGACTTCGCGCAACGTGGTGGCCGGCATGATTCGGCGAAGCCCCTGAAGGGCTTCGGCAGCGCAGCGGTCGTGGAGATCATCGACAACGATGCCGGGGGAACCTACCGAACTGTCTACACCGTGCGGTTCGTTGAAGCCGTCTTCGTCCTTCACTGTTTCCAGAAGAAGAGCAGGAATGGAATAGCCACGCCGAACCAGGATTTGAATGTCATTCGAGCTCGGATGAAGATCGCCGAGAGGCTGGCAGAGGAGTTGCGACATGGCAAGGCGCGTCATTGAGGGCGTCGAGGTCGAACGAAGCTCGGGTAACGTCTTCGCCGACCTCGGCCTGCCAGATGCGGAGAAGCTCAAGATCAAGTCAGGGCTCGTGATCGAGATTGCCCGTGCAGTGCGTCGCCTCGGGCTCACGCAGGAAGAAGCGGGTCGCCGCATGGGCATCCCGCAGCCGAAAGTGTCTGGGTTGATGCGTGGCGATTTCGCCAATTTGTCCGAGCGCAAGCTGATGGATTGCCTGAATCGACTCGGCTACGACATCGAGATAAGCGTACGGCCGACGGCTGAGCCGGTTGGGCAGTTGAAGTTGGCAATTGCATGATGCCGAGCGGCAGCGAACGCGATCAGGCTTAACTCAAACCTGTACCCCGGAGGCAGGAAATGACTCAGAGCGCAGAACAGAGCGATCAACAGATCGACGACGTCATCCTGTGTCGTAAGTCAGCGACGTGGGATGACCTCTTCGCCGCGGTGCAGGCGGTGGATGTGCCAGCGGACTTCCTCAGCGACGCGGAGCGCGCCCAGGGCAGTTACCCGTGGGATCCGCTGGATGGGTTGTAGGACTTATGGCTAGTTAAGCCGCTTCCGCCAGTCGCTTGAGGCGTGCAGAACGCGCGCGGATTATCTGGAAGGTGCCATGCCGCAGGTAACCCCGTACCCCGACGACGAAACCGCCGCATTGTTGGCCCCTGCGGCCTCGGCCTCTGGCCTGTCCAGGAGCCGCTGGGCCGCCCAGGAGATCCGCAGCCATGCGGGCGACGCCTGGCCGGACGGCTGCTGGAAGCTGGCCGGTGCGTTTCCCGAGTTCCCGCTTCAGGATCGCGGCCGGGATGCACAAGGGTCGCCGGACGTTCCGCGAGTCGGGTTCTGAGTGTTCGCGTTCGACGCCAACACCATCAGCTACTACTTCCGCAGCGATCCGCAGGTCGTGCCCCGGATGCACGCATTGCCTCCAGCCCGGATGAGTGTTCCCGGATTGGTCGTCCACGAACTGAGCCATTGGGCTGCACTGGTCACGCGCAACGTCGCCGAGTTCTCGGCGCCGACCCCGTGAGAATCTGGCACATCTCCTGCTTGAAAGTTTCGGGATAAATCGCGCCTTTCGAGGCGCACGTCTTTCTTGCTGCAACCCTCCCGGAGACTCCATGAAGCGTCGTGATCTGCTCGCCGCCGGCGCGGCATCCCTCATTGCCCCCTGGGCCCATGCCCAGTCGCAGGCCTGGCCCACGCGCGGCCCGATCCGGCTGATCTGCCAGTTTCCGCCTGGCGGCCTGGTCGACACCGTGGCGCGTCTGATCGCGCCGCACCTGCAGCAGGCCCTGTCGCAGACCGTGCTGGTCGAGAACCGGCCCGGGGCGGGCGGCCTGGTCGGCACCGATTTTGCGGCGCGCCAGAACCCGGACGGCTACTCGCTGCTGGTGAGCCATGCATCGGTGCATGTCTATGCGACGGCCACGCGCAACAAGATGCCGTTCGATGCGATCACCGACTTCACCCATATGGCGATGCTGGTCGAGGCGCCGATGGTGCTGCTGGTGCGCCCGCAGTCGCCGCTCAGGACGCTGGCGGACTATGTCGCGGCGGCCCGCGTCAAGCCGGTGCGCTACGGCTCTTCGGGTATCGGTTCGGCGAACCACCTGTTCGGCGAGATGCTGAAGATCGAAGGCAATGCACCCATGCATGACCATGTGCCCTATCAGGGCAGTGCGCCGGCGCTGGCTGAACTCCTGGGCGGACAGATCGACAGCGTGCTCGATCCGATCACGACCAACGTCGACCAGCTCAAGGGCGGCTCGCTGCGCGCGCTGGCCGTGTCCACGCCCGCGCGGCTGCCCGGCCTGCCCGACATCCCGACCTTTGCCGAGGCGGGCTTCCCCTCGCTCACCGGTTCCCAGTGGCTGGGCCTGTCCGCGCCGAAGGGCCTGCCGGCGCCGATCGCGCAGCGGCTCACCACGCTGATGCCGGAGATCCTCGCCCGCCCGGACATCATGAAGCGGCTGGATGACCTGCAGACGCTGCCGCGGAAGGCCCCGGTGACCGGGGCAGAGTTCAACAAGCTGATCGAGTCGCAGATCAACACCTGGACCGCGGTGGCGCGGCGGGCGAAGGTGGAAGTGATCGCCTGATCGAGCGCTCCGGGTTGCGCGCTGCGGTTCCGGGGCGCGCCCGGGGTCTGTCTCAGTTCGCCTTGATGCCGGCCGCCCTCACCACGCGGCCCCATTTCTCCATGTCGGCGGCCATGTAGGCGCCGAACTGGGCCGGGGTCATCCGCAGCACCGTCGCGCCGTCGTTGTCGAGCTGTTTCCGGATCTCGGGCGACTCCTGCACTGCCGACACTTCCCGGTGCAGGCGCTCGACGATGGCCGCCGGGGTGCCGGCAGGCGCGAGCAGCCCGAACCAGTTCACCGTTTCGTAGTCGGGGACGCCGGCCTCCGCGATCGGGGGCACGTCCGGCAGGATCGGGTTGCGCTGGAGCGACCCGACGCCCAGCGCACGCAGCCGGCCCGCACGCACATGGGGCACGGTGGCCAGCAGGCCGCCGAAGGTCAGGTTCGCATGCCCCGCGACGACATCGACGGTCGCCGCGCCTGCACCTTTATAGGGCACGTGCAGCATGTCCACCTTCGCGCTGTAGGTGAACATCTCGGCCGCGAGGTGGCTCACGCTGCCCACGCCCGCCGAGGCGTACTGCAGCTTGCCTGGATTCTTCCTGGCGAGGGCGAGCAGGTCCGCAACCGACCGGGCGGGTACGCCGGGATGCACCACCAGCACGACCGGGCTGCCGGCCACGATGGCCACCGGCGAGAACGACTTGATCGGGTCGAAACGGCCCTTGAGGTCGTACAGCCAGGGGCTCACCACGTGGGCCAGCGATGCCACCAGCAGCGTGTAGCCATCGCGCGCGGCATTGGCCGCCAGTTCGGTGCCGATGATGCCGCCGGCACCGGCGCGGTTGTCGACCACCATCTGCATGCCGAGGCGTTCGCTCATCGCCATCGCGACGATGCGTCCGGTGACATCGCTGCCGCCGCCCGGTGGAAACGGGATGATCAGCCGGATGGGCTTGGCCGGATAGGCCTGCGCCATGGCCGTGCCGGCGCCTGCGGTTGCGATTGCGATTGCGAGTGCAGCCGCACCGAGCATCGCGGCATGCATCAGTATGCGTGCCGCCATGCTCAGGCGTCCTGCCACACCGAACGCGCGGTCTCGGCGAGCAGGCGCAGCTTCGCGAACTGCTGGTCGGCCGTCATCACGGTGTTGCCGACGTTCCCGGAGAAGCCGCACTGCGGGCTCAGGCAAAGCCGGTCCAGCGAGACGAAGGCCGATGCTTCCTGGATGCGCGCGCGCAGCATCTCCGGCTGCTCGAGTTCCGGCGACTTGGTCGTCACCAGGCCGAGTGCGACGGTCTTGTCCTCGGGCATGTACTTCAGTGCATCGATCGGACCCGCGCGCGGGCTGTCGAACTCGAGGAAGTAGAAGCGCGCGTTGAGCCGCCGGAACAGCTGGTCGGCCATGAACTCGTAGCCGGCATCGGCCTGCCAGAAGCCGAGACGGTTGCCGCGGCAGACATGTATGCCGACGGTCATGCCCGCCGGTGCGGTGGCGATCACCGCGTTGATCACCTCGACATAGGTCTCGACCAGCTTGCGCCAGTCTTCGCCGCGTCGTTCCAGAACGGCCCGGATCTCCGGGTCGCCGAACTTCACCAGCGAGGTCTCGTCGATCTGCAGGTAGGTGCAGCCGGCGGCATGCAGCGCGGCGAACTCCTGCCGGTAGACCTCGATCACGTCTGCCCACCAGGTGTCGAGCGAGGTGTATGCATCGCGCAGGATGGCATCGTTGCCGCCCATGAAGTGCAGCACGATCGGCGAGGGCACCGTCATCTTCGGCGTGCACTGCGTGATGGAGCGCACGAACGCGAGGTGCTCGGCGAAGATGGGACCGGTCCAGCGCAGCGGCTTGTGGATGACGAGCTTCTCGACCGGGATGGTGTCGCCCTTGGCGTTGCGATGGACGAAGTCGCCCGGCTCCGCCTTCAGGCCGCCGGATCCGAGCGCCTTGCGGAAGAAATCGACGATGTAGTTCTGCCGACGGAACTCGCCGTCGCTCACCACGCGCAGGCCGGCTGCCTCCTGCCGCGCGACCACTTCGCGGATCGCTTCGTCCTCGATGACACGCAGTTCGTCGTCCGACAGCAGGCGCTTGCGGCGCTGCTCGCGCGCTTCGATGAGATGGGCGGGGCGCAGGAGGCTTCCGACCTGGTCGGCGCGGAACGGGGGTGAGTGTGGAGCGACGATCATGTTCTTGTCCCTGATGATTGGAAGTTCTTGTCTTCGACAGCCCGGCAACTGTTCAGCGACCGGTCTTCGCCCGCCGGCGCCGCTCCGACATCCGCATCGCCGCCTGGATCGTGGCCGGATGCCGCGCATGTGGCGTGCACATCCGGTGCGGCAGCGGCCTGATGCCTACGCGGTACAGGTCTAGCCGGTCGGCGTCCCAGCAGGCGATGATGGCCGGGTCAGACACCGTGTGTCCGTCGCTGTGCAGGCGCATGGCCTCGCACAACTGCTCGAACTCGGTGGGCGACAGTTCGGTGATCGCGCCGTCGCGCCGCTGCCGGGTGGCGAAGTCGGCGGCGCGGTGTCCGTGCAGCGGGTCGCGGCCGTCGTTGTGGCGCTGGCTGTCGTGCAGGTACGCGAACCACGCGAGGATCGACGGATTCACGTCCGCGGCTCGCGCCAGCTGCTGGCCGTGGTACCAGACGCGGCTCCAGTGCGGCAGGCCGTGGATGCCGCCGCCGTAGTCGAGCCGGAACTGTGGCCGGACGATGGCGAGGGCCTTGCGGATGATATGGGTCGAGGGGGCGGCTGGCATCGCTGGGATTCGTCGAAGCACGGTATGCTGCTCGATCGTACAGAAAGAACAGGCTGGTCGGGTGCAGACGTCGAAGCCATCGGCGCGCACGACGGGCAGCGGAGGAGGACGGATGACCGCGGATGTTTCACGGCAGGACGCGTTGGCCCTGGCGAGGGTGCTGCACGTCGACGGCGTCGAGTACCACTACTTCAGCCTGGCCGACGCGGCGTCCATCGGGCTGGTCGGGGTCGACCGCCTGCCGTTCTCGACCAGGGTGTTCGTCGAGAACCTCGTTCGGCAGCGCGCGCTCGGCCAGTCGGGCCCGGAGGATCTGCGCAACCTGGCGGTCTGGCTCGCGGCAAATGGGGCAGGTGGGGCCGGCGGGGCGGGCCATCCGGACTGCGAGATCGGCTTCCGCCCGGCACGGATGATGATGCCCGATTCCTCCGGCATCACGCTGCTCGGCGACATGGCGGCGATGCGCGATGCGATGGTCGACCTCGGCGGCGACCCGCGCCGTATCAACCCGCAGATACAGCTCGACTTCATCGTCGACCACTCGGTGATGGTCGAGGCGCAGGGACGTCCGGATGCGCTGGCCTTCAACATGGCCCGCGAGTTCGAGCAGAACCGCGAGCGCTACGAGTTCCTGCGCTGGGGCAGCCGGGCGTTCGGCAACCTGCGCGTGTTCCCGCCGGGCTCGGGCATCCTGCACCAGATCAACCTCGAGTACCTCGCCAGCGTCGTGTTCACTGCCGAGGTGGATGGACGCACGCTCGCGTACCCGGATTCGCTGATCGCGATGGACAGCCACACTGCGATGACCAATGCGCTGGGCGTCGTCGGCTGGGGTGTCGGTGGGCTCGAAGGCGGCACGGTCGCGCTCGGCGAGCCGATCTCGATCCTCATCCCCGAGGTCGTCGGCTGCCGCCTGGTCGGGCGCATGCCCGCGGGTGCGACCGCCACCGATCTCGCGCTCACCGTCACGCAGGCAATGCGCCGGCACGGGGTGATCGCGAAGGTGGTGGAGTTCTTCGGTTCCGGTGTCGACACGCTCACGCTGCCGGAGCGGGCGACGCTGTCCAACATGACCCCCGAGTACGGCGCGAACATGGGCTTCTTCTCCGTCGATGCGGAGACGCTCGCCTATCTGTCGCTGACCGGGCGATCTCCGGCGCAGGTGGCGCTGGTCGAGGCGTACTGCAAGGCGCAGGGGCTGTGGCGCGACAGCGCGCAGCCGTCGCCGGACTATGCGCAGGTGGTGGAGATCGACCTCGCGGCGATCGAGCCCTGCATGGCCGGGCCGGGGCGGCCGGATGCGCGGGTACCGCTGGCGCAGGTGCCGGCGGCGTTCGCGTCGGTGGTGGGCGCGTCGGCGGTGGGTGCGTCGGCGGGCGATGGGCGCGCGCCCGTCCGCGTGCCGCTGGCCGGCATGGACGACACGCTCGGCGACGGTGACGTGGCGATCGCCGCGATCACCAGTTGCACCAATACCTCGAACCCGATGGTGATGCTCGCCGCCGGCCTGCTCGCGCGTAATGCGCGGCGGCGAGGGCTGAAGCCGCCGGCGAGGGTGAAGACCTCGCTCTCGCCCGGTTCGCGAGTGGTGGCCGACTACCTCGCGCGCAGCGGCCTGCAGGAGGACCTCGACGCGCTCGGCTTCCAGGTGACCGGCTTCGGCTGCATGACCTGCATGGGCAACTCCGGCCCGCTGGCCGAGGATGTGCGCGAGGCGATCGACGCGGCACGCCTGGCGACGGTGGCGGTGCTCTCGGGCAACCGCAACTTCGATGCGCGCATTCATCCGAGCGTGCGTGCGAACTTCCTGGCTTCGCCGCCGCTGGTCGTCGCCTGTGCGATCGCCGGCACGGTCACCCGCGACCTCACCCGCGAGCCGCTCGGGCACGATCCGCAGGGCCAGCCTGTGTACCTGCGCGAGATCTGGCCCGATGCGGATGAAGTGCGCGGGGTGCTGAAGGCGACGCTCGACGCCGGGCTGTTCACCGAACGCTATCGCACCATCCTGGACGGCACGCCGCAATGGCAGGCGCTGCAGGCGCCGGACACGCCGCGCCACGACTGGCGTGCCGGCAGCCACTTCATCATCCGTCCGCCGTTCTTCGAGGGGATTCCACCAGTGCCGCAGGCCGTGCAGCCGCTGCAGGGCGCACGCACGCTGCTGATGCTGGGCGACATGGTGACCACCGACCACATCTCGCCGATCGGCGCGATCCCGGCCAACGGACCTGCCGGACGCTACCTGCAGTCGCTGGGCGTCGCGCCGAAGGACTTCGTGAACTATGCGGCGCGGCGGCTCAACCACGAGGTGATGGTGCGCGGCACCTTCGCCAACCTGCGGCTGCGCAACGAACTCACGCCGGGCGTCGAGGGCAGTTCAACGTTGCACCTGCCCTCGGGCGAGGCGATGTCGGTGCATGAAGCCGCCGAGCGCTATCGTGCCGATGGCGTGCCGCTGGTGGTGGTCGCCGGGCGCGAGTACGGTGCGGGCTCGTCGCGTGACTGGGCGGCCAAGGGCACGGCGCTGCTCGGTATCCGCGCGGTGATCGCCGAATCGTTCGAGCGCATCCATCGCTCGAACCTGGTGGGCATGGGCGTGCTGCCACTGCAGTTGCCGGAGGGCACCACGCGCAGGACGCTCGGGCTCACCGGGCACGAGACCTTCGACATCGACACGGTCGCCGCCGCGCAGGGCACCAAGGCAGCGGTGGCCTGCACCATCGTCCACCCGGATGGCAGACGTACCCCGATCACGCTGATCTCCCGGCTCGATACCCGGCTGGAGGTCGACTACTACCGACATGGCGGCATCGTCCAGCACGTGCTGCGCAAGTTCCTGGAGACTCCCCGATGAAACGCATTCATCTTCACTCTGCTGCTTCCCTCCTGCTGCTGGTGCCCTGCGCGGGCACTGCCCTCGCGCAGTCCGCGCAGTCCGCGCAAGCCGATTACCCGGTCAAGTCGGTCCTGTTCATGGTGCCGCAGGCGGCCGGTGGCTCCACCGATACGCTCGCGCGCCTGATCGGCCAGCGGCTGGGCGATGCGCTGGGCGTGACGGTGGTGATCGAGAACCGTCCCGGCGCGAACGGCATCATCGGCACCGAGGCCGCGCTCAAGGCCGCGCCCAATGGCGGCACGCTGATCGTCAGCGGCACCGGCATCATGGCGATCAATCCTTCCCTGTATCCGAAGCTGTCATACGACCCGGTGCGCAATTTCGTGGCAGTGGCCAACTTCGGCTATTCGACCAGCGTGCTGGTCGCGCACCCCTCGCTGCCGGTGAAGACCATCGCCGACGTGATCGCGCTGGCGAAGAAGAAACCCGGCGCCATCAAGTACGCCTCGGCTGGCGTGGGCAGCTCGCCGCACCTGTCGGCAGCGCTGTTCCAGCACCTGTCGGGGGTAGACGTCCTGCATGTGCCGTACAAGGGCAGCACGCCCGGCGTGAGCGCCACGCTGACCGGCGAGACCGAGATCATGTTCACCGGCGTCGCTTCGGCGCTGTCGTTCATCAAGGCCGGACGCCTGCGCCCGATCTCGATCAACGGGCCGCGGCGCAGCCCCGCGCTGCCGACCGTGCCCACCGCCGGCGAGTCGGGCCTGCCCGGTTTCGAGGCAGACTTCTGGATCGGCCTGTTCGCACCGGCCGGCCTGCCGCGTCCGCTGGTCACGCGGCTCAACACGGAAGTGAACCGCATCCTCACCGCCGATGGCATGCGTGAGCGGCTGGGTGAACTGGGCGTCGATGCCGTGCCGGGGACGCCGGAGCAGTTCGGCGAGCTGCTGGTGCGTGATATCGATCGCTGGGCGAAGGCGGTGAAGGCAGCCGGGTTGAAGGGGGAGTAGATCGGCCGGGGCGGCTAAGGGCTGGGTCACAATCTCGCAGTGTGTGCGCAACCCCCTCCAGGTGTGGCCGGGAGGCCTGTTTCCGGCGATAGGCCAAGCATTCCTGGATCGCTCCCGCAGCCCCTGGCTGCTAGACTAGTCAGTTATATGGTCAGATAGTAGCGGGAGGCGTGATGGAATCCTGGCCTGTGCAGGACGCAAAGGCGCGGTTCAGCGAGATGCTGGATGCCTGTCTCAATGGGGGTCCGCAACTCGTCACGCGTCGCGGGGTTGAGGCCGCGGTGCTCGTTCCTGTGAAGGAATGGCGGCGGCTGCAATCCGCAGCACGCCCTTCGATCAAGCAGTTGCTGCTGAGCGACGAGGCCCGCCACGAGTTCCGGTTGCCCGACCGCGGAAGTGCCCGGCGTCGTACTCCAGTCGACTCGTTGTAGGAAGCCGGATGTTCCTGATCGATACGAACGTCGTCTCGGAGCTACGTCGCCCGCGGCCGAGCCTCGCGGTTGTAGCCTGGCTGGAAACCGTGGACGAGTCCGAGCTCTTTCTGAGTGCAATGACGCTTGGAGAGCTTCAGGCCGGCATCGAGCTGACGCGGGTGCAGGACCTGGTGAAAGCAGCCGAAATAGAGGGCTGGCTCGAACAGTTGGCCGTAGCCTGGAATGTCCTGCCACTGGATGGCGCCGTCTGTCGCGCCTGGGGCCGCCTCATGCACAGGCGCTCCGATACGCTGCTCGAGGACGCATTGATCGCAGCCACTGCGCTCGTGCATGGATTGACGGTAGTGACCCGAAACGTTGCGGATTTCCGTACGTTCGGTGTATCCGTCTTCGACCCGTTCAAGGACAGCGCCTACCAGTCAGGCACAGCGCGACGAAAACGGTGAGGCGACGTATCGGTTTTTGCCTGTGTCTGACGGCCCACAGGCATTCTGCCAGTCGATGCGAGGCGCTGGACGCGTCGTTGGCCCGCGTCTTGCTTTTTCTCTGCAGTATCCCGGTACGTCCCTGTACCATTCTTCCAACGCGATCCAACGACAGGTCTTCCACGCATGTCCGCCCCTTCGCTCGTCACCGCGCTCGCTGCTGCCGTCACGGCAGCCTTCGCCGCCGCTCCCGCCATCGCCCAATCCTGGCCCGAGAAGCCCATGCGCATCATCGTGCCCTGGGCGCCCGGGGGCAGCACCGACATCGTCGGTCGCCTGCTCGCCTCCGACCTGTCGAAGCGCTTCGGGCAGAACGTGGTCATCGAGAACCGTGCGGGTGCGGGGTCGATCGTCGGCCTCGAGTTCGCCTCCGCGGCGGCGCCGGACGGCTACACCTGGATGCTCACCTCCACCGGCTACGGCTTCATCATCCAGAAGGCGAAGGTGGACCTGGTGAACAGCTTCGCGCCGGTTGCGATGATCGGTACCAGCGACAGCGCGCTGGTAGTGCATCCGAGCTTCCCGGCGGCGAACGTGAAGGAGCTGATCGCGCTCGCGCGCAAGCGCCCCGGTGAGATCAACTTCGCGTCCTCGGGCATCGGCGGCTTCCCGCACCTGAACACCGAACTGTTCATGCTGCTGTCGAAGACCCGGATGACGCATGTGCCGTTCAAGGGCGGCGGGCCGGCGCTCGCCGACAACGTCGCTGGCAACTCGCAGCTGCAGATCGGTTCGCTGCCGGGCGCATTGCCGTTCATCAAGAGTGGCCGGTTGCGCCTGATCGCCATGGGCGGGCCGAAGCGCAACCCGGCCTTCCCCGACGTACCCACCATCAACGAATCAGGCCTGCCGGGCTATGAATCGCAGATCTGGTTCGGGCTGTTCGCGCCGCGTGCGACGCCGGCGGGCATCATCAGCCAGATGCACGGTGCGATAAACGCGCTGCTCGAGGCGCCGGACATGGTGCGCCGTCTCGACGAGCAGGGCGTGGTGACGTCGCGCCGAACCACCGCCGAATTCGCGAAGCTGATGGAAGTCGAGACCGCGAAGTGGGCGAAGGTGATCAAGGCGGGTAACGTCGTTGGCGAGTGACCTGCATTGACAGCGCGCAGCTGAACGGGCGCGGCTTGCTGTGCGTGCCCAATCCCGAGGCCTGAAAATGACCGCGAAACACGACACCGCAGTACGCCGAGCATTGTTGATCGCACTCGCCGCCGCAAGCGCGGGTCTGGCGCATGCGCAGGAGACCTGGCCGTCCCGGCCGATCACGCTGATCGTGCCGTTCCCGCCCGGTGGCGCGGGCGATATCGTCGCCCGGCCGCTGGCAAATCAGCTCGAGCGTCTGTTCAAGCAGCCGATCATCGTCACCAACCGTCCCGGCGCCGCGGGTGCGATCGGCACCGCCGCGGCGGCCGCATCCAAGCCCGACGGCTACACGCTGCTGGTGACGATCTCCTCGTTCAGCACGGTGCCCGAGGTCGATGCCCTGTTCAAGCGGCCGCAGGCCTTCACCCGCGAGCAGTTCATCCCGATCGCGCGGTTGACTGCCGATCCGCCGCTGCTGGTGGCCAACCCGGCGGCGCAGTGGCGATCGGTGAAGGAACTGGTCGCCGCCGCGCGCAAGCGGCCGGGCGAGATGTTCTATGCGCACTCGGGCCTGTATGCCCCGCAGCACACGGCGATGGAGATCTTCGCCACTGCGGCAGGCATCCGGCTGCAGGACGTGCCGTACGTGGGTGGTGCGCCGGCGATGGCCGCAGTGCTTGGCGGTCATGCCACCATGCTGGCTGCTTCTCCGGCGCTGTCGTCACCGCATGTGAAGGCCGGCAAGGTGCGTGTCTACGGCACCTGGGGTGCCGAACGCAATGCGCTCTACCCGGATGTCCCGACGTTGATCGAACTGGGCTACAAGGCCGAGTTCTACAACTGGACGGGGGTCTTCGCAGTGCGCGGTACGTCCGAGCCGATCGTGCGCCAGTTGCGCGACGCGGTGCGCCAGGTGGTCACCGGCGATGAATACCGGTCGGCTATGTCCAGGGTGCTGACGCCGGTAGCCTTCCAGGATTCACCGGAGTTCCAGAAGTTCCTCGAGGTGGATGCGCGACGGGTGAGCGAGGCGATCCGGACGATGCGCAAGCCGGCGGAGTAGGCAGGGCGCAGCGGCGGGGGCGCACCTGGCATCACCGCCGGGCGGCGATCCGCTGCACCATCGCAGGCTTCGGGCGATCGACTTCGCCCTCTTCGAACGCCAGCACCGTCAGCCCGGGAAACGCCTCGCGCAGTTCGCCCGGCCGCAGCAGGAACTCGGGGTTCGTCGGGCGGCCGAAGCGCTCGTTGCCGACCATGAACGTTTCGTAGATCAGCAGTCCGTCCTCGGCGAGCGCGGCTGCGATCCGTGGGAACAGCGGGCGGTGCAGGTAGTTCGTGACCACGATCGTGGCGAAGCGCCGATCGCCCAGCGGCCACGGGCTGCCGTCCTCGAGGTCGGCCTGGATGAACTCGACGCCGGGCAGGTTGCACAGGTCGTCCGGTCCGCCCGAGCCAGGCCGCAGGCGATCGACCGCGACCACCGGAAGCCCGCGCGCGGCGAACCAGCGGGCGTGGCGTCCGTTGCCGCAGGCGAGGTCGAGGACCGGGCCAGCAGTGATCTGGATGCCCCAGCGGGTCAACCAGGGCGAGGGGGAGGCAGGTGCGTGGCTCGTCATGCAGGGGGCGTTCCGTCAAGGTTCGGATGGTACGGCGTGTTCAGTCGATGGATGTCGAGTCTCTGCGTGCGGTACAGGGCACCCTGGCCGCTCGACTGCGTGGTGACCGATCTGGCCGAGACGCTGAAGGACGTGGTGGCCACGGATGAATTGCTGGTGCTGCGCGAGGCGCAATGAAAAAGCGCCGCGGTTCCGCGGCGCTTTTCGGGTTTCCGACATTGCGTCTGTTTCAGGCGCTGGCGCCCGCACGTTTCTTCCGCGTGAGAACCCCGAAGCCGGCAATCCCTGACAACAGCAGCCACGCTGCGCCCGGAAGCGGGATCTGGGGAGGCGTGCCCGTGTCGTAGAAGGAGATGTGCGAGAGATCCTTGCCTTCCGGCGTGAGGAACGAGAAAGTCGTCGCGCCGCCGAAATAGGGGCCGTCGTCCATCGTGTAGACGAAGAAGCTGGGGCCTGCCTTCGACGTGAATGCCGTGATGGCCGGACCTGCCCCCTGTGGGTCGTACTTCCAGGTCTTCGCGATCGGGTCGATCGTGAACCACGATTGCTGGAGTCCGGGAAACAGCGCGGTGTTCAGTTCGACCTCTCCGAGCGTCCCGTTGTCGTTGAAGTTGAACTTCCCGATGATCGGCGAACCGTTGTAGGCGCAGTTTGCGAAGCCTTGTCCGAACGATCCCGAGCAATCGTTGCCGGGCCAGGCGAGTGCGCCTGACGTGAAGGGTACCTGTGAGACCGTCTCCGCAAGGGACTGTTGTGCGAACCCGCCGATGGCCAAAGACAGCATCGCCGTTGCTGCCAGCTTCGATAGTTTTTCATGCTTCATGGAGTGCCCCCTGGACTGTAGGAAACTCGACGTCACTGGAGTCCTGCAAGGGATTGGCAGGACACGACGTCGAGAATCAGTCTAGGGGTTCTCCTCTGCGGGGACGATGATCCAAAAGGACCCATTTGCCCCGTGCAATGGTCCTTTCGGACTATCGATCGTGCCCTTACTGTCGGATCCCTGCATCCCGCATCGACAGCCGCCCCGTGCGTGGATACGATCGCGCGCAATGCACACGAAAGGATGACGCGATGCCCGCACCGCATTCACTGACCACCGAAGTCAAACGCGTATCCATCGAGGATGGCGTTGCACTGGTGACGCTGACTCGTCCCCGCGTGATGAACGCGGTGAATCTGCAACTGCGTGCCGAGATCATCGATTTCGCGCGCGAGCTCGACGCCGATCCGTCCGTCGCCGTCGTGGTGATCACCGGCGAGGGCGACCGGGCCTTCTGCGCGGGCGCAGACCTGAAGGAGCGCGGCCAGCGCAGCGTGCAGCAGCTCTACGACGAGCGCCGCTTCTTCCGCAGCCGTTGGGTGAACTCGGTGGCTTCGATGGCCAAGCCGACGATCGCGGCGATCAACGGCTACTGCCTCGGGGGTGGCTTCGAACTTGCGTTGCAATGCGACCTGCGCATCGCTTCGGACAACGCGACCTTCTCGCTGCCAGAGGTCGGGCTGGGCTTCCTGCCCGGGGCCGGTGGCACGCAGCGGCTGCCGCGTGCGGTCGGGCTGCAGAAGGCGAAGGAGCTGATCTTCACCGGCCGACGCTTCGATGCACACGAGGCCGAGCGGCTGGGCGTCGTCCTGCGCGTGGTGCCCCAGCCGGAGCTGATGGCCGCGACGATGGACCTCGCCCGTTCGATCGCACGCCAGCCGCGCATGTCGCTGATCCAGGCCAAGATCGCGCTCAACGCCTCGCAGGAGACGATGCTCTCAGGCGGGTTGCAGGCGGAGAACGAGGCGTGGCTGCCGTGCCTGCTGTCGGATGCGTGGAAGGGGCAGGTGGCGAAGTTCGGCGGGAAGGGTGAAGAGCGGGGTGAGGAGCAGGGCAAGGGCTGATGCCGCAGGGCCTGCCCCGCCGGGCTTTACCCGTGCCGTGCGCTGCGCTGCCGTTGTGCACGCGCGCGCTTGTAGATCATCGTGTAGAGCCCGGTGAACATCAGGATCGGCCACAGGAAGACGCAGATCGCGACCCACATGGTCCGGCCGTCCATCGGGCCGCGTTCGCCGTTGTCGCTGCGAGAGACGGTGCCCTCGCTGAACAGATGGCGGACCGGGTAGGTGGTCAGGCCGAACAGTGCACCGAAGACGAGGAACGAAATGATGATGCTGTTCATGGAGGGGCTCCCGTTGTGAGCACGCGCAGGCTGGCGGCGTACGTGGCGGAAGTCTGACACGCTGTATGGACAATTGCACCTGTCAAATCAGTATGACAGTCGGCATGAAGACATATTCTGTTCCACCAGGGCAGCGATGCTGCGCTGCGATCACTCCACCTTGATGTTCGCGGTCGCGAGCAGCGTGCCGCTGTCGGCCAGCCTCAGTAGTGTGGCGGTACTTCCTGCCTGGATCCTGTCCCGTCCCCGCTTGCGTCCTGCTCGCCCATCTCCTGCACCTGCCCGCGCAGCCGTACCAGTTCCCGGGCCAGCGCCTCGATCTGCTGCTGCTGGCGCGCCACCGTACGGTTGAGTTCGTCGAGCAGGTCCTCGGTGAAACTCGCCTTGACCTCGAGCGCCATCAGGCGCTCGTCGACACCCGTGTCGCTGGAGCCGCCTTCAGAGCTGGCCATCAGTGGTTGATGTATCCGCCATCGACGCAGATGTCCTCGCCCTGCAGGAAGGCGGGAGCGTCGGTGGCAAGGAAGAAGGCGACATCGGCGATCTCGCCGGGCTCGCCCAGCCGGCCGAGCGGCACGTACTGGCTGACGCGGCGGGCCATCTCTTCCGGTTCGGTGCGCAGGCGGTCGATCAGCGGCTGGGTCTTGATCGGCCCGGGGCTGACCGAGTTCACCTGGATGTTGTCCTTGCCCAGTTCATAGGCCATCGACTTGGTGAGGTGCAGCAGCGCTGCCTTGGTCAGGCCGTACAGCGCGCGTTTCGCATAGGTCACGTGGCCCAGCTGGCTGGCGATGTGGATGATCCGCCCGCCGCCCTGGGCGCGCATGATCGGCACCACGGCCTGGCTGGCGAAGAACGGCGTGGCGATGTTCACGCCGACCACCGCATCGAACTGGGCGCGGGTGTAGTCGCCGAAGTCGTATGGCGCACGGATGCCGGCGTTGTTCACCAGAACGTCGATGCGGCCGAACCGCTTGTGCGCGTCGGCGATCATTGCCTCGGCGTTGCCGGCGACGGAAAGATCGTAGAGGCCGTACTCGATCGTCCCGGCATCCGGATAGGCCCGGCACTCGGCCTGTGCCGTCTCGAGCTGTTCCTGCGTGCCTTCGGCGACGAGGAACACCGAGGCGCCGGCTGCTGCGAAGCGCTTGGCGATCGTGTTGCCGATGCCGTGCTGCGTGGATGCGCCGGTGACGACGCAGAACCGGCCCTTCATCGATGCCATGGTGCCTCCGGGTTCAGCTGACTGCGGTGACGATCCGCTTCAACGGACCGAGGTCGGAATGTAGCGCACGCCCGTGCCATGTACCAACGCCGGGCTCCGACGCGAAGCGGTTCTCCGCCACCGCCTTCTGCATCAGTGGTGGCATCGTCGCGTTCTACCAGACGTAGATCGATGGCCGCAGGATCAGCAGCGGGCTTGGCTCGCGCGACATGCTGGTGCAGATCGTGAAGCTGCCGGCGACCCGGGAGCGGATGTTGCAGAACGACTTCGAGCCGACCATCATGGACCCTCAGGCGTTCGGTGCGTTCATCAAGTCCGAGATCGCTACCTGGGCGAAGGTGGTCAAGGTCGCCGGCATCAAGGCGGAGTGATCGCTGTGGTCTGATGGGGTCTGGACGTAAATCGAGGGGCGATGCCCATGGCAATCAGCTGGCTGACCGTGCTGCAGGCGGTACCGTGGTCCGACGTGATCCGCAATGCGCCGAAGCTTGCCGACGGTGCGAAGAAGTTGTGGAGCAGCGTCGCGGGTCAACCGGCCCAGGCGTCGGTGGGTGCCGGTGCGATGGCGCAGTCGCGTGGCGATGCCTCTCCGGAGGCGCTGCAGGCGCGCGTCGAGTCGCTCGAGGCCACGGTCGCGGACCTGCACGGCCAGCTGCTGTCCTCGACCGAACTCATCCGCCAGCTGGCCGATCAGAACACGCAGCTGGTGGAGCGTGTCGAACTCAACCGGGTGCGTGCGGTGCGCATGACCTGGGCACTCGTGGTGGTGGCCCTGATCGCGCTGGCCGGCGTGATCTGGTGAGCGGCCGGTGACCGTCCGCCACCCCTAGCGCAGGTTGTTGCGCAGCACCGCCAGCCAGGGCCGGCTCGGGCTCGGCTGCAGCAGGCCGTTCGCGTCGAGCTTCACGTCGGTCCAGGTGACTGCATCGCGCACGTTGCCGCCGATCGCACCGAGCAGGCCGGGGGACACGCTCACCACCAGGTCACAGTGGTAGGTGCCGCTGCTGTCCTGGCTCGCCAGCTGGGCAAAGCGGATGACCACGGTGGCTGTCCATGCGCGCGTTGCGCAGATCAGGTCGCCGACCCGCGGCGCGGTGGTCGAGGCATCGAGCGCCTGGAAACCGGCCGGATCAGGGAAGTCGTACGCGCGCTTCATGTAGTCCCAGTGCCGGGCGCTGGGCAGGAACACCTCGCGCGGGATGCCGGCCGAGTGCATCAGGAACGAGATGAACACCGCGGACCAGGCCACCATCGAGCCGTCCTTCCGCAGCGCGCGCTCCGCCTGAAAGTCGCTGCCGCGCAGTACCTGCCAGTACATCAGTACGCGGCTCGTGTAATCGGGTTCCCATTCGTTGCGTGGCGTCACCAGCGCCGCGGCTTCCGGACGGCCGAGCAGCTTGCCGGAGGCCTCGATGCGCGGACGTCCCCACAGGGTCCATTCCTGCAGCGCGATCGTCACCAGCCGCTGGCGCCGGTCCTGCACCTCGATGGCTCGGTCGGGAGGCTTCGCAGCCGGGCCGCTGCGCGACGGCGTGCCGCGATCGATGGTCGTGCAGGCGCACAGCGCGAGCAGCAGGCTCGATGCCGCGGCGGTGCGGGTGGCGAGGGCCAGGCGCGAATGCTGCTTCATTGCCGAAAGTCTAGCATCGCCGTGCACGCGAGCCGGCACGCAGGCCCGACGTGATGCGCAGCCCTGCGCGTAGAATCCGCCGCTTTCATTCGTGCATGCGCGGGAGTCGTGATGGCCAGGATGTCCGGCAAGGTTGCCTTCCTCACCGGTGCGGGTGCCGGCATCGCTCGTGCGACTGCCCGTGCGTTCGCCCGCGAAGGCGCGAAGGTCGCGCTGTTCGAGCTGGACGAGGCGGCGGGCCGCTCGGCCGAAGCGCAGATCCGCGCCGAAGGCGGCGAGGCGCTGTTCATCCGCACCGACGTGACCGACGACGCGCAGGTGAAGCATGCGGTCGAGCGCACCGTCGAGGCGTTCGGCCGGCTCGACGTGATCATGAACTGCGCCGGTGGCTCGCTGCAGGAAGACCGCCCGGTGCACCTGATGGACATCGACACCTGGCACCGGACGATGGCGCTCAACCTGCTGCATCCGTTCCTGTGCTGCCGCCATGCGATCCCGCACATGATCGCGGCCGGTGGCGGGTCGATCATCAACTTCTCGTCCCACCTCGGGCTCAAGGGTTCCGAGAAGCCGGCCTATGCGGCGGCCAAGGGCGGCATCATGTCGTTCACGCAGACGCTGGCGGCGCAGTACGTCGGGTACAACATCCGGGCCAATGCGATCGCGCCGGCCATCGTGCGCACCGAGCGGTCGATCGCGCGCTGGGAGAACAAGGACTGGCTGCTCTCCGACAACCCTTCGCCGGCAGCGAAGGCGCGCATCACCATGCAGAAGCTCTATCCGTTCTCGGTCGGAGAGCCGGAGCACATCGCCGCGCTCGCCGTGTTCCTCGGGTCGGACGAGTCGCGCATGGTGAACGGCACCACGATCGCAGCCGACGGTGGACGCTCGACCTACCTCAAGGTCTCCAGCGACTGATCACTGCTCACGGCGTCGGCACGGCTACCCAGCGCAGGCCGCCGGACGATTCGATCCGCTCGATGCTGACCGCCTGCTCGAACACCGCGGCGATGGCCGCATGCAGCGCCGGGTCTCCGGGAGTGCCGATGGCGCAGACCCGGCCGCGGTCCATCACGACCACCCGGTCGGCGGCCAGTGCCAGGGTCAGGTCGTGCAGCACGGCGGCGACGGCGACCTGCTGGCGCACCAATCCGTTGATGCAGCAGAGCACCGCCCGTTGGTGCGGGGCGTCGAGGTGGGTGGTCGGCTCGTCGAGCAGCACCACCGGGGCCTGCACCGCGAGCACGCGCGCGAGCAGCACCCGCTGGCGCTCGCCGCCGGAGAGTTCGCCCAGCCGGCGCGCGGCGAAGGCGGTTGCGCCGGTGGCTTCCAGTGCGAGGTCGACGGCGCGATGGTCGTCCGCGCCGGGTGCGCCGAACAGGCCCTGGTGCGGCAGCCGGCCGAGGCCGACGATATCGCGTACGGCGAGGTCGCCGTCGGCTTCTCCCTGCTGCGCGAGCCAGGCGATGCGGCGGGCACGCTCGCGCGCCGGGAGCGCATCCAGCCGGTCGCCACCGGCCAAGACCTGGCCTCGGTCCGGCTTGCACAGTCCGGCGAGCACCGACAGCAGCGTGCTCTTGCCGGCGCCGTTCGGACCGACGATCGCGGTCCACTGGCCCGCGTGCAGGGCAAGCGACACGTCGTCCAGTACGCGCCGGCCGCCGAGCGCCACGCCGACGCCGCTGGCCTCGAGCAGCGGTGCGGCCGGGCCTGTCATGCCTGCCTCCGGCGCAGCAGTACCAGCAGGTAGATACCGCCCAGCACGGCGGTGAGGACACCCACCGGCAGTTCCTGCGGTGCGACCAGCGTGCGTGCAGCGATGTCACCCGCCAGCAGCAGCACGCCGCCGGCCAGCGCGGACAGCGCGAGCAGCGGACCGTGGGCGACGGTCACGCAGCGGCGTACCAGGTGCGGCGCGACCAGGCCGACGAAGGCGATCATGCCGGCCTGCGCCACCGCGGCACCGGTGGCCAGTGCCATGGTGGTGACCAGCAGCAGCCGCACCTGCGGTAACGGTACGCCCAGGCTTGCGGCGCTCGCCTCGCCGAGCACCAGCGCATCGAGTGCGCGCGACACTTGCAGCGCGAGCGGCAGCACCAGCAGCAGCACGCCGCCGAGCACCAGGGTGCTGTTCCAGCCCAGGAAGCCGGTGGTGCCGAGCAGGAAGATCTGTTTGCCGCGCATCGCATCCGGCGACACCAGCATCACCAGGTCGGACAGCGCGGTGAGCAGTACGCCGACCACCACGCCGCACAGCAGCAGCGACATTGGCCGGGCTGCGCCGCGCGCCAGCAGCAGGGTCAGCGCCACGCCGACCAGCGCGCCTAGGAAGGCTGCGCCGACCAGTCCGAGCTGCAGCAGCGCGCCGGCGCTGGCGAGGCCGATCGAAGCACCGGCGGTGGTGCCGGCCGCCAGCACGAGCACCACGCCCAGGCCCGCACCGGCCGCCGAGCCCAGCAGGTAGGGATCGGCGAGCGGATTGCGGAACAGGCCTTGCGCCACCGCACCGGCGAAGCCGAGCAGCGCGCCGGCGAGCCAGGCACCGATCGAGCGCGGCGCGCGGATCTCGCGCAGCAGGGTCCATTCGTCTGCCCATGCGAAAGACAAGCCGTCGCTGCCCGCGGCGAGGCCTGCGAGCAGCAGCAGTACGCTGGCCGCAACGAGTACCAGCGCCAGCATGGCCGCACGGGCTGGTACGGCGGGTATGCCGTGCCGGCCGGTAGTGGCGGGGCGCGAGTCCCCCAGCCCTCTGCTCATGGCGCGCCCCGGTCCAGGCTGGCCAGGCAGTCGGCGATGCCTTCTGCGCCTTCGCCCAGCCGCGGCCCCGGTCGCACCAGCACATCGTATGCGGCTGGCGCGAACGCGCAGGTGCGCCGGTCGCGCAGCGCAACGAGCGCCGACCAGCCCGGGCGCCTGCCCATGTCGCGAAGTGCGGACTCACTGCCCATCACCACCTGCGGCTGCGCGCGCACGACGTATTCAGGGTTGAGCTTCGGGAACGGGCCCATCGACGCCGGCACGATGTTGCCCATGCCCAGCCGTGTCAGCAGGTCGCCGACGAACGAGCCTTCGCCGGCGGCATGCGGCGCCGACGACACCTCGAAGTAGACCTTGCGGCCGAGCACCGACGGCGGCACGCGCCGGGCCGCGGCATCGATGCGTGCCGACAGCCGCTGCCATTCGTCCTCGCCAGCGCCGGGTTGGCCGAGCGTGCGGGCCACCGCCTCCAGCACTCGTCGCGTGTCGGCCAGCGTCTTGGGCTCCAGCGCGAGCACCGGGATGCGCAGCGCCTCCAGGCGGTCGATCACGCGTGCCGAGGAAGCGGCCAGCACCACGTCCGGCTTCAATGCCACGATGCGCTCGACCTGCGCGTCTTCGAGACCGCCCAGCCGCGGCAGCTTGTCCACCTGCGCTGGCCAGTTCGAGAAGCGGTCGACACCGACGAGGCGATCGCAGCCGCCCAGCGCACAGACCGTTTCGGTGAGCGACGGCAGCAGGCTGACGATGCGCCGCGCGGGCGCCGCCAGGCGTACCGCATGGCCACGGTCGTCGATCACCTCGATCGTGGTGGTCGCCGCGAGGGCGCTGGCGGCCGGGACGGTGCCCATGACGCTGGCGAGGATGAGGACAACGGCGAGTGCCTGCGCCGCGAACCTGGCGCCACGCCTGCCGCGCAGGAAGGAACCGCTGCCTGCCGCCTGCGCGTTCTCACCCTGCACGCCTTCCCTCTGCATGCCCGCCGTCCATCCTGGCTGCACAGTCGCCCCTCTGTTCGACAGGCCGGGCGTTCCCGCAGCACCTGACGCCGGGCTAGGTTAACCTGCGTCCCCCCGGCAGCGCAAACAGGCCTGACGGTGGCTGGACGTGCCGTGCATGCGGCATGTGGCACCCTAAGACGCAGCGAGCACCGCAGCCGGTACGACGGTGCGGGAGGAGACACGATGCATCCGGAACGACAGCCCTGCGGGCTTGACCGCCCAGTATTGCAAGGGGCGACTGCCCTCGCGCTGCTGCTCTGCGCGCCACTGGCGGCGGCGCAGGCCTACCCGTCGAAGC
Source organism: Betaproteobacteria bacterium (assembly GCA_947458265.1). GTDB lineage: Bacteria > Pseudomonadota > Gammaproteobacteria > Burkholderiales > CAIKXV01 > CAIKXV01. The sequence goes on from CANGYF010000001.1 coordinate 220,166, forward strand.
CGATCCGCATGGTGATTCCGATCGCCGCTGGCGGTGGCACCGATGCGATGGGTCGCCTGATCGCGCAGCGCCTGGGCGACCAGATGGGTGTGTCGGTGGTGGTCGAGAACCGCGCTGGCGCCGGCACCGTGATCGGCACCGAGATCGTCGCGCGTTCCCCGGCCGACGGCTACACGCTGATGACCGTCGCGCCCGAGTTCGTGATCAACCCGGGGCTGGTGCGCAAGCTGCCGTACGATCCGATCCGCGATTTCGCGCCGATCACCCAGCTCACCTCCGGCCAGTACTACCTGTCGACCCATCCGTCGGTGCCGGTGAAGACGCTGAAGGAGTTCCTCGCGCTGGTGCGCTCGCGCCCGGGCGAGGTGACCTTCGGTTCCTCCGGAAACGGCAGCGCCAACCATCTCGCCGGCGTACTGTTCCAGCAGATGACCGGCACGAAGCTCGTGCACGTGCCGTACAAGGGCGCCGGCCCGGCCGGCGCTGCGTTGATCGGCGGCCAGATCGACTTCATGTTCAGCAACATCGCCTCGGCCATGCCCTACCTCAAGGCGGGCAAGCTGCGCGCGATCGCGGCTACCGGCGAGAAGCGGCCGGCGGTCACGCCCGGCGTGCCGACGGTGTCCGAGTCTGGCGTGCCCGGCTACGTGGTGACCGGGTTCTTCCTGCTGTTGGCGCCTGGCAACACGCCGAAGGAGATCGTCAGTCGCCTGAACGCGGAAGCGGTGAAGGCCCTGCAGACGTCCTCGATGAAGGAGACGCTGGCCACCCTCGGGCTGGACCCGGTCGGCAGTTCGCCTGAGGCGACTGCTGCGTTCATCAAGGCGGAGATCGGCAAGTGGACGCCGATCATCCGCGCCGCCGGCGCGCAGACGGACTGAGCGCGCGATGGGCGGCGACACGGGTGTCGATACGGTCGGCGCTACGGATGTCGATACGGGCGCGACGGCAGACGGAGCAGCCAAGGGCATCACTGCACGGCTCGCCGCCTTCGTCGCCCAGGCGGACGCCGGGGCGATCCCCGATGCCGTGCTGCACGAGGGCCGCCGCTGCCTGGTGAACCTGTTCGGCGTGGCGCTGCATGCGACGCAGGACCCGGCGCTGCCGATGCTGCTCGACGTGCTTCAGGCCGAAGGTGGCCGGCCGCGCGCGACGGTGATCGGCGCCAGCCGGCGCGTGCCGCTGATGCATGCGGCGCTCGCCAACGGGTTGCTCGCCCACCTGGACGATTTCGACGACACCTTCTTCCCGACGGTGCTGCATCCCTCCGCGCCGACGATCCCGGCCGCGCTGGCACTGGCCGAAGACCGCGGCACGGACGGCCGTACCTTCCTCGCCGCCACGGTGCTCGGCCTGGAAGCCTGCTGCCGCGTCGCGCTGTCGATCCAGCAGATGCGCCATGGCGCGCTCTGGCACATGACCGGTACCGCAGGCGTGTTTGGCAGCGCGGCGGCTGCGGGCCGCCTGCTCGGCCTGGATGCCGCGACGATGGCGGTTGCTTTCGGACTCGCCGGTACCCAGGCCAGCGGCCTGCGCGAGACCTTCGGTACCATGACCAAGGCGTTCCACCCGGCGCGCGCTGCGCAGTCCGGGCTGCTCGCCGCGCTGATGGCGCAGCGCGGCTTCAGCAGCACTGCCCGCATCCTCGAAGGACCGCACGGTTTCGCGCAGGCCTTCGCCGCCGGCGCGTTCGACCCCGGGGCGATCGTCGACGGCCTCGGCGAGCGCTGGCTGCTGATGGACAACGCGCCCAAGCCCTACGCATCGGCGATCCTGAGCCACCCGATGGTCGATGCGATGCTCGCGCTGCGCACGCAGCCCGGCGTGTCCCCTGCGCAGGTGGTGCGCATCGGCGGACGGGTGAACCCGCTTGCGATCCGGCTCGAGAGCCGTCCCGAACCCGCCGATGGTCTGGCCGCGCGCCTGTCGTTCCAGCATGCGATGGCGGCCGCGTTCGTCGATGGTGCCTGCCTGCCCGCGCAGTTCACCGATGCGCGGGTGCACGACCCTGTGGTCGCCGGCGTGCGGCGGTTGATCGAGATGGCGCCAGACCCCGCGATACCGCAGCACGGCTGCGAGGTGGAGCTGTCGCTGGACGACGGGCGGGTGCTGCGCCATGCGATCGAACACGCTACAGGGAGTCCGGGCCGGCCGGTGAGCGATGCGCAACTGGAGGCGAAGTTCCTCGCGCTGGCGGGCACCGTGCTGACAGCGGCGAGGGCGCGGCGGCTGCTCGGCCAGCTGTGGCAGGTGGATGGGCTGCCGGATGTCGGCGTGCTGTTGCGGGCTTGTCGCAGACCGTAGCGATTGCCGAGGTGATGAGCCCGGACAGTCTGCAAAGCCTGTTTCGCGAGACGGTGCGCAGTCGTTGTATTGCGCAGCTGGCCCTGGCGCGTCAGCGTGTGTCGGAAGCCTGAAAGCTGCGGAATCATCCATCAGGCAAATGGCCGAAGGTGCCGCTGTGGATCAGTGGTAGTCCTGCTCCAACTGATGGCGAATGGCACCGATGCGGACAACCTCGCCGCGGACTTCAAACGCGGCAACGAGTCCGGCGCTTCCGAAGGGGATGATCAGTTCGCGCTGCTTGTCGTTCACGGCGCGAGCGGCCTTGCGGCACGAGTACGGCGAGAACTCCAGTAGTCGAAGTGCGTGGCCGACCGCGTCTCTGAGGCGCCGTACGACGTCGAGGTCAGGCGTCGCGCTGGCGAGTTCACGTTCGATGATGAAATCTTCGATCCGCAGCAAGTCGTCTGCAGCCTCGTCCGCGAGGACGACGCGGTAGACGGTCACTGCCCCGCGCCAGGCTTACCTGCCGCCAGTCGCTGCCTCGCCGTCTCGAGTCGGACATCCATCTGCCGCAGCATTTCCTGCGGTGAGATTCCGCTGTCTTCACGCTCGGATCGCTCGACCGCGTCGCTGGCGCGCGCCAGAAACGTGTCTTGAATACGGCGCCAGGCAACGCCGTCGCGAACGCACGATGCGACGAAATCGGAGAGTGATTCGCCTTCGTCAAGAACGGCCTCGGCATCGCTTCTTAACGCGGGTTCGACGCGTACGGCAGGGAGGGTGGAGGTCTTCATATCCACAATGTAATGCAAATGTGATGCGTCAGCAAGTATCGTAGGGCGCCCCACTTCGTGGCAGGCCGTGCCGTGCGCGGAACTGCTCACCTGCGATGCGCACTTCGAGCGGCTGCCAGGCGATTCAGCGCGAAGCGAGAAGTGCCACACCGGCCACGGTGATCGCGACACCGAGCAGGTGCCGGCCTGCCAGCCGCTCGTCGCCCAGAAACAGCGCTGACAACAGCAGGGTGAACAGCGGATAACCGGCCACGATCGGTGCCACCAGGCTCACCTCGCCGTCCACCAGCGCGGCATACATCAGCAGCATCGCCGAACCATTGCACACCCCCGCCAGGATGAACCATGGAATGCCGCGCCGGGTACGCACGATCGGCGCGCGTCTGGCGAGCAACCGCGAGGCAATCAGGATCACCGCCGCCGACACCGTATAGCCGGCCAGGATCGCGGCATAGGGGCTGGCCCAGAACACGAAGCCGATCTTGAGCAGGATCTGTGCCGCGGCCCGCAGCATCGCCGCACCGAGCGCGAGCACCATGCCGCGTCCGTCCACCGCGTTGCCCGTGACCGGACTGGCGGCCTTCGATGCGTTTCCGGCGGTCGACAGCACACCGATGCCGAGGACCACAGCCAGTGTGCCCGCGGCGCGGCGCAGATCCAGCACTTCGCCCAGCATCAGCACCGCGGCCGCCACCGCGAACAGCGGTGCTGTGCAGGATACGGTTGCGGCGATCGTCGGCCCGAGCCGGGCGTTGGACTCGAACACGAGCAGCGTCACTGCTGCCGGGAAGAACAGCCCGATGGCGAGGAATATCCCCAGCGCGCTGATCGGCGCCACCGCCATTGCCGGATCGATGAACGCCGGCAGCGCCAGCCAGAACAGCACCGCGGCAGACGGCACACTCACCGTCACCCCGGCACGGGCGCTCATGTGGCGCAGGCCGACGTTGCTCGCGATCATCGCGCAGGCGAAGGCGAACGCCGAGGCGAGAGCAAGCAGAAGCGTCAACGCGGGAGCATCCGATGCGACATCCGATCCTTTTCCCGGCGCGCCAGCCGCCAGTGAATATGGGGCGACCCGCAGTGCTGGACGCGGCGTCACCACGCGCCGCAGATGATCGCACGCCGGGCCGGACGCGAATGCAGTCCAGTAGACAGCTCGGCACCTTGAGCCCTGATGCTCAAAGTCTTACCATTCGACTTACTTATCTGGCGACCGGAAAGCTGATCATGGAAACCGTCACTCTCTCGAGCAAGGGGCAATTGGTCATCCCCAAGGCTGTTCGCGACCACATGGGTGCGAAAGCCGGCGCCGTCTTTGCAGTCCGTTATGCCGACGGGGAACTTCACCTCAAGCCGGTCGAGGCCCGGCCTCCCTCCTCACTGGACGAAGTGGCAGGGTTCCTGGCGCGCCCCGGGCGCAAGCCGCTGACTGAGGCTCAAACCCGCGCGGCGATACGGGCAAGGTTGAAGGCGCGCAACGCGCCATGATCGCGCTGGACACCAACCTGCTGGCGCGCCTGCTGCTGAAGGATGACGCTGCGCAGCATGCGCGCGTCAAGGCACTACTGGCAACGGACCAGGTCTTCACGGCGCCCGTGACTGTCTTCCTGGAACTGGTATGGGTACTTGAAGCGAATGATTGCCCGGCTGCGAACGTGTCGCGCGGGCTGGAGTTGCTGCTGGGGCTGCCGAACTTCAAGTCGGGTCAAGCTGACGCCTTGCACCAGGCCCTGCACGCCTATGCTCGCGGCATGGACTTTGCGGATGCGTTGCATCTCGCACTCAGCCAGGGCGAGGAAGCCGTGATGACGTTTGACAAGGCCTTCGCCCGCCAGGCGACCAGGTTGGCGCTTGCGCCACCGGTAAGGACGGCTTAGGTTGAAGCGTGGATCGGCTGGCGTGGTCGTTCTCTGCCCATCCGGCCACTGAACGTTTGCCCCGTGGCTGCGCCGACACGCGCAGCCGCGCCAGTCGGGGTGACCGCGGCGGCCTTGCGCTGTCCTGTGTTGCATTCTATCGTCCGCGCACCGCGGAGCAACCGCCCCGCCCCCTACGCAGGAGACCGCCCTTGGAGACCATCGCCTCCGCGTTGCGCACCCATCCCGAGATAGCCGTCTTCCTCGCGATCGGGCTGGGCTACTGGATCGGCCGTTTCAGCGTGCGCGGCGTGGGCTTTGGCCCGGTGACCGGCTCCCTGATCGCCGGCCTGCTGGTCGGATCCATAGTCGCGGTGCCAGTGGCCGATACCGCGAAGCAGCTGCTCTTCCTGCTCTTCATGTTCGGCATCGGCTATTCCGCCGGCCCGGGCTTCGTCCGTGGCCTGCGCGACGCGGGCTGGCGCTGGGCAGTCCTGGGCAGCGTGATCCCGGTCGCGGGTCTGCTCACGGCATGGGCAATGGCGCGGCTGCTTGACCTCGAGCTGGGGTACGCGGCGGGCATGATGTCGGGCGGGCTGACCGAATCCCCGGTCATCGGTACCGCCAGCGAGGCGATCCGCGCGCTGCCCATTTCCGCAGAAGAGAAGTCCCGGCTCATCGCCCAGATTCCGGTGGCCGATGCCCTCACCTACCTCTTCGGCACCGTCGGCGTCATCCTGTTCTGCGGCTACATCGGCCCCTGGCTGCTGCGGGCCGATCTCAAGGCCGATGGCCGGCGCCTCGAGGCCGCGATGGGCTTCACCCGCGAGGACGACGGCATCGACTCGGGATGGCGCATGTTCGCGATGCGTGCCTACAGGCTGGAGGCTCGCCATCGCGTCGTCGGCCTCACCGTGGCCGCGGCCGAGCGCAGCGTCGCGCCGGCACGCCTGTTCGTTGAGCGCATCCGTCGCGAAGGCGAGATCATCGACGCACAACCGGACACGGTGCTGCGTGCAGGCGACGTGGTCGCGGTCATCGGCTCGCGCGAGACGCTGGTTCAGTTGCTGGCTGGAAGCGCAGAGGAGGTGCACGACCGCGAACTGCTCGAGGTGGCAGTCGCCACGCGCGATGTGGTTCTCAGCAGCCCGTCGGTGGTCGGTCGCTCGGTCGCCGAAATCCGCGCGGAGACGGTCGCGTTTCGTGGCGTGTTCCTGCAGTCGATCCGGCGCTCGGGGCTTGCGCTGCCCGTCGAACCCGGGCAGCGTCTCGAGGCCGGCGACATCCTGACGCTTCATGGACTCGCGCCCGCCGTCGATCGCATCGCGGGACTCGCCGGCGAGCCGATCCGATCGTCACGTGGCGCCAATTTCGTCGCCCTCGGATTCGCGATCGCCGTGGGCGCACTGGCCGGCCTGCTGCTGGCCATTCCGGTGGGCGGCCTGCATATCGCGCTGGGCAGCAGCGTGGCCGTGCTGCTGGTGGGAATCGCGCTCGGCTGGCGCAATGCCCGGCATCCGGGCTTCGCGCACATTCCCGCCCCGGCCATCGAGTTCATGAAGTCAATCGGCCTGTCGGCCTTCGTCGCGATGATCGGGCTGAAGGCGGGCCCGGTCTTCATCGACGCGATCCGCGAGGTCGGCCTCGCGGTGTTCTTCGGCGGCATCGTGGTCACGCTGGTGCCGCAGTTCGTGGGCCTGCTGGTCGGGCGCTACCTGCTGCGCATCGAGCCGCTGCTGCTGCTGGGCGCGCTGGCCGGAGCGCAGACGATGACCGCCGCGCTGGCCGCCGTGCAGGATCGCTCCGAGAGCCCGGTGGCCGTGATCGGCTATTCGAGCACGGTGGCGTTCGGTCATATCCTGATCTCCATCGGCGGCACGGCGCTGGTCTGGATGCTGCACGCGGGCTGAGGTTCACTCGCGCAGGCCTCCGGGGTCAGCGCGTTTCGCCTGCACGGCCTGCTTCTCGACCGTGCAATCGGCCTGGCGTACGATGATCATGCATCACGCGGAGCACACAGATGGGCGCTGAAGGCGAGATCGAACGCATCAAGTGGACCGTGGCCGACTACCACCGGATGGCCGAAGTCGAACTGCTCGCACCTCGCATCGACGGTTACGGAGCCCGGGCACCTGTCCCCGAAGACGTCCTGCTTGCGATCGAGGTTGCCCAGTCATCGCCGCGCTTCGACCTGCGGGTGAAAGTCCCGCTGTACGCGCGCGAACTCGCAGCGGGCGACCGGATATCCATCAGCGCGCTACCGACGCTCGGCATCGACGTCGCCGAACTCTTCAACTGGTCGGGACGCTGAGCGAGCCAGCAGGGCCAGGGGCATCGAGACACCATGCACGAGAACACCTTCGACTACATCATCATCGGCGGCGGCACCGCCGGCTGCCTGCTGGCCAATCGCCTGAGTGCCGATGCCAGCAAGCGCGTGCTGATGATCGAGGCCGGCGGGCGGGACGACTACCACTGGATCCACATCCCGGTCGGCTACCTCTACTGCATCGGCAATCCGCGCACCGACTGGCTGTTCCAGACCGAAGCCGAGCCGGGCCTGAACGGGCGCTCGCTGCGCTACCCGCGCGGCAAGACGCTGGGCGGCTCGTCGAGCATCAACGGCATGATCTACATGCGCGGCCAGGCCCGCGACTATGAGCGCTGGGCCGAACTCACTGGCGACGGCGCCTGGCGCTGGGACAGCGTGCTGGCCGCCTTCAGGATGCATGAAGACCATTACAGGCTCGACCCGGCGCATGGCCCGGCGAACGAGAACTTCAGGCGCCTGCACGGCCACAAGAGCCAGCACGCGGACAGTCAGGGGCTGGCCAGGAAGATGGGCGGTGAGTGGCGCGTGGAGAAGCAGCGCCTGCGCTGGGATATCCTGGATGCCTTTTCCCAGGCTGCGCAACAAGCCGGCATCCCGGCTACCGAGGACTTCAACGGCGGCAACAACGAGGGCGTCGCCTATTTCGAAGTCAACCAGAAAAGCGGCTGGCGCTGGAACACGGCCAGGGCTTTCCTGCGGCCAACCTGCTATGGCCGCCCCAACTTCGAGATGTGGACCAGCGCGCAAGTCTGTCAGCTCCTGCTTGAAAGGCAGGCCGACGGCAGCCAGCGATGCACCGGCGTCGAGGTCTGGACAGGCGCTGAGAAAGTGCAGGCCCATGCCACGCGCGACTCGGCCGGTTTGCAAGGTGAGGTGATCCTGTGCGCGGGCAGCGTCGGCTCGCCACACATCCTGCAGCTCTCGGGCCTGGGCCCGGCAGCGCTGTTGCAGCAGCACGGCATTGAAGTCAGGCAGGACCTGCCCGGTGTGGGCGCCAACCTGCAGGACCACTTGCAGATCCGCTCGGTCTACAAGATCCAGACCGACGGCCAGCGTAACGTCACGCTCAACACCATGGCCAACTCGCTCTGGGGCAAGGCCCGGATGGGCCTGGAATATGCCCTGCGCCGCACCGGTCCGATGAGCATGGCGCCCTCGCAGCTGGGCGCCTTCACGCGCTCCGACGCCAGCCAGCCCCACCCGAACCTTCAATACCATGTGCAACCCCTCTCGCTCGACGCCTTCGGCGAGCCGCTGCACGACTTCAACGCCTTCACTGCCAGCGTCTGCAACCTGAACCCGAGCAGCCGCGGCACGGTCCATCTCAAGAGCAGCCGCTTCGACGAGGCGCCGGCGATTGCGCCCAATTACCTCAGCACAAGCGAAGACCGCCAGGTCGCGGCTGATTCCTTGCGCCTGACGCGCCGCATCGTGGGCCAGAGCGCGCTGGCGCCCTTCAGGCCCGAAGAGTTCAGGCCCGGGCCGCAGTACCAGAGCGACGAAGAACTCGCTCGACTGGCCGGAGACATCGCCACCACCATCTTCCACCCGGTCGGCACCACCCGGATGGGCCGTGCAGACGACCCGATGGCGGTGGTCGATTCGCACCTTCGGGTGCGTGGCGTGCGCGGCCTGCGGGTGGTCGACGCCGGCGTGATGCCGATGATCACCAGCGGCAACACCAACGCGCCGACCTTGATGATTGCGGAAAAGGCCGCTGCCTGGATCGCCCGCGGCGAGTAGACCCGGATCATCCCGCCGTACCGATCGGCACCCGCTGTACGCTGCGGCCGCAGGGGCGTCTGAAAGTGCCATTCGCTCGTCACGGCGTTGTCATGCTGGGCGTATACTTTCCGCAGGCTTACGCACACGGGAACGGCGTCCGTCGACCCACCTGCCTGCCAGGTCCGATTCGGGCGTGGCCGGCGACGTGATGCGGGGCCCTTCCGAATACTCGCAGGAGCAGAAAACATGAAACGTCGTCTTTGGCTGGTCTGCGCGGCCGCCGTGCTGGCCTCCGGTTGTGCCTCGATGGACCGCGGGCCCGTCGACATCGCGGCCACGGCAGCCGCTTCGCCGGATCTCACGATCCTGTCGAAGGCGATCCAGGTCGCCGGCCTGACCGATACGTTGAAAGGTCCGGGGCCGTTCACGGTGTTCGCCCCGAACGACGCGGCGTTCCGCGCGCTCCCCAAGGGCACGCTCGACAAGCTTCTGGCCGACCCGGCGGCGTTGCGCCAGGTGCTCACGTACCACGTCGTGCCGGGCAAGGTGATGGCCGCCGACGTCAAGACGGGCCCGGTCAAGTCGGTGCAGGGTGCCCCGCTCGCGCTGTCGCGCGCGGGTACGTTCGTGACGGTCGAAGATGGCGCTGTTGTCAAGGGCGACATCCAGGCCACGAACGGCGTGATCCACGTGATCGACAGCGTCCTGCTGCCGCCGCTGAAGAAGTAGGCGCATGCCGGTCCGCCCGGACCGGTGTCCTCTGCGCCTGAAGCTGCACCGACCTGCACCCACGCAGCAACATGCCGCCCCTCCGCGGGCTGCTGTTGCTGCCACTGTTGCTGCGCCCAAGCGGCCCCGTTGACCGCCTGAGCCCGGCGCCATGGTTGCTTGTGCAGCGCGGCGGCGCGACGCTTGCGTCCCCGAGGCCACGATAGCCGCCGGCCGCAAATGATCGTCTCCGGTACCGACGTCATCGCCTGTCTCCTGATCGAGGGCGATCGCCGTAACTCTCCACATGCCGACTGACTCTGCGCACGCTTCCGTACGGTTCGCGGATCGATGCTGCGCGCGCTTCCGCCTTGCAGGGTTTTGCCTGGCGTTCCTTGCTGCAGATGCTGCTCTGGCCGCAGCACTCACGCCGGCGTCTTCCGCCGACCTGCAGCGGCGCGCGAATGGCGTGCTGATGATCATGGGCTACTCGCTCACCCCGGACGTGACCACCGGTTCGCTTTCCATCTCGAACCAGTCGACCGGCAATCCCGGTCTGAGCATGGTTTCACTGGGTGGCGGGGACGTGGTGAGCCAGTCATTTCCCCTGTACCTCGAGGGTACGCTGGCGCTGAGCCGCTATGACCCGACGTTCGCCTCAGCCACCGGCACCGGAGCAACTCCGCTGCCGGTGCGCTGGAACAGCATCTCCGGTACCGGTGGCATTGGCTGGAACTTTCCCCTCACCGAGCGGCTGAAGCTTCGTCCGATCTTCAACTTCTCGCTCGGACACGTGGAGAGCGACCTGTCGCTTGCTGGTCGCGTCCTTCAGCAAAGGTCGGGACGAGAGTTCGAGTTCCTGCAGCGCGGGAGGCTCAATGCGCTAGGTCTCGGCGGATCGGTGATGATCGACTACGAAGACTATCGCCCGGAGCGGGAGATCGATGCCGAGTTCCGCTACACCAACATCGTGCTCCAGAGCTTCCACAGTTCGCAGGCCGTCGAGGGACGCGCCAGCGCGCAGAGTACGAGCCTATGGCTGCGGCAGCGCACGCCGACCGGGTTCACCGTGTTCGATCGACCCTTGCGATCCGTGGTCGAACTCGCGCACACTCAGTTCCTGAGCGACCTGCGCGGTGCGCTCGGATTCCAGTGGCTCTCTTCGGTCGGTGCGGGCGTGGAGGTTGACGCATCGAAGTACGACATCTTCGTCTCGCGGTTGCGCATCATGGGCCGCTACCAGTTCGGCGACAACGTGCGCGGCTGGTCGATCGGTGTCGCGGTGAGCTTCTAGATGAGTACGTCTATCGGGCAATGTCATGACTGTTCACCCGGCTGGCCCCCTGCGCGAGCGTCTGGGCCGCCCAGTCGAGCAGGTCGTCGACCACCTGCTGGGAGGCAACGATCAGCGCACTCACCGCGCCGGGGGCATCGGGCGTGGCGCAGGGCCTCTCGCTGGAGAAGGCTCGCTGGGCGATCGGCGCGCGCGTGAGCGCGGAGAGCAGGCTCGCGCGAACGCGGACCACCGCGCGTGCCTGGTCCGGCGCGTCGAACCACTGCGCGAACTCGGTAAGGTCCACGCGCAGCAGGGCCGCGGGCGCAGCCCCCTCGACCGCGTGCACGCGCACTGAGCCGCCGCGTGCGGCCGCCCGTTCGCGCAGCCGCTCGGCGAGCAGCGCCGACGGGGGCGCCGCCCAGCCGGTGCTGGCGTAGGCCCGCAGGCGACCCGGCGTCTCCCACAGCAGGCGATAGGCGAGCGCGGGGCTGTCCAGCCAGTCGGGCGCAGCCACGGTGCCGATGGCTACCGGCGCGGGCAGCATCGCGGCCGTGGCGGGCAGGGGGCTTGCTGGACCGAAGTCGTGGCGCGCCGGCTGTCCCGGACGTTCTGGCACCAGGGTACAGCCTGCCAGCGGCAGCCACGCAGCGGCAGCGACGAGACGCCGGCGCGTGGCGCCCAACGGGGAGAACGGGTGATTCATCGCGTGCACCTCGTCTGAGGGGGCAGGTGGGCGCTTGCCGCTGCGGCCGCGTACGGCGCTCACCGGGGTGGCCATGGGGTCACGTACCCAGGCTCCCCGGGCCCGGGCGCGGCGGGGCTCCGCCCGAACAGCAGGCTCTGCGGCTGGGATTGCAGCTCGACGATGGCCCGCTCGATCGCGCGCGCGTTGCGCGCGAGTTCATCCATGAACGACGACATCTGCGGCCAGGCCACGTTGAGCAGGGTGTCGCTGACCGCGCGCCCGCCCTCGCCCATGCGCTCGGCCGCGCGTAGCGCGCGCTCGACATCGTTCAGCCGCACGCCCGCCTCGCGTGTGAGCGTGGTGAGTTCCCCCGCGAGCTGCTCGACGCGGCGCAGCGAACTTCCCGCATCGCGCACCAGGCCGCCCGAGGCATCGACCACCGGGCCGGCGCGCTCGGCGAGCGCCGCCAGCCGCTCGCCGGCGCGCTGCGCGGAGAGCAGCGTCGCGCTTACGCGAGCAAGGTTGTCGTCGGAGAGCAGCCGCGACACGCGCGCAGCCACCTCCTCTATGTCGGCGATCAGTTCCGGTCCGCTGGCGCGTAACTGCTCGAGCAGCGATGGGTCCATCGGGATACGCGGTGGATTTGCGGGGTCGGGCACCAGCCGCTCGGCGGCACTGCCGCCGTCGCTGAGGCTCACGTGCGCGATGCCAGTCACGCCCTGGAAGCCGAGCCGGGCGCGGGTTTCACGGGTGATCGGGGCGCCGCGGTCAATGCGGATCTCCACGAGGATCTGCCGAGGGTCCTCGGGGTCGAATCGGACCGAATCCACCCGCCCGACCTGTACGCCACGCAGCCGCACCGGTGCCTGGGAGCCCAGTCCGCTCACCGAGCCGGTGGTCACCAGCAGGTAGCGATCGCGCGGCTCGTCGGTGTCGCGCAGCCAGAAATACGCCACTGCCACCGCCACGCTGAGCAGGAGCACGAACAGGCCGGCGAGCAGCGCGTGTGAACGGTCTTCCATCCCGACATTGTGACGGGTTTGTCAGTCTGCTGCGCGCGTCGCAGCGGTGTCGCTGGAGCCGACCGGCGGCGGGCTCGCGGCGAAGAACGCGGCGACCGCCGGATCGTCCAGCGCTGCGACCTCGGCCACTGGACCGATGGCGGCGATGCGCCCGTGCGCGAGTACAGCCACGCGATCGGCCAGCGCCTCGACCGTCTCGCGATCGTGCGTGATGATCACCACGGTGGGGGCCAACTCGACGGCCAGTTCGCGCAACAGCCCCACGAAGCCGCGGGCCAGCACTGGATCGAGCCCTGCGGTGGGTTCGTCGAGGAACAGCAGTTCGGGGTCGAGGGCGATCGCGCGGGCAAGCCCCACCCGGCGCGCCATGCCACCGGACAGCTGGGACGGACGCTTGCCATGGTGTTCCGGCCCGATGCCGACCATCGACAGCTTGAGCGCGGCGACGTCGCGCACCAGCGCGTCGTCGAGGCAGTGCAGTTCGCGCAACGGCAGCGCAACATTGTCCAGCGCGCCGAGCGCCGAGAACAGCCCGCCCTGCTGGAACAGCACGCCCCAGCGCGCACGCACCGCCGCCAGCGCGTCCGGCCCGGCCGTCGCGAGATCGGTTCCGAACACCGCGACCCGTCCGGCTGCCGGGCGCTCCAGCCCCAGCAACTGGCGCAGCAGGGTGGTCTTGCCGCTGCCCGAGCCCCCTACCACCGCCAGCACCTCGCCCCGGCGCACCTGCAGCGAAAGGTCGCGATGCACCGTCTGGCTGCCGAAGCGCGTCTCGAGCTGCGCGACTTCCAGCACGATCTCCGCCGGACCGCTCATCGCCGCAGCCCCATGCCCGAGAAGGCGACTGCGAACACCGCGTCGGCGAGGATCACCACGGTGATCGAGATGACCACCGATGAGGTGACGCTACGCCCAAGGCTTGCGGTGTCTGGCCGGGTGCGCAGGCCGAAGTGGCAGGCCACGATGGCCACGAGCACGCCGAACACCACGCCCTTCAGCAGCCCGATACCGACATTGAGGAGCGGCAGGGTCACCCGCAGCCGCTCGATGAACTGCCCGGCGGACAGCCCGAGTTCGACCTGGGCGGCGAGCACGCCCCCGGCCAGTGTCGCCACGCTCGTCCAGGCCACCAGCAGCGGGACCACGATCGCGAGCGCCAGCACGCGCGGCAGCACGAGCCGCAGGCCGTGCGCGATGCCCAGCACCGTCATCGCATCCAGTTCCTGATTGAGCCGCATCACGCCGATCTGCGCCGTGATCGCCGAGCCCGAACGCCCGGCCACCAGGATCGCCGCGAGCATCGGGCCCAGCTCGCGCACGACCGTGATGCCCAGCAGGTTGACGATGAACACGTCGGCGCCGAACTGCTGCAACTGCCTGCCGGACAGATAGCAGAACACCACGCCGACGAGGAAGCCGACCAGCGCGGTGATCGGCAGCGCCTGTGTGCCAGTGCGGAACACCGCCGCGGACAGGTCGCGCCAGGGCAGGCGCGACGGCCGTATCGCCACGCGCGCGAGATCGAGCATGCACTGGCCGGTCAGGGCGACCAGATCGACCGCGTGGGACAGCACCCGCCGGGCCTGGGATTCCCCCAGGTCGGTTCGCTCCTCCGGTGGCGCGGCGGCCTCGCCGCTCGCCGCTGCAGCCGCCGCGAGCCGCGCAAACAGCGCGCGCTGCTCGGGACGCAGATCGATCCGGGCCGGCAGGCGTCGGCCCCAGGCGCGCCACAGCAGCACCGCACCCAGGCTGTCGAGTCGCGCCAGTTCACGCAGGTCCCAGCCGGCCTGCGGGTAGCGCGCGACCAGCCGGTCCAGATCCGTCGCGAGCTCTCGCTGGCGTGCCGCCAGCGCCTGGAGGTGCCATCGCCCGCTCAGGCGCACCGCGACCGGCTGCCCCGTGTCCGGTGCCTCCACTCGCCAGGCGGCAACCCCGTGCCCCTGCTCGACCTGACCGCTCCCCGACACCATCGCTGCCTTTCCGTTCCTCCGATCCCGTGATCATGCCACCCGTTAGTCGAGCTGATCGACGGAGAGATCGTCCAGAGGGTACCTGTCGGCTTGCAGCATGTGGATGGCGTGAGTCGACTGGCAACCCGGCTGACCCTTGCTGTGGGTGATCTTGCCGGGGCCAGGCATCGAGAGCATTCTCGGGCACCGCGATCGCGAGGAGCATCCGATGTCCCGTCCGCTCACCCCGCTGGCTGTCCAGCGCGCAGTGCCAGTCACCCGCCCTGCGGCAACCCCGGTGCTTGCCGTGCGTGGCACCGTTGCCGTGATCCTCGTGCTGGCTGCCGGCACGCTCGCCGCCCAGCCTTGGCCGGCACGCCCGCTGAGGCTGATCGTTCCGCTGGCTGCGGGGGGCACCGGCGACACGCTCGCGCGCGATGTCGCGCAGGCGATGGAGCCCCTGCTGGGCGTCCCGATCACGGTGGAGAACCGGGCGGGTGCCAACGGCATCCTGGGTATGGAGGTGGTAGCCAAGGCGCCAGCCGACGGTTACACGCTGGTCATGGGGGGCGTGGGCCCCGTGGCCATCAATCCCTCCCTCTATCCGAAGCTGCCCTTCAACGTCGAGCGCGACTTCACTGCCATCGTGCAGGTGGCCGACACCACCTCGGTGCTGGTGGTGCCGGCGGCGCTGCCGGTCAAGACGCTGAAGGACCTGATCGCGCTGGCGAAGAAGCGGCCCGGGGAACTCTTCTATTCCTCGTCCGGGTCGGGCTCGACGCCGCACCTGAACGCCGCGCTGTTCGCCACGATGGCAGGTATCGACATCCAGCACGTACCCTACAAGGGTTCGACGCCCGGGCGCACGGCGCTGCTCGGTGGCGAGGTTTCGCTGATGGTCGACGGTCTGCTGCCGTCGTTGCCGTTCATCGAGTCCGGCCGCTTCCGCGCGCTGGGTATCACCTCGGCGGCACGCTCGCCCGCCGCCCCGCAGGTCCCGACCATCGCCGAGACGTTGCCCGGGTATCAGGCCGACATCTGGTACGGGTTGCTGGGGCCGGCAGGCACGCCGCGCGAGGTGGTCGACCGGCTCAATGCAGCGGCCAACAAGGCGCTCGCAAGCGCCGAGCTTCGCGCGCGGCTCGCGAAACTGGGTGCCACCGTGGCCGGTGGTCCGCCCGAGGCCTTCGCGAAGCACATCGCGCGCGAGATCCCGAAGTGGGCGAAGGTCGTCAAGGCCACCGGCGCGCGTATCGACTGAACCGGGATTCGTGCCGCCTGCCGGGGCTCCGTCTTGAGCGCCAGCGCGGCAAGGGCTACAGTCGCCCCTCGCCAGTCGCCCGTGGATATCCGGACGGGCTGCGGCAGACGAGGAGAGGCGCAGTGGCAAGGCTGGAAGGAAAGGTGGTCTGCCTCACCGGTGCAGGCGCCGGCATCGCGAAGGCGACCGCACGCGCTTGCGCCCGCGAAGGTGCAGCCGTCGCTCTACTCGAGGTCGATCGCGCAGTGGGCGAATCCGCGGCCCGGCAGATCGTCGAAGAGGGCGGCCGTGCGCTGTTCGTGCACACCGATGTGACGCAGGACGACAGCGTGCACGATGCGATCGATGCGGCCGCGAAGGCCTTTGGCCGCATCGACGTGCTGTTCAACTGCGCCGGTGGTTCGTCGCAGGACGACCGTCCGGTGCACGAGATGGACCTCGAGGTCTGGCACCGCACGATGGCGCTGAACCTGCTGCATCCGTTCCTGATGTGCCGCCACGGCATCCCGCACATGATGAAGGCGGGTGGCGGCTCGATCATCAACGTCACCTCGCACCTCGGTCTGGTCGGCTCGGTGAAGCCGGCCTATGCGGCGACCAAGGGCGGCATCATCTCGTTCACGAAGACGCTGGCCGCGCAGTACGTGGCCCACGGCATCCGCGCCAACGCGATCGCCCCCGGCTCGGTACGCACGGAACGTGCGATCGGACGCTGGGAGGGCGCGGCACTGGACCCGTCCTCGCCGGTAGCGCGCGAGCGCGCGGCGTTTCAGAAACTGTATCCGTTCTCCAAGGGCGAGCCGGACGACATCGCGCCGATCGCGGTGTTCCTGGCATCCGACGAGTCGCGGATGCTGACCGGCACCACCATTGCCGCCGACGGCGGACGTTCCAGTTACCTGAAGGTGTACGCGGGCGACTGACCTGCGGTACTGGTGCCATGCCCTGCATGGCCCAGCGAGGAGAGCATGCGATGACCCCTGCAACTGCCACCGCCCCAATGCAGACCGGCCCGATTGAAGTTGTGCCCTGCCGCGCCGCACTGGGTGGAGAAGTGCGCGGTATCGACCTCACGACGATCGACGATGCGATATTCGACCGGCTGCACGACATCTGGCTGGAGCACCTGCTGCTGGTGTTCCGCGGCCAGCGCTTCAGCGCCGACGACCTGGTCACGCTGGTGCGCCGTTTCGGCACGCCGGTGACCTCGTCCGCGCTGCACAAGCGCAGCCTGGATGAGCGCACCGCGAACAAGGTATTCAGCCTGCCGCCGGAGGTGACTGTGGTCACCAACGTGAAGGAGAACGGCAAGCCGGTGGGCATCCTCGGAGACGGCGAGGTGGTCTGGCATTCCGACTTCTCGTTCAAGGAAGCGCCGACGGCTGCACGCATGCTGCTGGCGGTCGAGATCCCGCCCGCAGGCGGACTCACCTACTTCACCAACTGCTACGCGGCCTACGACACGTTGCCGGACGCGATGAAGCGGCGTCTGAGCGGCATGACCATCAAGCAGGCCAACATCGTCGACACCGCGATGCAGGTCCGGCCGGGTGCCTCGCTCGACATGGACATCCGCGAGGTGCCGGGGCCCAGCCATCCGGTGATCTCGACCCATCCGGAGACCAGCCGCAACATGATCTTCCTCGGCCGCCGCCACGGTGCCTACGTGAACGGGCTGTCGCTGGAGGACTCGGAAGCGCTGCTCGACGAACTGTGGGCGCACACCGTGCAGCCAAAGTTCACCTACGTGCACGAATGGGCGGTCGGCGACATCGTGGTGTGGGACAACCGGGCGACGCTGCACAAGCGCGATGCGTTCCAGTCGGACAGCCGCAGGGTGCTCTACGCGGCGCAGGTCGAAGGGCACCGGCCGTACGAGGCGGTCGATGCGTGCGCGCTGCCGCCGCATGCGAGGTACGTGCAGGCGGGCGTGGCCTGATGCGCGCCGCCGCAACCTATCCGGCGGGGGGCTTCGTCGGCTCATGCTGCTTCCCTGCCCCCGGCGCGCTGTCCGCGGTGCTGGTGTTCGCGCTCGTGCTCGCGCCGCCGCCCGTCCTCGCACAATCCTTCCCGTCAAAGCCGGTTCGCATCGTCGTCGGCTTCGGTGCCGGTGGTGGCACCGACATCGCGGCGCGCGCGATCGCGCAGAAGCTCGGCGAGAGCTTCGGTAGCAATTTCATCGTCGACAACCGGCCCGGCGCGGCCGGGAACCTCGCCGGTGACATCGTCGCGCGCGCACCAGCTGATGGCCATACGATGCTGATGGCCAATTCGACCATCGCCATCCCGAGCCTGTCGGCGAAGCCGCCTTTCGACATCCGCAAGGACTTCATTCCGCTGAGCCTCGTGGCGCTCGGCCCGTCGGTGCTGGTGGTGCACCCCAGCCTGCCGGTGAAGGACCTGAAGGGCCTGATCGCACTGGCGAAGTCCAAGCCGGGCGAACTGTCTTTCGGCTCCGGCGGCATCGGCAACATCACCCACCTGGCGATGGAACTGATGCTGTCGCAGGCTGCCGTGCGCATGGTGCACATCCCGTACAAGGGTGGCGCACCGTCCGTGGTCGGCTTGGTATCGGGCGAGGTCGCGACGCTGTTCACGTCGATACCGACCGCGCTGCCGATGATCAACGCCGGCAAGATGCGCGCGATCGGCGTGTCGATCTCGAACCGGAACCCGGCGCTGCCCAACGTGCCGACCCTGGCCGAGGCGGGCCTGCCCGGCTACTACGCCGCCTCCTGGTACGGGCTGCTGCTGCCCTCGGGCGTGCAGAAGGCGGTGGTGGACGTGCTGTCGAAGGAGATCGTTGCCGCGATGCAGGTGCCCGCGGTGCGCGAGAGCATGGTCCGGCAGGGCTTCGAGCCGGTCGGCAACACACCGGATGAGTTCAGCCGTTTCATCCGCGAGGAGATCCCGCGCTGGGAGCGCGTGGTGAAGGCAGCCGGAATCAAGCCCGAGTAGACGCCAATGATCGAACGCATCGAGATCCACGTCACCGCGCTGTCGACACGCCTGAAACGCATCTTCGCCAGCGGCACCTACGACACCGGGCCGGACGACAGCATCACCAGCAAGCCGGTGCTGGTGAAGGTGCATGCAGACGGCGTGGTCGGCTACGGGCAGATCCGTCCGATCAGTCCCGGCCACTTCGTCGCCGACACCACGCAGAGCATGGTCGCGGCGATCCGCGAGTTCTACGGCCCGGCGATGATCGGCCGGTCGCTGTTCGACAGCGAGTCGATCAACGAGATGTTCGACAACCGCCTCGCCGGCAACCCGGCCGCGCGTGCGGTGCTCGACATCGCGGTGCGTGATGCCCAGGGCAAGGCGCTCGGCCGGCCGGTGCACGATCTGATCGGCGGTTGCTGCCAGCCGCGCATTCCGCTCGAGTGGTCGGTCAGCATGGCCGAAGACGTGCAGACCGTGATCGACGAATCGTTGCGCGCGGTGAACGAGTTCGGCATCCGCGTGCTGTGCCTGAAGATGGCCGACCGCCGCGGTTGGCGCCATGATGTGAAGGTGTTCGCCGCGGTGCGGGCGGCGGTCGGCGACGACGTGATGATCGGCATCGATCCGAACACAGGCTGGACGCTCGCCGACAGCCTGCTCGCGATCGCCGAACTCAAGCCGATGGGCCTGGGCTACATCGAGCAGCCGATCGAACGTCGCGACCTGCGCGGGCTGGCGCAGATCCGCCAGGCGGCCGGCGGCGTGCCGGTGATGGCCGACGAGGGCGTGTTCACGCTGCAGGACGCGTGGGCGCTGGCCGAGGCGCGCGCGGTCGATGCGCTGTGCATCAAGCTCTACAAGGTCGGCGGCCTCACGGCCGGCAAGAAGATCGCCGCGGTGGCCGAGGCGGCGAACGTGCAGCTCAACTGCGGCGGGCTGGCGGTGCAGTCGCAACTCGAGGCGGCTGCTGGTGCGCACTTCTACGCCAGCACGCCGGCGGCCCGCATGATGGGTGCGGCCGAGTTCGTGTTCGGCCTGAACGCGCATGTGAAGGATCCGCTGTGCCCGGAGAGCGAGTTCCGG
The DNA here is from genome assembly GCA_947458265.1 of Betaproteobacteria bacterium. Lineage (GTDB taxonomy): Bacteria > Pseudomonadota > Gammaproteobacteria > Burkholderiales > CAIKXV01 > CAIKXV01. The sequence continues at coordinate 240,092 of CANGYF010000001.1, forward strand.
GTATGCGACGGCCATGTCGACGTGCCGAAGGGACACGGCCTGGGCGTGCATATCGACGAGGCGCTGCTGAAGAAGAACACGCTGCTGCACGAACGCGTCGGCTGAGGCGGGTCAGCCGTTCAGCTTCCGTCGGCGCCCAAGATAGGCCACGACCACCAGCACCGCGATGGCAGACAGGACGTGCTTGATCGTGTGCCCGCTGACCACGCCCCCGGTGGCATCGAACACCAGGCGGTCGTTGCGGTCGAATACGAGCGCCAGCGCGTACAGGGCGATGACCGACACGATGAAGCCGCCGCTGGTGTAACGCGGCGGGTAGAGCCAGACGAGGCAGACGATGCACAGCATCGGCCACGCCTGCATCAGCAGGTAGGGGCGCAGGTCGCCGGCGCCGAGCGTCTCGCTCCAGCCCCAGTAGAGCACGCTGCCGATGCCGGCGGCGAGGAACACGGGCAGCAGGCGCAGGCCGTGGCGCACACCGGCGCGCTCGCAGACGATCGCCGCGAACCAGGCCATGAATGCCAGCATCATCGCGAGGCGGTCGAGCATCAGGCCGTGGTTGTCCGGGTCGAGGTGGTAGTAGCCGGACCCGAGTCCGATCGACACGATGCCGATGAAGAACAGCCAGTACGGGATCGCCTCCGAACGATGCTCGAACAGCGGCCGATGGCGTGCGCGCCACAGCAGCACCAACCCGATCGCACCGGCCAGGATGAACAGCAGGTTGGAGCCGGCATCCAGGCAGTTCGGCAGCCAGCCGCAGTCGCGCTGGTCCGCGAACTGGTGGTACGCGAGTGGCTGCGGCATCGGCGGCAGCAGGGACGCGCCGATCGCCATCGCTGCGGCAAGCGCGATCAGCCCGATCGCCGCGTTCGAAGGACGCGCGCGGTTCATGCGGCCTGTACGGTTGCGCATGCCCCTGCCGCTACCATCACGGCCGCTGGTGGGCCCAGCCGAGCAGTGCGTCGAACGCCGGCTGCGCGGCCATCGCCTTCGGGTGGTTGACGATCATCACCACCACGCTGCGACGGCCGCGCGCATCGAGCACGTAGCCGGCGATCGCGCGCACGTCGTTCAATGATCCGGTCTTGATGTGTGCCTGCCCGGCGATGCCCGAGTTGGCCAGCCGTCGGCGCATCGTGCCGTCGCTGGCGACCAGCGGCAGCGAGGCCATCAGCTCCGGCATCACCGGTGAGCGGAATGCGGCGACCAGCAGGTCGGAGAGCCCCTTCGGCGTGATGCGCTCGATACGCGACAGGCCGGACCCGTTCTCCACTACCAGCGAGGGCAGCGACAGCCGTCGGCCACGCGCCCAGTCGGCGACGGCCTGCGACGAGCGGGTCCAGGTGGCGCCGCCGCCCGTGCCCTGACTCTGACCCTGGCCCTGCCCCGGTGCCTGCGCCATGCCAAGCGCCAGGTAGAGCTGCTGGGCCATCACGTTGTTGCTCCACTTGTTGATGTCGCGCACGATCTCCGACAGCGCGGGCGACACGTTTGCCGCGAGCACGCGCGGCCGCTCGCCAGCGCTGCCGTCGCGTACCTGCCCGGTCAGTGTGCCGCCCAGATCGCGCCACAGCTGCTGGAACAGGCCGGACACATACTCCCGGTGCGACAGCACGCTGATCGGCCAGGCACGCTCGCCGCAGGCGAGCGGATAGCTGCCGGCCACCGTGACCTTGGCAGCCGATGCGTTGCCCTGCACGTCGACGCCGAGCTTCGCGAACGGATTGCCGCATTCGATCGACGCATCGGGTTTGACCGCGATGCCCAGAGAGACCTGCGGCAGCGGCGGATCCAGGCTTACCGACACCGTGCCGCGCTGCGGGTCGGGAAGCAGGCGCACCATCACCGCCCGGAAGTTGACCAGCAGCGCGTCCGGCGGCGTGTTGTACGGCCGCGAGGGTTCGTTGTCGAACACTGATGCATCGCGCGCCTCGATCGCGAACGCACTGCGGTCGAGCACCAGATCGCCGCGGATCTCGCGGATGCCGCGGGCGCGCAGCGTGCGCAGCATCAGCCAGAAGGCCTCCTGCGTCAGCCGCGGGTCTCCGCTGCCGCGGATCACCAGATCGCCCTCGAGCACGTCGCCGCGCTGCGGTGCCTGGGTCACCATCTCGGTGCGCCAGGTGAACGACGGGCCAAGCAACTCGAGCCCGGCGAAGGTGGTCAGCAGCTTCATCGTCGATGCCGGATTCATCGCGCTGTCGGCGTTGAGCGAGACGACCGGTTCGCTGCCGTCGAGGTCCTGCACCACGAGGCCGACGGCCGACTCCGGGATCCCGGCGCGCGCGAGCGCGGCCGATACCACCGCAGGCGTACGTCCGCGCGGCTGTGCCTGCTGGCTATTCTGGGCGGCCGCTGGCATCGACGCTGGCAGCGGCGTGGCGATGCATAGCGCGAGCAGCGCGGTGACTGCGTGCGTGCGACCGAACGAGCGCGTACGCGGCAGCGTCCGCAGGCTCATGGCGCGTCCGGCTGTAACGGCAGCACGATCGCCTGCCCGGCCTCGGCCACGCCCACCGTCCAGCCGAACCGTTCGCCGACAGCCTTTGCGAAGCTGCTGGCCGCGCCCGATTCGCCATGCACGACCCAGGTCTGCCCGGGTGGCTGCTCGAAGCCGCCGAGCCAGCCGAGCAGCGCGCCCTGGTCGGCGTGTGCCGACAGCCCGCCGATCGTGCACACCTTCGCGCGTACCGGCACGTCCTCGCCGAACAGGCGCACCAGCGGCGCGCCATCGACGATGCGCCGGCCGAGCGTGCCCTGCGCCTGGAAGCCGGTGATGATGATCGTGCACTCCGGGCGCGGCAGGTTGTATTTCAGGTGGTGCTTGATCCGCCCGGCATCGCACATGCCGCTGGCCGAGATGACCACCGCGCCGTCGCGGATCGTGTTGATGAACATCGAGTCCTCGACCGTCTCCGAGAAGTGGATGCGCGGCTGGCCCTTCGCCGAGGCGAGCCAGCCTCCGAGCTGCGCCGCCTCCTCGTCCAGTTCGCCGGTGTGCTGCAGCGTGATCCGGGTCGCGCTCGTCGCCAGTGGCGAATCGACGTACACGTCCATTGGTGGCAGCCGGCCCTCGCGCGTGAGGCGGATCAGCAGCATCAGCAGGTCCTGGGTACGTCCGACCGCGAACGCCGGTATCACCACGTTGCCGCGGCGCGTCACCAGCGCGCTTGCCAGCGCTTCGACCAGTTCGTCCAGCGTCGCGTCCATCGGACGGTGCAGCCGGTCGCCGTAGGTCGACTCGACCAGCAGCGTGTCGGCCCGTGGCACCGGCACCGCATCGCGCACGATCGGATGGCCGGGCTGGCCGAGGTCACCCGAGAATACGATGCGATGGCTGCCGCCGGGAAGGGTGAGCGTCACCTCCGCGCTGGCCGAACCCAGGATGTGGCCGGCGTCGCGCAGCACCACGCGCACCCCTGCATGTGGCTCGAACGGCGCTTCGTAGCGCTGGCGCGCGAACAGCGCGATCGCTCTTTCGGCATCGGCCATCCGATACAGCGGATCGACCTCGATGTCGTCATGGCGGCGCGGCGGATGCTTCGAGCCGCGCTGGCGCGCCGATGCGCCGGCCGACTTGCGCGACCACTCGGCTTCCTTCTCCTGGATGTAGGCCGAATCGCGCAGCATCACCGCGGCCAGGTCGGCCGTCGGTGCGGTGGCATGGATCGCACCGGCGAACCCTTCGGCGGCGAGCCTGGGCAGCAGGCCGCTGTGGTCGATGTGCGCATGCGTAAGCAGCACGAAGTCGATCGCGGCCGGATCGAAAGGGAAGGCGCGGCGGTTCTTCCCGCCAGCCTCGCGCCCGCCCTGGAACATGCCGCAGTCGACGAGGAAGCGCAGACCGGGCATCTCGACCAGGTAGCACGAGCCGGTGACTTCACCGGCGGCGCCGAGGAAGGTCAGGGTCGGGGCAGTGGTGCGCATGGGTTCAGCCTTCCAGCACGGTGTTCAGTGCGTCCAGCGTGCCGTCGACCAGGTGCGCGACCTGCGCATCGTCGAGGATGTAGGGCGGCATGAAGTAGACGGTGTTGCCGATCGGGCGCAGCAGCAGTTCGCGCTCGAGTGCGGCGGTGAACAGCCGTCGCCCGAAGGCGGGATCCGCGCAGTCGACCTCGAACGCCCAGATCATGCCGAGGTTGCGGAAGTTGCGTACGTGGGGATGGACGGCGATCTGCTGCGCACGTGCCGTGAGTGCGGCCGAGCGTGCCCGGTTGGCCACGATCGTGTCGTCCTGGGCGAAGATGTCCAGTGTCGCGAGCGCCGCGCGGCAGGCGAGCGGATTGCCGGTGTACGAATGCGAGTGGAGGAAGGCGCGCGCGCTGCTGTCGTCGTAGAACGCGTCGTAGACCTCGTCGGTGGTGAGCACCACCGACAGCGGCAGGTAGCCGCCGGTGATGCCCTTCGACAGGCAGAGGAAGTCCGGCTGTATGCCGGCCTGTTCGCAGGCGAACATCGTGCCGGTGCGGCCCATGCCGGTCATGATCTCGTCGGCGATCAGCAGCACGCCATGCTTCGTGCACAGTGCGCGTGCCCCGGCGAGGTAGTCGGGGTGGTACATGCGCATGCCGGAGGCGCCCTGCACCAGCGGTTCGACGATCATCGCGGCGATCGATCCGGCGCAGCGTTCGAGCGCTGCCTCCAGCGCGGCCAGTGCATCGATGGTGCAGTCGGCGCAGCAGGGCATGGCGCTCGCCGGGCCTGGGGCGGGCACGAGCAGCGGCACCTTGAGCAGCGGTGCATAGGCATCGCGGAACACCGCGAGGTCGGTGACCGACAACGCACCCAGAGTCTCGCCATGGTAGCTGCCGGCCAGTGCGATGAAGCGCTGCTTCGATGGCTGGCCGCGGTTGCGCCAGTAGTGGAAGGCCATCTTCAGGGCGATCTCGGTCGCCGATGCGCCGTCGCTGCCGTAGCTTGCATGGCCGAGGGGACCGCCGCCTGCGCGCAGGCGTGCATCGGAGGCGCGCGGCGCCAGCGCGGACAGGCGCTCCGACAGTTCGACCACCGGCGGATGCGTGAAGCCGGCGAGCATCACATGGTCCAGCGTGTGCAGCTGTTCGGACAGCGGTCCCCCGATGCGCGGATTGCAATGACCGAACAGGTTCACCCACCAGGAGCTGATCGCATCGAGATAGCGGCGGCCTTCGAGGTCGTACAGCCAGGCACCTTCGCCGCGCGCGATCGGCACCATCGGCCAGGTGTCGTGCTGCTTCATCTGCGTGCATGGGTTCCACACATGCGCGAGGCTGCGTGCGAGCAGCGCGTCGTTCGCACTCATGCGTGCCCGCTGCTGATTGCACATGCACATGAAGGTGCGCCACCGGTGTCCGATAACGTTCTTGACACTGGTGTCGTTTTTTCTTGGATGCACATGCAGCGAGAATACCGCGAAACACTTCTTGTCCCCCTTGTGGTCATGCTCCAGGAGGTACCAGTCGATATTGAATGTTGCCCGGTTGATCGAGGACCAGTGCGATGCGATGAAGCTGCCGCTCGTCGCGGTGACCATGGCCGCCGTGCCCTGCAGGGACACGCCGGTGATCCTCACGCTGCACTGGCATGGCTTCATGCGCGAGAAGCTCGTCGACCTGCCCGAGGCCGGGACGGTCGCGTTGCGCTTGGTGCCGAGTTCGTGATGGCCGTTGCACCGGACCACGAGGAGTTGCTGTCGCTGGCGCAGGGGCGTACATCGCCACGCGGCGCATGCCATCGCCTTCGTCGCTAGGCCTCAGCGGTGCAGCGGAACCTGCAGCGCACCCATCGTGCGCGAGAAATGCACCAGCAGGCGATTGAAGCGCTCGGGCTCGTCGGCAAACAGCGCATGGCCTGAGCGGTGGAACACCTCGACCTGCGTACGCGGCCGGTTCCTGCGCAGGTTCCAGGCCTGCTCCTGGAATTGCGGCGACACGGCATAGAGCAGCGGCAGTTCGATCGAGCGTACGACATCGCGCCAGTGTTCGCGCGGGATGTCGCGCGGGAACAGCGCAAGGCTCGCCGCCAGCGGCATGCGCAGCGCGCCGTCCACCAGCGCGCGCACCTCAGCCTCCGGCCGTTCAGCCTCCGGCCGGCCGCTGGCGAACACGGCGCGAACGAAGTCGTCCAGGGCCGACTCGCGGTCGGCCTGCAGTGCGTCGATGAGCGGCGAGCCAGGCGCCGGGGCCGGCTCCTCGCCGACCGAGCTGTCCACCAGCACGACCGCAGCGAACGGCAGGGCACCGAACTGGTGGACCGCCTCCAGTACCTCGAGCGCGGCGAGCGACCAGCCGACAACGATCACCGGTGCGATCGAACTGGCGAACGCATGCAGGTCGCGCGCTCGGGTACGGATGTCGTAGCCCGTGTCCGGCCGCTCCGATTCGCCCTGCCCGCGAGGGTCGAGTGCGAACACCGCGCGATCGGCCGACAGCGGTCCGAACTGCGCGGCCCACACCCAGGCCGGCATGCTCCAGCCCGGCAGCAGCAGGAACGACGGCCGCGCCGAGCGCAGGCCTGCCTGCAGGAAGGACAGCCGGACGCCGTCCGGGGCTTCGAACGTGCCCCGGGTGGTCCCGCGTGGGAGGGTGAAGTCGTCGCCGGTCACCATCCGGGCGTAGCCGCGTGCGCCAGGCTCAGCGTACTGTGGTGGCCGGCGTGCCCGCGGTGGTCAGCGGCCGGGTGGCGATCAGCAGGCCGGAGCCGGCCCCGCCTTCACGCCAGTGGTAGCCGAACGGGAACGGCAGGCGGGCCGGGTTGCCGTTCTTGATGAACGACTCCTGCAGGTCGCGCTGGTAGCCGTAGGCAAGCGCCGGGATCGGCTTGCGGTATTCTCCGTACAGCTGCACATCCCAGCCGGCCTGGCGAAGCACGCGATAGGGCACGCCAGTATCGTCCTGCACGACGGTGTCCGCGGTCGACAGCAGCGCCTCGCGCACCTGCAGGAACTGCCGGTCGTGAAGCAGGTAGGACGCCGACTTCACCAGCGCGGTGGCCGGGCCCTGCCGGGTCAGCCAGGTGGTGAACTCCGGGTAGAACGCCAGCGCACGGTCGGTCGCGTCGAGCGAGAAGTACTGCAGCGACTGTGTGGTGCGCGTAGCCGGATCCATGAACACGATGCGCGTCCCGCGCAGCGGCATGCGCGGCCGCTTGCTGGCCGGATCGGCGTAGGCGGCGGTGAGTTCCGGGAACAGGTCGACCGGCTCGACCGACACGATCTGACGGTTGTACAGAGCCATCATCACCGCCATCACCGGCACCGTGCCGCGCAGGCGCGGTGCGGTGAGCTGGCGGCTCATGTACGAGGTGATGAAGTAATTGCGCTCGAAGATGTCGCGCAGCGCGTCGCGCACGCTCGCCAGCAGCTCGGTGAACTCCTGTGGCGTCTTGGTGGCGAGGTCGGGCAGTTCGCTCGGCCGCTCCAGGCTGAAGAACACATAGCGTGCATGGTTGGGGAACAGCGCATACGCGTTCAGGAAATCGGGGCCGCTGAACGGGTAGAGCATCGTCCGGTTGCGCGCATCGGGCACGCGGATGTTCTGGTCGCGCCAGGTTTCCATCGCCGACAGCCGGGCGCGCACCGGAGTCCACTGCTCGCGCATCCAGGCCTGGTGCGACCGGAACGCGTCGAGCGCGACGAAGCGGTCGATGACCGGATCGCCCGATGCCGGCGTGATGCCCGCCATCAGCTGCGCGGCGGCCGTGAGGCGCCGGTCGGGCTGGGGCATTGGTGAAAGGCTGGCCGGGACGGCGGTAGGCTGCGCCTGGGGTTGCGTCTGCGGTGGCATGCGGCCCTGCGCGCCGGCGAGGCCGGGCATGCCGCCTGCTGCCAGCGAAAGCAGGCCTGAAGCCAGCGCGCGGCGGCGGACGGGGGAGGCGGGGAGGGTCGGAACCGGTACTGGGGCGGGGAGGTGCATGCTTTGGGGTGCTTCAGGGACAGGGCGCAGCGGGCGGCACTGCGGCCGGTCGGAGTGGAAAATCAGGGCAATCGGATAGTTTAACGTCGCAACCCTTACACCCGTGCACGGTGGCGGGCATTCGCTGTCGCTGGCGGGCAGAAACGACTCGAAAACGCCACAGTCAGACTCGATTCCTATCGGCTCCGGCCCGGACAAATTGACCTGCTTGCAAATTGGCCGGAAGCCTGTCTATTATTAGCACTCTATTTCGGCGAGTGCTAACAACCCAGGCGGCGGGCAGCGATCCTTCCGTCGGACGCGGCACTCGGTGGTGTTCAACAGCAGCAAATCCAAGCAGGAGCTCACACATGAAAATCCGTCCGCTGCACGACCGCGTCGTGGTCCGTCGCCTCGAAGAAGAGCGCAAGACTGCCTCCGGCATCGTCATCCCCGACACCGCTGCAGAGAAGCCTGATCAGGGCGAAGTCATCGCCGTCGGCAATGGCAAGATCCTCGACGACGGCAAGACCCGCCCGCTCGACGTGAAGGTCGGCGACCGCGTCCTGTTCGGCAAGTACTCCGGCCAGACCGTCAAGGTCAAGGGCGAAGAGTTCCTCGTGATGCGCGAGGAAGACATCATGGGCGTCGTGGATCTGTAATCCCGCCCGGTCTCTTCGTTCCGCAGCAAGCAACAACCCCCGAATTCAGGAGATTCAGACATGGCAGCTAAAGACGTCAAATTCCACGACAGCGCACGGTCCAAGATCGTCGTCGGCGTGAACGTGCTGGCAGATGCAGTCAAGGTCACCCTTGGCCCGAAAGGCCGCAACGTCGTGCTCGAGCGCAGCTTCGGTGCCCCGACCGTGACCAAGGACGGTGTCTCCGTCGCCAAGGAAATCGAACTGAAGGACAAGTTCGAGAACATGGGCGCGCAGATGCTGAAGGAAGTCGCTTCGAAGACCTCCGACATCGCCGGTGACGGCACCACCACCGCGACGGTGCTGGCCCAGTCGATCGTGCAGGAAGGCATGAAGTACGTTGCCGCCGGCATGAACCCGATGGACCTGAAGCGCGGCATCGACAAGGCCGTCGAGTCGGTCGTCGCCGAACTCAAGAAGATCAGCAAGCCCTGCACGACCAACAAGGAAATCGCACAGGTCGGCTCGATCTCGGCGAACTCCGACAGCGACATCGGCGACATCATCGCCAAGGCGATGGACAAGGTCGGCAAGGAAGGCGTGATCACCGTCGAAGACGGCAAGTCGCTCGAGAACGAACTCGACATCGTCGAGGGCATGCAGTTCGACCGTGGCTACCTCTCGCCCTACTTCATCAACACCGCCGAGAAGCAGCAGTCGGTGCTGGAGAACCCCTACATCCTCCTGCACGACAAGAAGATCTCGAACATCCGTGACCTCCTGCCCGTGCTCGAGCAGGTCGCCAAGGCCGGCCGTCCGCTGCTGATCATCGCCGAAGAAGTCGACGGCGAAGCGCTGGCGACCCTGGTCGTGAACAACATCCGTGGCATCCTGAAGACCTGCGCCGTCAAGGCCCCGGGCTTCGGCGACCGCCGCAAGGCCATGCTGGAAGACATCGCGATCCTGACCGGCGGCACGGTCATCGCTGAAGAAGTCGGCCTGAAGCTCGAGAACGCCACCCTGACCGACCTCGGCCAGGCCAAGCGCATCGAAGTGGGCAAGGAAGAGACCACGGTCATCGACGGCCACGCCGACAAGGCGAGCATCGAGTCGCGCATCAAGCAGATCCGCGCGCAGATCGAGGAAGCCACCAGCGACTACGACCGTGAGAAGCTGCAGGAGCGTGTTGCGAAGCTGGCCGGTGGCGTCGCCGTGGTGCGTGTCGGTGCCGCGACCGAAGTCGAGATGAAAGAGAAGAAGGCCCGTGTCGAAGACGCGCTGCACGCCACCCGTGCCGCCGTCGAAGAAGGCATCGTCCCTGGCGGCGGCGTGGCGCTGGTGCGTGCCCGCTCCAACCTGGGCAAGGTGAAGGGCGACAACATCGACCAGGAAGCCGGCATCAAGATCGTGCTGCGTGCGATCGAGGAGCCGATGCGCCAGATCGCTTCGAACGCCGGTGACGAGGCTTCGGTCGTCGTCAACAAGGTCGTCGAAGGCAAGGGCAACTTCGGCTACAACGCTGCCACCGGCCAGTACGGTGACATGGTCGAGATGGGCGTGCTGGACCCGACCAAGGTTGCGCGCGTCGCACTGCAGAACGCAGCTTCGGTTGCCGGCCTGATCCTCACCACCGACGCGATGGTTGCCGAGGCGGCGAAGGACGACGCAGGCGGCCACGCCGGCCACAACCACGGCGGCATGGGCGGCATGGGCGGGATGGACATGTAATACCGGCCTCCCGGCCCTCCGGAACGGCCCGTGCATGCGGGCCTGTCCGGGACTGCTGCAGGAAAGCCCCGCTTCGGCGGGGCTTTTTCGTTGGCGGACGCGACGGTACTGCCTGTCCCTGTGTCACCGCTGTTGCACGTAGAATCGCGGGGTACATGGATGCCCTCGACTGACGACATGACGCTACCCGCCTTGCGTCGACTGCTGCGGCCCCTGGGCCGCGAAGCTGCCGAGGTGGACGCGCGCGTGCCGGCCGCGCGTGCGGATGGGCTCGATGCGATAAAGGCCGTGCTGGCAGATGGGCCGGACGGTGCGCTGATTCCCGAGAGGGCGCTGGTGCTGGTGCGCTCCGGCGTGGTCGATGCGCGCACGATCGGCTCGCTCGAACCGTGGCGCCGCACGCCGTTCATATGGCGAGAGCGTGCACTCACTGGCGCGAAGATCAGCGACTTCCTGATGTTGCACGGCTTTCGCTCGATGACGCCGGCAGGCGCGGCGGTGGTGGATGCGGCGATCGCCGATCCAGCGCCCGCGATCGAAGATCCTTCCCCCCTGTGGGCAGCCCTGTTCGGGCGCCAGCTCGTCGAGTGCGCGGTCGATGCCGGCGCGACGCAGCCGCGCGCCGACCGGCTGCTGGCGGCACTGGCTGCCGCGGCGCGGCCGCCGGTGGCGCTGGGTACGACCAGGCAGGTGCTCGAGCGCGGGCGCTGGCTGGTCAGCTTCGAATGCTTGGGCCAGCGTCATGCATTCGGTACCGCCCACCACGGCAACAGGCTCGACGTCGATGCGGTGGTCGCTGCGTTCAATGCGCTCATGACGCATCTCGCGCATCCCTGCCGCGCATTCCGGATCGCCCGTCCGGTCGTGCCCGAGGCGGGTGCAGGTGCCAGTGCCTGGCTGGTGGTGACGCGCGGTGACCGCTTCGCAGCGGCCGCGCGTGCACTGGGCATCCCCCTCGCCAGGCCTGCGGACGGCGCGAAGGGCTGATCCTGCAGCAGGCGGCGTGGCTCAGCCGTTCGACCGAAGCACGTAGCGCACGAACGCGTCGCGCTTCGTGAACCGGTCGTACAGGCCACGGGCCCGGTAGTTGTCCTCGCGCGTCATCCAGTAGATGCGTGACCAGCCTTCGCGGCCCATTCGTGCACGCAGGTCGTCGATCAGCGCCGCACCCACGCCGCGTGCACGTTCGCCCGGCTGCACGTACAGGTCCTCGAGGTAGCAGACTGGCGCAATCTCCCAGGTGTTCGCATGCAGGATGTAGTGGCACAGGCCGATCGCGGTGCCATCGGCTCCTTCGGCGACCAGCCCGTGCACGGTCGAGGCCGGGTCGAAGAGGCGCGACCACAGCGCCTGCGTGGTGGCGGCATCGAGCACGACTTCGTAGAAGTCCAGGTAACCCGCCCACAGGACCTGCCACTGCGGCCGGTCGCGCTGCTCGATCAGGCGGACGGTCGGGGCGCACTTCGGTGTGGCTGCCATCGGTCGGTATCCGCGTTTGCTCAGCAGCGTGCCAGTTGCAGGGCGCCGGGCGCGAAGAACTCGTCGAGCGGCACCGGGCGGTCGATCAGCCCCTGCGCATGGGCCCAGCCGATCTGCGTCTCGACGGTGCGCCGGTTCTCGGGGGCATCGCCGGCACCCACGCCCGCAGCTACGCCATACGGCCAGAAATCGTGGCCCATCACCCCGCGCGTCTGCTCGAGGTGGGTCGGTGTCCATGGCAGCATCACCTTCGGCGCCTGCTCGATCTCGAGCTCTGCCACCGCCAGGTCGCGCGCCTTCGCGAACGCGGCCATCAGCGCGGGCGCCAGTGACGGATGCGCCTCGAGGATGCTCCTGCGCACGACCATCACGTGCATGATCGGGAACAGCGCCGTGTCGCGCCAGTAGCGCTGCTCTTCGGCTGCGTAGTCGGGGAACATGCGCGCGACCGTGCTGCCGTCGAAGGTACGCGGCGGCGTGTAGGCGCACAGCGCATCGAGGCCACCCTCGGCGACCAGGTCGGCGAGGAAGCGCCCGCCCGAGGTCTCGATCGACCAGCCGTTGCGCAGCTTCGGTGCGGTGACCTGCGCGCGCTCCTGCCGGTCGACGTCGCCGACCACCCAGTGCACCTTCGAAAGGTCGACGCCGTAGTAGTCGGACCAGATGCCGCGCACGACCAGCGAGACGGTGTTGGTGAACTCGCGGGTGCCGACGCGGCGTCCCTCGATGTCCTTCGGCGTGCGGATGCCTGCCGCGCCACGCACGAACATCGCGTGATGCCGGAAGCAGCGCGTCGGGAAGATCGGCAGCGCCACATAGGGCGAAGCACCGCGCGCGGTGGCGATCAGGTAGTTGCAGAACGACAGCTCGGTGATGTCGAACTCGGCGGTCTCGAACGCGCGGGAGAATAGGCTCTCGAGTTCGCCCGAGGTCCAGTCGACGTCGAAGCCTTCGACCGGCGCGCGTCCGTCGAGCAGCGCCCGCGTGCGGTCGAACAGCCCGACCGCACCGGTGACCTTCGGCAGGCTCAAGCCGTCACCGCCGGCAGTGCGGTGACGCCGACCATGCTGTCGCGCGACACCAGCTGCGCGAGCTGCGCTTCGGTCAGGCCTTCGCTGCCTTCCGGCCGCATCGGCAGCACGATATAGCGCAGGTCGGCCGTGGAGTCGTGCACCCGCACCGCGACATCGTCGGGCAGCACGGTGCCGAACTCGCGCAGCACCGCGCGCGGCTCGCGCACCAGGCGCGAGCGGTAGGCGCGACTCTTGTACCAGGCCGGTGGCATGCCCAGCAGCATGCGCGGATAGCAGGAGCAGAGTGTGCAGACGATCACGTTGTGCACCTTCGGCGTGTTCTCGACCACCGTGAGTTTCACGTCGAACACGTTCATGTCGAAGCCGAGCGATTCGCAGGCGGCGGTGGCGTCCTGCAGCAGCAGCGCCTTGAACTCGGGGTCGACCCAGGCGCGGGCGACCACGCGTGCGCCGCCTTCGGGCGTGCGGCTCTCGTAGCTCTCGACCGTGCGCCGGACCTCGTCGGCGGTGAGCACGCTCTTCTCGATCAGCAGTTCGCGGACCGCGATCTCGAGCTTGCGGTAGTAGTCGAGCGTGTCGTCATGGTCTCCTTGCGGAGCGTGCGGGTCGTGCGCCTCGCCGTGCGCATGCGGATGGTCGTGTCCGATATGCATGTCAGGCCTTCCTGAGCCAGTGTTCGTAGAGGTCGACGTCGATGGTATCGACCGCGGGGCCGTCGTAGTCGGGCCAGACCTCGGCCTGGGCGAAGCGCACCCGGTACAGCATGCGCATGGGCTCGCCGCTGCGGCCGTAGGCCAGCTCCTCGGGGTTACGGAAGCGGCCGACTGCGCGTTCGATCACGCCGCGCTTGCCGCGCACATAGAAGGGCGTGCGGATGTGGCCGGGCACGTCTGCATCGAGTACCGCGACCGTGTCGCCCGGCGAGAGCACGGTGCCTTGCGCCTGCGCCGCGCTCACGGCAGCACGTCCTTGCGCCGCTCGATGTCGGCGACCTTCGCCGCCAGCTCCTCGATCGAGATGAGTCCCTTGGCGATCAGGTTGGTGCTGATCGACTGGATGCGCCGCTGCGCGTAGCCGGCACCGTGGTAGACCTCGGCGCCGACCGATTCCAGGCCGCGCCGGTTCTCGTCCACGCGCATCACGCCCTTCTGCGAGAGCAGCAGCAGCATGGCCTCCACCCGCTTCTCCCAGAGCAGCATCTCGTGTTCCTGCTTCGGGATCTCGCCGGCGGGCTCGCCGCCGATGTCGTGGTACCCCTTCATGGCCGGGCCTTTCAGGCTTGAGCGTCGATGGGCCTATTCTGCATCAGCGTCGAGCCGTGTGCAGCACCGCCAGCGCTTACGGCACTTGCCTAAAGGGGCGCGGATGAACATCATTGCCATCCCGATTTCCCCATCCTCCAGAGGACCTTCGATGAACCGTCTTTCCACGCCTGTCGGAACCGTCCCGCGTCGTGCGCATGCGGGCATGCCGCTCGCGGCCGCCGTGGCCTTCGCCATCGCCGTCCCTGCGGCGTCCGCCCAGGAGTTCCCGCAGCGTCCGCTGCGCATCATGGTCGGCTTCTCGGCCGGCAGCGTGGTCGACATTTCGGCACGGGTAGTGGCAGAGAAACTGTCCGACGGCCTCAAGCAGCCGGTGTTGATCGACAACCGGCCCAGCGCCGGTGGCATCGTCGCCGGGGAACTCGTCGCGCGCGGCAACCCGGACGGCTACACCATCCTATCGGTGTCGGCTTCGCACGCAATCGGCCCGGCGGTCACCGCCAAGCTGCCGTACAACATCCTGAAGGATTTCGCCGGCATCACCACCACGGTGAACGTCGCCTCGGTGCTGGTCACCGCGGCGAGTGGCCCGAAGACCGTGAAGGAACTCATCGCCCAGGCGAAGGCCAAGCCCGGTTCGATGAACTTCTCCTCCGGCGGCATCGCATCCTCGACCCACTTCGTCGCCGAGCTGTTCAACAGCATGGCCGGCATCCAGGCCACGCACGTACCGTTCAAGGGCATCCCCGAGGCGCTCAACGCCGTGATCGCGGGCACCGTGAACTACACGATCACGCCGATGCCCAATGCGATCCCGCAGACCACCAGTGGCAAGGTCAACGCCCTGGGCATCACGGTGGCCAAGCGCCAGCCGCAGCTGCCCGACACGCCCACGATTGCCGAGGCGGGCCTGGCCGGCTTCCGCTATGACACCTGGTTCGGACTGCTGGCACCGGCCGCGACGCCGCGGCCGATCGTCGACCGGCTGAACGCCGAGGTCGTGCGTGTGCTCAACCTGCCCGAGATCCGCGAGCGCTTCCGCACGCTGGGTGCAGACCCGATCCCGATGGGTGCGCGCGAGTTCGACACGTTCATCGCACAGCAGGCGCAGCGCTTCGTCGAGGTGGCGAAGCAGGCCAACATCAAGGCCGAGTGACCGGCGCGGGGGCAGGGCACGTCGACCGCGGCAGCGGCGTCCCCGACGACGGGGCGTCGCTGCGCATCGGCATCGACCTCGGCGGCACCAAGATCGAGGCGATCGCGATCGACGGCGGCGGTGCGCAACTGGCACGCCTGCGCCGCCCGACGCCGCAGGGGGACTATGAGGGCACGCTCGAGGCGATCGTCGGACTGATCGCCGCGATCGAAGGCGATCCTGCGCTTGGGCGCTCCGGGCCGGCACGGGTCGGCATCGGCACGCCCGGTGCCTTCTCCAGCGCGACCGGGCGCCTGAAGAACTCGAACTCCACCTGCCTGAACAGACGGGAACTGGCGGCCGACCTCGAGGCGAGGCTGGCGCGGCCGCTGCGCTTTGCCAACGATGCGAACTGCTTCGCGCTGTCGGAAGCGGTCGACGGCGCTGGCGCAGGCGCGCGGGTGGTGTTCGGCGTGATCCTCGGCACCGGCGTGGGTGGCGGCATCGTGGTCGATGGCCGGGTTCTGGAAGGCCGCAATTCCATCGCTGGCGAATGGGGGCACAACCCGCTGCCGCTGATGGACGAGGCCGATTCGCCGCGCCCTGCGTGCTACTGCGGCCGCGCCGGTTGCGTGGAGACCTGGCTGTCCGGGCCTGGCCTGTCCGCAGACCACCTGCACGCGACCGGGCAGGCGATGCCTGCGGCGGCGGTGGCGGCAGCTGCGGCGGCCGGCGACGCCGGATGCGCAGCGACGCTCGAGCGCTACTGTGGGCGGGCCGCGCGTGCGCTGGCGGGCGTGATCAACCTGCTCGACCCGGACGTGATCGTGCTGGGCGGCGGGCTGTCGAACATCGATCCGCTGTACGAGCGCATTCCGGCCCTGTGGGGGCCGCATGTGTTCTCCGACCGCGTCGATACCCCGCTCGTGCGCAACCGGCACGGCGATTCGTCCGGCGTGCGCGGCGCGGCCTGGCTCTGGCCGGCCCGGCACTGACCGCCGGCGCCGGGGTCATCCTTCGCCGGGTACTTATTGCGCGGTGATGCCGGCCTGCTTGATCAGCTTCGCCCAGCGCTCGTACTCTTCGCCGACGAACTTGCGGAACTGTTCCGGCGTGCTGGCGACGGTCTCGAGCCCGGCCTCGTTGTAGCGTGCGAGCAGGGCGGGGCTGGCCAGCGCCTTGAGCGCGGTCGCGTTCATCTCCTTGACCAGCGCGGCGGGCAGGCGTGCCGGACCGAACAGTCCGTACCACGTGACCGACTCGAAGCCGGGCAGGCCGGCCTCTGCATAGCTGGGCACATCGGGCAGGGCCGTCGAGCGCTTCAGCGAACCGTTCGCGATGGCCCGCAGTTTCCCGGTCTTGATGTGCGGCAGCACCGTCGGGATGCTGGTGATGGTGAGCTGCAGGGTGCCGCTCAGCAGGTCGACGATCATCGGCGCGGTGCCCTTGTAGGGCACGTGCAGCGCCTGGATGCCTGCGGTGAAGGCGAACATCTCGAAGGCGAGATGGGTCGAGCTGCCCTGGCCGACCGATCCATAGTTGAGCTTGCCCGGTTGCGCCCTCAGCAGCGCAAGCAGTTCCTTCAGGTTGGTCGCCGGCACCTGCGCGTTGGCGACCATGAAGAACGGACTGTTGACCATCTGGGTGATCGGCGTGAAGTCCTTCAGCGGGTGGTACTTCACCGACGTGTTCAGCAGCGGTGCCGCGACCATGCCCGAATGGGTGCCGGTGAGCAGCGTGTAGCCATCCGGCGGAGACACGCGCACGATCTCGTTGCCGATGGATCCACCGCCGCCGGGGCGCGGGTCGACGATCACCGGCTGGCCCCAGAGCTTCGACAGCTCCTCGGCTGCGCCGCGGGTGACGAAGTCGACGGGACCGCCAGCGGGGAAGGTGTGCACCAGCCTGACTGCCTTGACCGGGAAGGTCTGTGCCTGCGCCGGCGTGGGTGCGGCGGCAAGCAGCATCGTGGCGGCGACGGCCGACAATGCGGTGCCGGCGGCGGACACGAATGTCGCTGCTGCCACGAATGGCGACCTGTCGGTCTTCTGCAGCGCCATCGGCACCCTGTTGCGTACGCCTTCGCGATGGATCGTCGTGATGCTGTCCATGTTCTCCTCCTGTTTCCAGCATGGTGCCATACCCGGGCCGGCAAATTGCTCCACTGGCGTCGTTGCGCTATCGTCGGCGCCCCACGCAGCAACCGCGATCGAGCCCGCCGTGACCGAGAACACACAGCAACCGTCCACCCCGCCGGAGGCGAAGTCCCGGCCCCAGCGTGGATCCCTCCAGCCGCTGTTCGATCCGCGCGCGATCGCGGTGCTCGGCGCTTCGGGCGATCCCGAGAAGCTGAACGGCCGCACGGTGCGCGCGCTGGTCGACAAGAAATTCAACGGCGGCATCTATCCGGTCAACCCGAAGTACGACCGCATCGCCGACCTCACCTGCTATCCGGACGTGCAGTCGCTGCCCGATGGCGTCGACCTCGCCATCGTCGCCACGCCAGCGGCGATCGTCGCGAAGACGCTGCGCGAGCTTTCGGCGCGCGGCGTGCGTGCGGCGGTGGTGTTCAGTTCCGGCTTCTCCGAGACCGGCCCCGAGGGTGCGCAGCGCGAGCAGGAAGTCCGGCAGGCGATCGAGGACACCGGCATGCGCATGCTCGGGCCGAACTGCCTGGGCTTCATCAATGCCGCGCGCAACGTGATGGCCACCTTCAGCCAGTTCGCCAGCGGACCGACGCCGCCCGGGCCGGCGGCCTTCGTCACGCAGTCGGGCGCGCTCGGCACGGCGACCAACAGCACCGCGCGCCGTCGCCACTTCAACTTCGGCTATTTCATCAACACCGGCAACGAAGTCGATGTCGAATGGTCCGAGGCGATGCGCGCGGTGCTGGAGGATCCAGAGATCCGCGTCGGATCCGGCTACATCGAAGGGCTGCGCAACGGCGAGCGGTTCATCGAGACCGCGCGCTTCGCGATCGACAGCGGCAAGCCGCTGGTGGCGATCAAGGTCGGTCGCACCGCGGCTGGTGCCCGCGCGGCGGCGTCCCATACCGGCGCGCTGGCTGGCGCCGATGCCGTGTTCGACGGCGTCGCGCGGCAGTACGGGCTCCTGCGGGTACGCAACGAAGAGCAGCTGCTCGACATGGTCGAGGTGCTGTCCTGCTGCGAGCCGGCGCAAGGCAATGGTATGGCGGTCATCACGCGATCCGGCGGTGCTGGCGTGATCATGGCCGACCGCGCGGGCGAACTCGGCATCGAGATGGCCCAGTTCACGCCCGAGACGCGTGCCCGGCTGAAGGAGGTGGTGCCGGTGTTCGGATCGATCGGCAATCCGGTCGACGTGACCGCGCAGGGGCTGGTCGACCCGACGCTGATCCAGAAAAGCATCGAGATCGTGATGGACGATCCGAACGTGCATGTCGCGATCATGTGGCTGTCGCTGACCGAGAAGCTGTGGCAGATGAACGTCGACATCTTCAAGGCGATCAAGGCGAAGTACGACAAGCCGCTGGTCGTGTGCTGGGTCAGCATCCCCGAGCCGGCGCTGCTCGCGCTGCGCGCGGCGGGCATCCCGGTGATCCGGATGGCCGAGCCGTCGGTGGATGCGCTGGCCGGGCTGGTGCACTTCAGCGAGGCCCGGCGGCGCTGGCTCGCCGATCGCGAAGCGCGCGAGGCCATCGTGCTGCCGGCGCTGCCCACGCTCGACCGGCTGACCGGATCGAAGCGGGCGCTCACAACGATTGAAGGGGCCGCCCTGCTTGCGGAGGCCGGCATTGATGCAGCGCCGGTGCGGCTGGCAACCACGGTCGAGCAGGCGGTGGAAGCGGCGCAGGCGCTCGGCTGGCCGGTGGCGATGAAGATCGAATCGCCGGACATCCTGCACAAGACCGAAGTGCGCGGCGTGAAGCTCGGCCTGGCCGACGAGGCCGCGGTGCGCGACGCCTGGACGGCGATCCAGGCCAACGTCAAGCGCAAGGTGCCAGAGGCGCGCATCGACGGCATCATCGTGCAGAAGATGATTCCCGGCGATGCAGAGTTCGTGCTCGGCGTGAGCCAGGATCCGGTGTTCGGTCCGGTGGTGATGGCCGGCATCGGCGGCGTGCTGGTCGAGGTGATCAAGGACGTCACCTTCCGTCACGCGCCCGTCACGCCCGCTCAGGCCGCCGGCATGCTCGACGACCTGCGCGGACGCGCGATCCTCGACGGCGTGCGCGGCAAGCCGCCGGTCGACCGCGCGAAGCTGGTCGAACTGATCTGCGCCGTGTCCCGCCTCGCCGCCGCCGCCGGACCCCGGCTGGCGGAACTCGACCTGAACCCCATCATGCTCACCGCCGACGGCGCCGTCGCAGTCGACTGGCTCATCGTCACCGCCTGACCACAAACCCCGCCGCCCGAAATCCGGGTCAGACACGCATTTCCGGAAATCCGGGTCAGACACGCATTCCGCGACGGGCTGGCCGGAAATGCGTGTCTGACCCGGATTTCGGGTCCGGCTTTAGGATGCGGGGCTGCGGATGGCGCCGATGGCGCGCAGCACGCGCTCGGGCGTGACCGGGAGTTCGAGCACCTGTGCATCCAGCGGTGCCAGCGCATCGTTGATCGCGTTGACGACCGAGGCCAGCGCGCCGGTGACGCCCGCTTCGGCGCCGCCCTTGGCGCCGAGTGCCGAGGTGGCCGTGGGCGTGGTGACATGGCCCACGTGGATGTCGGGCATCTCGGCCGCCATCGGCACCAGGTAGTCGGCCAGCGTGGCGTTGCGCAGTTCGCCCTGGTCGCCGTACAGGCAACCTTCGAACAGCGCCTGTCCGATGCCCTGCACCGCCGCCCCCCGCAACTGCTCGTCCAGCAGCAGCGGGTTGATCACCGTGCCGCAGTCGTCGACGATCCAGTGCCCGAGCACCTTGATGAAGCCGGTGCGTGTGTCCACCTCGACCCAGCTCGCGCTGGCGCCATTGGTGTAGATGCCGTCGTACTCGGTCTGCGCGTAGTGGCGCTGCGCCGCGGGCTCCGGCTGGAAGCCGCGCGGGAAGCGTTCGGGCCGGAAATAGATCGCCTCGGCCAATGCCTGCAGCGTGCACACGCACGCCTGGTCATCGCGACGCAGGAACGCGCCCTCTACGAGCTCGAGCGCGTCCGGGCTGCATGCATGCAGGGCGGACGCGGCTTCGACCAGCTGGGCGCGCAGCGCGATGCCGGCCTGCCACAGCGCCTCGCCGGAAATCCCGGTGCCGCGCGACCCCCAGTTGCCGCCGCTGACCGGCGTGTGCTCGGTATCGCCCATTAAGACGCGGACATCGGCGATCGATGCGCCGACCGCGTCGGCGGCGATCTGTGCCATGGCGGTGGTCACGCCCTGGCCGGAGTCGGTCAATCCGACCGCGCACTGGATGCCACCGCCCTGGGTCAGCCGGACCATCGCGCCGTCGCGGCTTGCGATGGGCGCACCACCGCGGCCATAGTTGGACGACGAGTGGTTGGAATTCTCGACGAACACCGCGAGTCCGATGCCGCGGTATACACCCTGGTGCGCCCCGCGCGCATGATCGGCGGCGCGCTCGCGCTGGTCGGCGCGCAGCCGGTCGTAGTCCATCAGCCGGGCCAGCTCATCCAGGCAGGCGCACAGCGACAGGCGCTCGAAGCGCGCTCCGGACGGTGCCCGATGCGGGTAGGCATCGTCTGGCAACAGGTTGCGCCGGCGGAACGCGAGGGGATCCATGCCCAGCCGGCGCGCGGCTGCATCCACCGCCGCCTCGGTGAACAGGCAGGCCAGCGGATGGCCGACGCCGCGATACTGCCCGTAGATCGCCTTGGTCTGCAGTGCGACCCGTATCCGGGCGCGGTATTCGGTCGCCTGGTAGCAGGCCCCGGTGAGCCCCAGCACGTGGCGGGATTCGTTCACGCTGCCGCGCGGATAGATCGAGAACGCGCCTGCGCCGCACAGGTCATCGACCGCGAACGCCGTGAGCCGGCCGTCGGCATCGACGGCGGCACGCACGGTGGCTTCATGGCCGCGCGCATGCACGTCGGAGACGAACGCCTCGAGCCGGTCGACCACGTACCTGATCGGCCGTCCGACCAGCCGCGCCGCCACGGCAACCGCCGACTCGTCGCCGTAGCAATGGATCTTCGACCCGAACGAGCCGCCGGTATCGGTCGCGACCACCCGGACCTGGTCCTGGCCGATGCCGAGCACGTTCGCGAACACCGCCTGCATCATCCAGGGCACCTGCGTGCCCATGTGCACGGTGAGTCGGTTCTGCGAGGCATCCCACTGCGCCAGGATACCTCGGGGTTCCAGGGCCATCGGGGTCACGCGTTCCGAGCGCAGTGCGAGTTCGACCACCGAGGCGGCCTGCGCGAACGCCTGCTCGACGTTCGCGGTGGCGACCGTCGCGGAGAACATCAGGTTGCTGTCCAGTTCCTCGTGCAGGAGTGGCGCATCGGGTTGCAGCGCCGCGCCTGCATCCACGAGCGGCGGCAGGTCCGTCCACTCGAAGGCGATGGCCTGCGCTGCGTCTTCGGCGAGGGCGCGGCTCTCGGCGATCACGATCGCCACCGGCTCTCCGACCCAGCGCACGCGGCCGCGGGCCAGCGGCCACTGCCGGGCCACCTGCATGTCGGGCAGGTGCGCGAGCAGGCCGCGCACCGGCTGGCAATGCGCGGCGAGCGCCTCGCCGTCATAGGCGGCGACCACTCCTTCCATCTGCAAGGCCGGCGCGAGGTCCAGCTTCACGATCGAGCCGTGTGCGACCGGGCTGCGCAGGAAGGCTGCATGCAGCAGCCGGTGGGCCGGCAGGTCATCGACATACGCGCCGGCACCGGTCACGAACCGCCACGCCTCGGTGCGCACGGTCGGCCGTCCGATCGCACCCGCGCGCGAGTCGGTCGCCTCGGGTGTGTCCGGTGCGCGGCTCATGGGAGAGCGACGTCCGTGCCGGACTGGCCACGCAGCCGGCGCGCGGCCAGTTCGACCGCATCCACGATGGCCTGGTATCCCGTGCAGCGGCACAGGTTGCCCGAGAGGTACTCGCGGATCGCTTCGCGCGAAGGATCCGGGTCCAGTTCGAGCAGTTCCGCCGCGGTCAGCAGGAACCCGCCCGTGCAGTAGCCGCACTGCAGTGCGTTGCGTTCGACGAATGCGTGCTGCAGCGCCTGCATCACCGGGTCGTCCCCCGCGCCCTCGATCGTGCGCACCTGCCTGCCGTCGGCCTGCACGGCCAGCATCAGGCAGCCGCGGATGGCAGCACCGTCCACGCGCACGGTGCATGCCCCGCACACGCCGTGCTCGCAGCCGAGGTGGGTGCCGGTCAGTCCGCAGCGCTGGCGCAGCGCATCGGCGAGGTGCTCGCGCGGCGACACGTCCAGCCGTACCGGCTTGCCGTTGACCTGCAGTTCGATGGTGCGTGTCGGTTCCAGGTCACGTTCCTCCGATCGGGTTGCCGAGATCGCGCCACGCGTCCCGCAGGAGCTGCACGGCCAGGTGCCGCTTGGCCGGTGCCGAGAACCAGAGGTCTGCCCTAGGCTCGAGTTCGGCTTCGAGTCGTGTCTGCGCGTCGGCGAAGGCGTCACCGGCGATCAGCGCGGCGCTGCAGGCGGTCGCGCTGACCGGTGTGTCGCCGACACCGAAGAAGACCAGGCGCAGGTCCTGCCATGCACCTGGTCGGCCGCGCGCCGACACCGCGAGCCCGACCGATGCGTAGTCGCCATGGCGACGCGCGAGTTCGCGGAAGAAGAACACGGAGTCGTCGCTCGCCCGCGGGAACTCGCAACCCACCAGCAGCTCGTCGGCTCGGCGGTCCGACTGGTAGAGCCCCTGGAAGAACGCACTGGCGGCGACGCAACGCTCGCCCCGCGCGCGGCTTGCGAGGCGGATCGTGGCGTCCAGGGCCACCGCGCAGGCGGGCCACTCGGCCGCCGGATCGCCCAGCGCGAGGCTACCCCCCAGCGTGCCACGGTGGCGCACGGCCGGATGGGCGATCCACGGCGCCGCTGCGCGCAGTAGCGGAGCGCGTGTGGCGATCACTGGATGGATGGCGATCTCGCGGTGCCGGACCAGCGCACCGAGACGCAGCCCGCCCTCGGCGTGCGTGTCGATCGTCGACAGTGCGTGCAGCGCGTTGATGTCCAGTACTACGGCCGGTTGCACCAGCCGCAGGTTCAGCATCGGCACCAGGCTTTGTCCGCCGGCCAGCACCAGCGCGTCGTCGCCGTGTTCAGCGAGTACATCGAGCGCATGCTCGAAGGACTCAGCGCGAACGTAGGCAAACGGTGCAGGCTTCATTGCGACGGGCGGGCGGGGTGGTGCAGGTCCGCTGCAGGTTCGCAGCCGGTTCGTTGCAGGTTTACGCAGGTCGCTAGCGCAGGTCGCGGCGCGCCGCGATCCTCGACGGCCAATACTGCTTGAGTATACTCTGCGCGCCCATGGCCCGGCCGGGAATTCCCCGAGGCAGTGCCACGGCAACGACACCCGGCACGCGGCGCATGTAACCGGGTCGACAGGAGGAGCAGGATCGATGGCGAGCATCACTGCAGGCATGGGACGAGCGTTCCACCACCGCGCGCGGGTCGGGTCGGGCCGTGCACTCGGCCGCTGGCTGTTGGCCTGCGCGGTCCTCGGCATCGCGCCGGCGGCCGTCGCACAGACGAAGGGGGCGACCGCCTCCGACGCGTTCCCGGTCCGTCCAGTCCGGCTGATGGTTCCGTTCGCACCCGGCGGCCCTACCGATTTCATCGCGCGGGTGATCGCCGGCCGCCTGGCCGACCGGCTGGGCCAGCCGGTCGTGGTCGACAACCGCGCTGGTGCCTCCGGCAACATCGCGATCCAGACCGTTGCCAAGGCGGTGCCCGATGGACACACGCTGCTGTTCTCCAGCAGCAACCTCGTGTCCAACCCGCTGCTGTCCGCGGTCGCACCGTTCGATCCGGTTCGCGATTTCGCGCCGATCTCCTACGTCGCGGTGTCGCCCAACATCGTCTTCGTGCATCCGTCGGTACCGGCGAAGAATGCGGCCGAACTGACGGCGCTGATCCGGTCCCAGCCTGGCAAGTTCAGCTTCGGCACGCCGGGCACGGGCACTACGCCGCATATCGCCTGCGAGGCGCTGCGGCTGGCGGCCGGCGTCGACCTGCAGCATGTCCCCTACAACGGAGCCGCACCCGTGGTGTCCGCGGTGCTGGGCAACCAGGTGCCGATCGGGTGCACCGCGCTGCCGCCGACGGTCAGCCATGTCAAGTCCGGCGCCCTGCGAGCGATCGCGGTCACCAGCGCGAAGCGCAGCGCCGTGCTGACCGATGTGCCGACGCTGGTCGAAAGCGGCTTCCCCAGCGTGATCGCCGACAACATGCAGGCACTCCTGGCCCCGGCGCGTACGCCGCCGGCCGTCGTGCGCCGGCTCAATGCCGAGGTGAAGGCGATCCTCTCCGAGCCGGACGTGCGTGACCGTCTGCTGGCCGTAGGTTTCGACCTGCACGCGAGCACGCCCGAATACCTGGCGCGCATCGTGCGGGAGGAGACCGAGCGCTATGCGAAGACGATCCGCGCCGCCGGCATCAAGGTCGAGCAGTAGTAGCCCCAGGCAACCGTGAGCCACGCCACATGTCCGAACAGATACTGATCGTAGGCGCCGGTGCCATCGGCGGCATGCTTGCCGGCTATCTCGGCGCCGCCGGCCGCGATGTCACGGTGTTCGCGCGAGGCCTGACCGCGCGCACGATCACCGAGCGCGGAATCCGCCTGGTGACTCCCGAGCAGACCGAGATCCACGTCCGGCCGCGGGTCGCCGACGGCAGCACGCCGCTGGCCCCGGCCGGCATCGTGATCTTCGCCACCAAGGCGTTCTCGCTCGGCGCGGCGCTGGCCCAGGTGCGCGGCGCGATCGGGCCGGATACGCTGGTCGCACCGGTGGTCAACGGCGTGCCGTGGTGGTTCGGTACGGCGCAACAGCCGGTGCGTGCGGTGGATCCGCGCGGTGAACTCGCCGCGGCCGTGGCGCCTGACCGTCTGGTCGGTGCCGTCACCTATTCGCCGGCATGGCGCAGCGTCGAGAACGCTACCTGGACGCAGACGGTGCCCGGGCAGCTGACGCTCGGACCGGTCACCGCCGGGGGAGACCCGTTTGCGGCAGCAACGATCGCACAGGCGTTCACCGGATCGGCCTTCGAGGCGGTGGTGAGCGATGACATCCGGCGCGCCGTGTGGAACAAGTTCGTCACCAATGCCGCGTTCAACACCCTGTGCGCGCTGACCGGCGCGCGGCAGTGCGACGTCGCCCGCGATGCGGGAACCGGGCCACTGGCCGAGGCCATCATGCGTGAGGTGGAGGCCCTGGCGACGGCCTGCGGCTCGGGCATCAGCGGCAGCATCGACGCCAAGCTCGCCCAGGCCAGGGAAAAGGGCATCCACAAACCCTCGACACTGCAGGACTTCGAAGCCGGGCGCGAGATCGAGATCGGCGCGCTGGTCGATGCACCGCTCGAACTGGCCGAGCGCCTGGGTGTGCCGATGCCGGAGCTGACCCGCATCGGGGCGCTGCTGCGCCTGAAGGCTGCGGTCGCAGGACTGCTTCCCGCGACCACCTGACGACAGGACGGAAATCCGGGTCAGACCCCGGGGTTACCGTTCCGGCAGTCCGTTTTCGCGGGGGCGGCAAATCTGCTATGTTCTGCGCCCCTGCTCCCGTCACCATAGCCACATACGAAGAGGCCCGGCATGAACGACGCACTGCACGCGCTGCAAGGCATCACCGAGCGGATGATCGTCCGCAAGGAAGGTCCGCTTGGCTGGATCGTGTTCAACCAGCCACTGCGCCACAACGCGATGTCGGTCGACATGTGGGAATCGTTGCCGAAGATCCTCGACGCCTACCAGGCCGATCCCGAGATCCGCGTGATCATCATCACGGGCGCCGGGGACAAGGCCTTCGTGTCGGGCGCCGACATCTCGCAGTTCGGCGAGCGCCGCGGCACGATGGAAGCGGTGAAGGAATACAACGCTATCGCCGACCATGCGAACGACTGCCTGCAGGCCTGCAGCAAGCCGGTGATCGCGATGATCCGTGGCTTCTGCATCGGCGGCGGCCTGGGTATCGCGCTGGGCGCCGACATCCGCATCGCTGCAGAAGATTCCCAGTTCTCGGTGCCGGCCGCCAAGCTCGGCCTCGGCTACCGCTTCGCCGGCATCAAGCGCCTGTCCGACATCGTCGGCCCGTCGTTTGCGGCCGAGATCTTCTACACCGCGCGCCGCTTCAACGCGAAGGAAGCCGAGACCATGAAGCTGGTCAATCGCGTCGTGCCCGTCGACCAGCTCGAGAAGTACACCCGCGACTACGCGATGGTGATCGCCGAGAACGCGCCGGTGACCATCGCCTCGGTCAAGCTGATCGTCAAGAACATCCACGCCGATCCGGCCGAGCGTGACCTCGAGGCCTGCGCCAGGGCGGTCGAGTTCTGCTACACGACCGAAGATTACAAGGAAGGCCGCACGGCCTTCATGGAAAAACGCAAGCCTCAGTTCAAGGGGCGCTGACAGGCAGGCCCGGCGCACAGTCCGGGCCTGTTCTACTTCAAGGGGGAGCATTTCATGGAACGCAGGACACTTCTGGGTTCACTGGGCGCAGTCGCCATCGCGGCAGCAGCACCGGTGCGGGCGCAGTCGACGGCAGGGGCCATGGATGCACCGGCAGGTAAGTACGTGCTCGACCGCACGCACGCCAGCCTGACCTGGCGCATCAGCCACTTCGGGTTGTCCAGCTACACGGCGCGCTTCACCCGGTTCGACTCCACCCTCGAATTCAATCCGGCCGACCTCACGAAATGCTCGGCCCGGACGGTGATCGACATCGGATCTGTCGAGACCGACTACGCGCAACAGTCGTCCAAGGGTGACTTCAACGCCGACCTGCGCGGCGAGAAGTTCTTCAACGTGGCGAAGTTCCGCGAGGCGACCTGGCGCTCGACCAGCGTGCAGGTGGTGGAGGGCAACCGCCTGCGTATCCCCGGTGAGCTGACGCTGCTCGGCGTTTCTGCCCCGGTCACGCTCGATGCGACGCTGAACGGCGCCGTGAAATCGCGCCCGATCACCAAGCTGCCGACCGTGGGTTTCTCGGCGCGCGGCACCATCGACCGCCGCGTGTTCGGCATGCTCACGCCACCGCCGGCCAGCACGCCCGCCAGCGGCATCGGCGCCATGGTCGAGATCATCATCGAGGCGGAGTTCATCCTGCCCGCCTAGCGCGTGCCGGACGCTGCTGCTTCTCCTGGAGGTATTGAACAAAGATGGCATCCGATCCGAGTTTCGATCCGCAACGTGCCGACCTGGTGGTCGGCGTTCTGGGTGCAGGCGCCATGGGCCGCGGTATCGCCCAGGTCGCCGCGGCCGGCGGCATGCACGTGCTGCTGCATGACGCCAAGCCCGGTTCCGCCGCCGAGGCGCGCGAGTTCATCGGCAAGATGTTTCAGCGTGCAGCCGAGAAGGGACAATTGTCCGAGGCCGATGCAGCCGCGGCACTCGGGCGCGTCGAGGTGATCGACAGCACCGCAGGCTATTCACGCTGCCACCTGGTGGTCGAGGCCATCGTCGAGAACCTCGCGGTCAAGCAGCAGGTGTTCGCCGAGCTCGAGCAGATCGTGTCGCCGGACTGCATCCTGGCCACTAACACCTCGTCGCTGTCGGTGACTACCATCTCCGCGAAGCTCAAGACCGCGCACCGTTTCGCCGGTTTCCACTTCTTCAATCCCGTCCCGCTGATGAAGCTGGTCGAGGTGATCGACGGCGTGCAGAGCGCGCCCTGGGTCGGCGATGCGCTGATGGTGATCGGCAAGCGGATGACCCGCGAGCCGGTACGCTGCGTCGACGTTCCCGGCTTCATCGTCAACCAGGTCGGACGCGGCTTCACGATCGAGTCGGCCCACATGCTGCAGGAGAGCCTGGCCGGCATCGTCGACATCGACCGCGTGATGCGCGACGTCGGTGGCTTCCGCATGGGCCCGTTCGAGCTGATGGAGCTGACCGGCCTGGACGTCACCCAGCCCGCGTCCGAGGCGATCTACCAGCAGTTCTACGACGAGCCACGCTACCGTCCGGTGATGCTGATGCGCGCGCGTTACGAGGCCGGCGTGCTCGGGCGCAAGACGAAGCGTGGCTTCTACGAGTACGATGCCGAGATGAAGCCGATCGTGGCGCCGGAAGCGCCCGCGCCCGATGCAAGCCCGGCCAGCGTCTGGGTCAGCCCGGCCGAGCCTCACGGCTTCGAGGCGCTGACCGCCCTGCTGTCGAAGCTGGGCGCTACCGTGGAGCGCGGCGATGCGCCGAGTGCCGGTGCGCTGATCATGGTCACCCCGTACGGCACTGATGCGACCCACTGCGCGGTCGAGCAGGGCCTCGATCCGAAGCGCACGGTCGCGGTCGATACGCTGTTCCCGCTGGTCAAGCGCCGCACCATCATGGGCACGCCGCTGACCGACCCGGCGATGATCGCCGCTGCGCATGGCCTGCTGGCCTCCGACGGTGCGTCGGTCACCGTTTTGCGCGACAGCCCGGGCTTCATCGCCCAGCGCGTGGTGGCGATGATCTGCAACATCGGCTGCTCGATCGCGCAGATGAAGACCGCATCGCCGTCGGACATCGACAAGGCGGTCACGCTGGGCCTCAACTATCCGCACGGCCCGCTGAAGTTCGGCGACGTCGTCGGCGTCGAGCGCATCCATGCGGTGCTCTCGAACATGTACCGGATCTACGGCGACCCGCGCTACCGTCCCAACGTCTGGATGACCCGGCGGGCGAAGCTCGGCGTGTCGCTGCTCACCCCCGAATAAGGAGAACACCATGCTCGACGCATACCTGTACGACGGACTCCGCTCCCCGATCGGCCGCCACGCCGGCGCGCTCGCCAGCGTGCGCCCAGACGACCTGCTCGCAGGCGTCATGAAGGAACTGATGGCACGCAGCGGCTTCAAGCCGGAGCAGCTCGAAGACCTCATCATCGGCTGCGCCAACCAGGGCGGCGAAGATTCGCGCTGCGTCGCGCGCCACGCGGGCCTGCTGGCCGGGCTGCCGATCGAGGTCGGCGGCACCGTGCTCCAGCGCAACTGCGCAAGCGGCCTGAATGCGGTCGCCTACGCGGCGCAGGTGGTCACCGCGGGCGAGGGCGACCTGTTCATCGCCGGTGGCGTCGAGAGCATGAGCCGCGCCCCGTTCGTGATGGCCAAGGCCGAGTCGGCCTACAGCCGCGAGATGCGCATCTTCGATTCGACCATCGGCCCGCGCTTCCCGAACCCGAAGGTCGAGAAGCAGTTCGGCGACGATTCGATGCCGCAGACCGCCGATAACCTGGCGCAGGACTACGACGTACCGCGCGCCGCCGCCGACATTTTCGCGCTCGCCTCGCAGCGCAAGTACGCTGCCGCCAAGGCCGACGGCTTCTTCGCCGGCGAGATCGCGCCGGTGACCATCCCCCAGCGCAAGGGCGACCCGAAGGTGGTGAGCGAGGACGAGCATCCGCGTGCCGACACCACCATCGAGGCGCTGCAGAAGCTCAAGCCGCTGAACGAAGGCGGCGTCACCACTGCAGGCAATGCCTCGGGTGTGAACGATGGTGCAGCCGCGCTGCTGATCGGTAGCCGTGCGATCGGCGAGAAGGCCGGCGTCAAGCCGATCGCCCGCATCCTGGCCACCGCCGCCGCCGGCGTGCCGCCGCGCATCATGGGCTTCGGCCCGGTGCCTTCGTCGCAGAAGGCGCTGGCCCGCGCAGGCCTGACGCTGAAGGACATGGACGTCATCGAGATCAACGAAGCCTTCGCGGCGCAGGTGCTCGCCTGCCTGAAGGGCCTCGGCACCTCGTTCGAGGACTCGCGGGTGAACATGAACGGCGGCGCGATTGCCGTCGGCCATCCGCTGGGTGCCTCGGGTGCGCGCATCGCGCTGACGGCCGCACGCCAGCTGCAGCGCACCGGCGGCCGCTATGCGCTGGTCAGCCTGTGCATCGGCGTCGGGCAGGGCATGGCGCTGGTGATGGAACGCGTCGACGGCTGATCGCTGCGGCGAGCGGGGCGGGCGGAGGGCCGAGGATGGCCACCCAGTTCGCGGGCGATTTCGCCTGGAACGACCCGTTCCTGCTCGACGACCAGTTGGGCGAGGACGAGCGCGCGATCCGCGATGCGACGCGTGCCTATGCCCAGGAGCGGCTGATGCCGCGCATCCTGCGCATGAACCGCGACGAGACCTTCGATCGCGACATCATGAGCGAGATGGGCGAACTGGGCCTGCTCGGGGCGACGCTCACCGGCCATGGCTGCGCCGGCATCAGCTACGTCTCGTACGGGCTTGCGATGCGTGAACTGGAGCGCGTGGACACCGCGTTCCGCTCGGCCTGCGGTACCCAGGGCACGCTGTCGATGTTCCCGATCCATGCCTACGGGTCGGACGAACAGCGCGCGAAGTACCTGCCGCGCATGGTCACCGGCGAATGGCTCGGCTGCTTCGGCCTGACCGAGCCCGATCATGGCTCCGACCCGGGCAGCATGAAGACGCGGGCGGTGAAGGTCGAGGGCGGCTGGGTGCTCACCGGCAGCAAGATCTGGATCACCCATGCGCCGATCGCCGACCTGATGATCGTCTGGGCAAAGGCGCACGGTGGTCCAGGGCGAGACGCAACCCCCGATTGCGACGGCACCATCCGCGGCTTCATCCTCGAGCGCGGGATGAAGGGGCTCTCCACCCGGAAGATCGAAGGCAAGTTCTCGGTGCGCGCCAGCCCCACCGGCGAGATCGTGATGGACCAGGTGTTCGTGCCCGACGACCAGCTGCTGCCTGGTGCACGCGGCCTGTCCGGCCCGTTCGGCTGCCTCAACAATGCGCGTTTCGGAATCGCCTGGGGCGCGCTCGGCGCCGCCGAGTTCTGCTGGCATGCCGCGAGGCGCTACACGATGGAACGCACCCAGTTCGGACGGCCACTGGCTTCCAACCAGCTGATCCAGAAGAAGCTTGCCGACATGCAATGCGAGATCGCGATCGGCCTGCAGGCCGTGCTGCGCGTGTCGCGCCTGCGCGACGAGGGACGCGCCGCGCCGGAGATGGTGTCGATCATCAAGCGCAACTCCACCGGCAAGGCGCTCGAGATCGCACGCATGGCGCGCGACATGCACGGCGGTAACGGCATCAGCGACGAGTACCACGTGATCCGCCACCTGCTGAACCTGGAGACTGTGAACACCCTCGAAGGCACCAGCGACATCCATGCGCTGGTGCTCGGGCGGGCGATGACCGGGCTGCAGGCGTTCAACTAGGCGGCGCCAGGCGGCCTTGTTGTTTGTGCAACAGTGAACCGCTAAGCTCCCCTGCCATGACCTTCTCGCTCGTCGCACGCTGCGTACGCCCCCGGCAGTCCTTCATCGTTGCCTCGCCGTCCAGCATCGCGGAGCCAGTCGTGACCCGGAACATCACCGCCCCCGTGCTTGATGCCCTCGCTGGTGCACCGGAACGCATCTGTTCGGTGTGTGCGCGGCAGATCGCAGGCTCCATCGGGTGTCCGGTGGATCCGGGCCCTGCCCTGGGCTGCTGCATGCCGGGGGACCCGCGATGAGCGCCAAGGCGCGCGATGCGCGTGCACGGTTGCAGGCCGCCCCGAAACCGCCGTCGCAGGCGGCCTCGCGCAAGCAGGGCGTGGTGACGCCGATCGCCACCGCCCGCGTACTGTTCATCAACGGCCCCAATGCCAACCTGTACGCCCATGCCGGCCAGGCGACCTGGGGCAGCGAGACCTTCGAGCAGCTCGGCGAACGCAGCCGGCGCGCAGCCGAAGGCACCGCGATCGCGCTCGACTTCCGCCAGAGCAACAGTGAAGGCGACGTGGTCGATGCGATCCAGCAGGCGATCGGTACCAAGGACGGCATCATCATCAACGGCGGCAGCCTGACCTGTACCTCGATCGCGGTTCTCGATGCCCTGCAGGCCTTCCCCGGCCCGATCGTCGAAGTGCAGATGGGCAACCTCTACCGGCGCGAGTCGGTCCGGCAGTCCTCCTGCATCTCGCGCGTGGCCACCGGCATCGTCGCCGGGCTGGGCGCGGACGGCTACGAGATGGCGGTGCTGGCGATGCGCCGGCTGCTCGACCGGCCGAAGGCCTGATCGATGTCGCTGGTCTTCTACAGCCAGGTCGACAATGCCGACGACTGGCGCTCGGCCCTGGCCGTGGCCGACCCGGCGCTGGTATTCCATGCCTGGCCCGACTGCGGTCCGTTCGAAGAAGTGGAAGCCGTACTTGCCTGGAAGGCACCGCCCGGCTTCTACCGCCAGTTCCCGAGCCTGAAGCTGATCATCAACCTCGGTGCCGGCGTCGACAACATCGTACGCGACGCGACGCTGCCGCCGGGCATCCCGATCACCCGTATCTCCGACCCGGAGATGGGCCGCATGATGGGCCAGTTCCTGCTCACCTGCGTGATGCGCCATTTCCGCGAGTTCGGCACGTTCGAACGTGCGCGCGCCGAGCGTCGCTGGGCCTATGTGCATCCGCGCGAGACGCGCGAGTGCACGGTCGGCATGATGGGGCTGGGCCAGCTCGGCGCGGTCGCGGCCGCGGAGTTCGTGCGTCAGGGCTTCCGGGTGCTCGGCTGGTCGCGCTCGCCGAAGGTGCTGCCTGGCGTCGAGACCTTCTCAGGCATGGACGCTCTGCCGGCCTTCCTGGCCCGGAGCGAGATCTGCGTGATGCTGCTGCCGTTGACGCCCGAGACCGAGAACCTGATGACTGCCGAGCGCTTCGCGCAACTGCCGCGCGGGGCGAAGTTCGTCAGTGCGGGACGTGGTCGTACGGTCGACGAGGCGGCGC
The DNA here is from genome assembly GCA_947458265.1 of Betaproteobacteria bacterium. Taxonomy (GTDB): domain Bacteria; phylum Pseudomonadota; class Gammaproteobacteria; order Burkholderiales; family CAIKXV01; genus CAIKXV01. The sequence continues at coordinate 273,069 of CANGYF010000001.1, forward strand.
TGGTCGAGGCCATCCGCTCTGGCCACGTGGCGGAAGCCACGCTCGACGTGTTCCATGAAGAGCCGCTGCCACCATCGCATCCGCTGTGGGACCTGCCGCAGGTGCTGGTCACGCCGCACCTGGCCTCGATCGCGATCCCGCGCACCGCAGCGCCGCAGATCGTGGAGAACCTGCGCCGCATCGCGCGCGGCGAGGGTCCGCTCAATGCGGTGGAGCCGGCGCGAGGCTACTGACCGGCCCCACCGATCCTGATCAGGCTTCGCGGTTCACGTAACCGTAGGCCAGGTTGGTGCGTCCATCGCCCTGCTCGTCGTAGATGCGCTTGGCACGGGCGACGATGTCGTTCTCCAGGCCGGCGCGCATGCCCTGGGTGAAGTGGTACAGGCGTGCCGAGTTCTCCGCGAAGATCGCATTCTTCACCGGGCCGTCGGGCGCGCCGAGCGGCTTGAAGCCATGCTTCTTCTGCATCTCTTCCGGGATCTCGAGTCGGCGCAGGGCCTCGATCTGCCATTGCGGTGCGCCGGTCCAGACCGCGTCGGTGCCCCAGACGATGCGGTCGGCCCCGAGGCCATTCACCAGCTGCCCGAGCATCGCCGCGCACAGCCGCGGCTCAGCGACCGTGCTCTGCGCGAAGATCTGGCCGAGGTCGCCATAGACGTTGTTCACGCCGTACTTTGACGGGATGTCGGCCAGGTCGGTGACCCAGTCGATGCGTCCGGTCTTCTCGAACTGCTGCCAGCCAGTGTTCTGCGCGCCGCCGGTGAAGCGGAAGCCGGAGTGGTAGATCACGAAGTTGAGCTGCGGCCAATCCTTCGCCGCCTTGCCCACGTCGCGCACGTCTGCGTACTTGACCAGGTCGGGGAACAGCTTGGTGGTCGACGGCGGGAACAGGCCCTTGTGCACGCAGACGTTGGCCAGGCTCGGGTTGGTCTTGCTCGCCTTGACCAGCTTCTCGTAGAACGGGTACATCAACTTCTCGTCGTCGAGGTGCCACGGGTGGCGCGCCAGGTGCTTGTTGGTGTTGTCGCCGACGGTGTAGCCCTTGAACGAATCGGGCTTCAGCAGTTCCAGGTCGCGGTCGACCTTCTCCAGCCAGCCGGGCATGCCCGGCATGAAGATCGCGTGCGAGAACATGCGCCGGGTGCCGCTCTGCTTGTTCACGTTGGTGCGCGCATCGGCCTTCATCTCGTTGGTGAGGAACCAGTCGCGCGGGTCTTCCGAGCCCGAGCCGGAGATCAAGGCGACCTTGGTGTCGCTGTCGAGGTAGATCTCCTTGAAGTAGTTCGCGAACTTGAGGTCTTCGATGGTCTGCGGCTTGCCGGCGAGCGCCGGGTTCCAGCCGGACTTGCCGACCGCCTCGCGCGAGCGCACGAATCCCTCCAGCCGCGTGTCGTCGCGCAGGAAGTGGGTGTGCATGTCCATGATGAACTGGCCCTTGAGCGCTGCCGCGCGCGCATTGGCCATCTCGGGCGTGGCAGCCTCGGCGCGGCTCACCATGTACAGCGGGCCGAAGGTCTCGTTCATCGCGACGAAGGCCGCCGCCATGCCGGCCGAGGTCTTGAAGAACGCGCGCCGGCTCAGTCCCTGATGCTCGGAGAGCTCGGATCCGATCGCCTTCACGCGTGCCTCGAACTCGCGCTGGCGCTCGGTCTGCGGTGCCGGCATGAACTCGTCGGAGGATACGGACTGCACGGGTATCGGCGAGGCGAACAGCGAAGATTCCGCCGGTGCCAGTCGTGCCAGGTCTTCGTCGCTCATCATGCTCATGCTGTCGTCCCCCCCCCGAGAGTGGCCGCGGTTCGTGGTCGAACGCGGTCGCGCGGCGCGCAAGACAGCAATCTACTGCGATTCGCGATTCGCAGGGAGGGGGTACCACGGCGGGGCTGAGGCCCCGCCATCCAGCAGGGGTTCGCTCAACCGGCTTCCGCGAAGTAGCGCTCGACCCGCTCGACCTCTTCCGAGGAGCCGAGCACCACGCCGATGCGCTGGTGCAGCTTGTGCGGCTGCACGTCCATGATCCGCTGGGTGCCGGTGCTCGCCGCGCCGCCCGCCTGCTCGACGATGAACGCCATCGGGTTGGCCTCGTAGAGCAGCCGCAGCCGGCCTTCCTTGTGCTTGGCGTCCGCCGGGTACATGAAAACGCCGCCGCGCACCAGGATGCGGTAGACGTCGGCCACCATCGACGCGACCCAGCGCATGTTGTAGTCCTTGCCGAGTGGGCCGTCCTTGCCGGCCAGGCATTCGTCGATGTAGCGCTTGACCGGCGCGGGCCAGTTGCGCGCGTTCGACGCGTTGATCGCGAACTCCTTCGTCGACACCGGGATCTCGATGCGCGGCTGGGTGAGCACCCAGGTGCCGACCTCGCGGTCGAGCGTGAAGCCCACGGTGCCGTGGCCGACGGTCAGCACCATCACCGTCGACGGGCCGTACACCGCGAAGCCGGCGGCGACCTGCTTCGCGCCGGGCTGCAGGAAGCTCGACTCGTCCGGGTCGGTGACGTCGGGCGGGCATTCGAGGATCGAGAAGATGGTGCCGATCGACACGTTGACGTCGATGTTGGACGACCCGTCGAGCGGATCGAACAGCAGCAGGTAGCGGCCCTTCGGATACTCGTTCGGGATCTGGTAGGGCTCGTCCATCTCCTCGGAGGCCATCGCCGCCAGGCTGCCGCCCCAGGAATTGGCTTCGACCAGGACCTCGTTGGAAATCACGTCGAGCTTCTTCTGCGCCTCGCCCTGCACGTTGTCGGTGCCAGCGGCGCCGAGTACGTCGGCGAGTTCGCCCTTGCTCACGGCATGGCTGATCGCCTTGCAGGCGCGCGCGATGACTTCCAGCAGAAGGCGCAGCTCGGCGGGCACCGTCTTGCGTTTGCGCTCCTGCTCGACGAGGTACTGGGTGAAGGTGACACGACGCATGGCCGCTCCGGGTCGGAATGGGAGGATCCGCGGATTATCCCGCTTTCGGGCGGCAGGGCGCACGGTACGTGTGCGCTGCCCGGGCGGCGACTCAGCCGGCAAGCCCCCGGATGCCGTCCCAGAGCAGCTTCAGCGAGGTCAGGACCAGCAGCACGTAACAGAGCGAGTAAAGCTGTCGCTGGTCGAGCCGCTGGTGCAGCTTCCAGCCAACCCATACGCCTGCAGGGATCACGCTGGTGCAGGCGGCGATCAGTATCCAAAGCTTCGCATCGGGCTGGCCGAGCAGCAGCCACGGCCCGGCCTTCGCCGCGTTGGCCACGGTGAAGTACATGCTGGTGGTGCCGGCATACATCGACTTCGACAGCCCGAGCGACAGCAGGTACATCGCCACCGGCGGGCCGCCGCTGTGCGCCACCATCGTGGTGACGCCCGAGGCGCTGCCGGCCAGCAGGGCGCGCCACTTCGAGCGCGGCCGAACCACGATGCGGCTGCCTCCGGCAAACCACTGTGCGGCGAAGCCGAGCGTGACCACGGCCACCACGATCGCCACCCAGTAGGGGTTCATCAGGCTCATGAACCACCAGCCGACGCCGATGCCCACGACCATCGGCGGCACCAACCAGGCGAGGTCCCGGCGCGACCAGGTCGACGGCTTCCAGTAGCGGAACGCGACCACGTCCATCACGATGAAGAGCGGGGCCATCAGCGCACCGGCGGAGATCGGGTCGAGCACCAGCGACATCAGCGGGATGCCCAGGGCCGCCAGCCCGCCGCCGAAGGCACCCTTCATGAACGCGATCGCGAAGATCGCGACCAGGCAGACGGCCAGCGTCGCCGGATCGGGCATCATGCCCGGCGCCGCTGGCAGGATGCCGGCATCAGCGCTTCGCGTTGCGCAGCGCGGTCAGGGTAGTACGCGGGGTGATCGCTTCCGGGTCGGTGCGGATCTCGATCAGCGACGGGCCGTCGTGCGCCAGGCAGCGCTCGAGCGCTGCCGCGAACTCGTCGGTGCGTGTGACGAGTTCGGCGTGTGCGCCGTAGGCGCGGCCGAGCGCGACGAAGTCGGGGTTCTTCAGTTCGGTGCCGGAGACGCGCGCCGGATACTCGCGCTCCTGGTGCATCCGGATGGTGCCGAACATGCCGTTGTTGACCACGCAGAACACGACCTTCGCGCCGAACTGCGCGGCGGTCGCCATCTCCTGGCCGTTCATCATGAAGCAGCCGTCGCCGTTCCAGGACACCACCACCCGGCCCGGGTGCACTAGTGCGGCAGCCACGGCCGAGGGCACGCCATAGCCCATCGCGCCGCTGGTAGGCGCGAGCTGGGTGCGGTAGCTGCGATAGTCGAAGAAGCGATGCAGCCAGGCGGCATAGTTGCCCGCACCGTTGGTTACGATCGCATCGTCGGGCAGCCGCTGGCGCAGCTGGCGCAGGACGATCGACAGGTTCACCTCGCCTGGCGGGGATACCGGCTCGAGCGTCTTCAGGTAGTCGGCATGGGCGCTGGCGGTCCAGTCGCTCCAGCCCGCGGCCACGTCGTCGGCGACCGGGGGCAGGGCACGCAGCGCGGCGGCCATCTCGGGCATGCCTGAATTGATCATCAGGTCGCCCTGGTAGACGTGGCCGAGTTCCTCGGCGCCGGCATGCACGTGCACCAGCGCGGGCTTCATCCGTGGCACCTCGAGCAGGGTGTAGCCCTGGGTCGCCATCTCGCCCAGCCGGGGGCCGACCACCAGCAGCAGGTCGGCGCTGCGGATGCGCTCGGCCAGCGCCGGGTTGATGCCCACGCCCACGTCGCCGGCATAGTTCGGCGAGCGGTTGTCCATCAGGTCCTGGCAGCGGAACGAACAGCCGACCGGCAGGCGATTGGCCTGCGCGAACGCGGCGATGTCCTCGATCGCCTGCGCGGTCCAGCCGCTGCCGCCGATCATCAGGAACGGGCGTTTCGCCGCGGCCAGCCGCGCATGCAGCGACTGCAGGTCGGCCGCCGAGGGGCTCGCCTGCACGCGTTGCCAGGGCAATGCATCGGCCACGCAGGCGGTCTCGGTGAGCATGTCTTCGGGCAGCGCGAGCACGACCGGACCCGGTCGACCCGAGGTCGCGACATGGAAGGCGCGGCTGACGTACTCCGGCACGCGCGCCGCGGAATCGATCTGCGCGGTCCACTTGCTCATGAACGGACCGTAGAAGCGGCGGTAGTCGATCTCCTGAAACGACTCGCGGTCGATGTAGTCGCGCGCGACCTGGCCGATGAACAGGATCATCGGCGTGGAGTCCTGGAACGCCGTGTGCACGCCGATCGACGCATTGGTCGCGCCCGGTCCGCGCGTCACCATGCAGATACCCGGCCGGCCGGTCAGCTTGCCGTATGCGTCTGCCATGTTGGCAGCGCCGCCTTCCTGCCGGCAGATCACGAAGCGCATGGCGTCGCGGTGGTCGTGCATCGCATCGAGCAGCGCGAGGTAGCTCTCGCCGGGCACGCCGAACGCGAGGTCTACCCCGTGGATGCGCAGCTGGTCGGCGAGGATCTGGCCGCCGGTACGCGGCGGGTGGTTCGAAGAGGTCATGGCAGTCCGTCGGGCGAAGTCCGGGACGTAGTGTATCGCCGGAAGCGCCTGGCCAGCCTGTCGCCGGGGCGGGCGGCTAGCTGGCCGACGTCCTCGATTGGCTGGTGCTGGATGTCGCGAGTTCGGTACGCCATGCGACCATCAGGCCGAGCGCTGAGGATGCGCTCATGTTGAACGGGTCGAACACGGCCGAGGTGCCATACTGCAGCAGGGTGGCTGCCCGGCGGCTGGCATCCAGGCCAACCACGTCCAGCGCCGCCATGCTCCAGTCGGCGAACTCGCGTTCCGAGGCTTCGGAGAACGCGATCAGCGAAAGCTGGTGATGCCTCGGGTCGATCGCAATCCGGTGGTAGAGCGCATTGACGCGTTCCGAGCTGCCTTCCAGTACCTGCAGGAATCCAGTATTGCTGAAGGCGAGCATCCCGGTGATGTCGTTTCGCTGGTTGGAATGCTGGGCCTTTTCCAGCAGGTCCACCATTTCACTGATACCGAAGTGGCTCGTCGGGCGGCTTGTGTAGATGAGTCTTGCCAGTCGCATCGTGTTCTCCTCTGATGGGCGCTGCGGTGCCGGCGATGTTCCGGGAGGGGGCTTTCAGCGCGATGGAATCCGGTAGGTGACAGGTGTCGGGGGGAAGCCGCCCGGCGGGCTGCGGCCTGTGGAGTACGCTCGATCAGGTCATGCTGTTTCGCGCGGCCAGCGTCAGGGCGCCGGGGAACCGGTCCAGCGGGATGATTTCATCGACACCCCCCATGCGCACCGCTTCCTTTGGCATGCCGTAGACCACGCAGCTCGCCTCGTCCTGGGCGTAGGTCCGGGCGCCCGCGTCGTGCATTTCGCGCAATCCACGGGCACCGTCGTCGCCCATGCCTGTCATGATCATGCCGATCGCGTTGGCGCCGGCCACCTGTGCCACGCTGCGGAAAAGGACATCGACGGACGGACGGTGCCGGTTCACCAGCGGCCCATCAATCACGCAAGCCTCGTAGTAAGCGCCGGAGCGCCGGATCGTCATGTGCTTGCCCCCGGGTGCGATCAGCGCGACGCCGGGAGCTACCCGGTCGCCGGTGCGTGCCTCGCGCACATTCAGTTCGCAGATCTGGTCCAGGCGCTCGGCCAGCGAAGCGGTGAATCGCTCCGGCATGTGCTGGACGATGACGATGCCCGGCATCACCCGCGGCAGCCGCGTGAGCACCGTTTCGATCGCCTGCGTGCCGCCGGTGGAGGCTCCGATCGCGACCACCATGTGGGTGGTCCGGGCCATGGCAACGACATCCTCGGTGCGGGCGCCGGACGCCTCCGGGAGCGGACGCACACTGGCGCCGGGAAGCGGCCGGGCCGCTGCTGCAGGCGAACCACCGCTGCCGGTGCTGGCTGCGGAGGACAAGCGGCGCGGATGCGCGGCAGCGGCTGTCTTCAGCGCGATGGCGATCTCGCGCGCCGCGCCGGCAAGGAAGTCCTTCAATCCGAGCTTGGGCTTGGTGACGAAGCTCACCGCGCCTGACGACAGCGCTGCCATGGTCGTGGCAGCGCCCTTCTCGGTGAGCGTCGAGCAGATCACGACCGGCGTAGGGCGTTCGGCCATCAGTTGCTTGAGGAACGAGATGCCATCCATGCGCGGCATCTCGACATCGAGCAGGATCACGTCCGGCCATTCGCGCTGCATCCGCTGGCGGGCGAAGATAGGGTCTGAGGCTGCGCCGATCACCTCGATCTGCGGATCCTGGGACAGCGCATGGGTCATCACCTCGCGCACGACGGCGGAGTCGTCGACGATCAGGACCTTTACCTTCCGGACGATGGTGTTCACAGGCTTTCCTCTTCGGCCGCGGCGGCCCGGACGCTGCCGGCTTCCACCGACCACGGACTGCCGATGGCCTGCGGCGTGCGCAGCACCAATCCCTCCCCGCCGCTGCCTGAGGCAGTAACGCCGGCCGTGCTGGCCGAAGCCTTGCGCAGGGGAGGCATCGTGGTCAGGCCGACGCGTTGGCAGCTTCGCCCAGTTGTGCCAGTTCGTCGACCGACAGCACCTGGCCTATGCTCAGGATCATCACGAAGCGGCCGTCGACCTTGCCCATGCCCTGCAGGAACGCGCTGCGGATACGCGAGCCGAACGAGGGTGCAGGCTCGATCTCGGAGGCCGGGATCTCGAGGACCTCGGACACGGCATCGACCATGATGCCGATGTCCTGGGCACCATCCTCGGCCGGGACTTCGACGATCACGATGCAGCTGCGCCGCGATACGGCCGAAGCCTCACGGCCGAAACGTGCGTTCAGGTCGATCACCGGAACGACCGCACCGCGCAGGTTGATCACCCCACGGATGAAGGCGGGCATCATCGGCACTTCGGTCGGCTGGCCGAATTCGATGATCTCCTTGATGTGGCTGATGGCGACCGCGAACATCTCGCCATTGAGCGAGAAGGTGAGGAACTGCGCCGGCTCGCCGTCGGCCAGGCCGTCTGCGTCCTCGTCGACCTGGTCCGACGGCCGGGCTGCCTGCCTGTGCATGGAGACTGCCTTGGAAGAGGCACTGGTGTTCATGGTCGTCCTTCCGGGGAATACTCGTGGGGGGTCAGGCTGCGCGGCCGGTCGTGCCGGACATGCGGAAGAAGCCCATCAGCTCCTGCAGGCTGGACGCCTGCGCGGACATCTGCTCGGCCGTCGCTGCAAGCTCTTCGGATCCGGATGCGTTCTGCTGGGTCACCTGAGACAGCTGCCCCAGAGCTGCATTGATCTGGACCACGCCTTCGGTCTGCTCCTTCGACGCGGCGGTGATCTCCTGCACCAGGTCCGAGGTGCGCCGGATCGAGGGCACCATCGTCGACAGCAGGTTGCCGGCGCGCTCGGCCAGCGCCACGCTGCTGCCGGCCAGTTCGCTGATCTCCCGTGCGGCCACCTGGCTGCGTTCGGCCAGCTTGCGTACCTCGGCGGCGACCACGGCGAAGCCCTTGCCATGCTCGCCCGCCCGCGCTGCCTCGATGGCAGCGTTCAGCGCCAGCAGGTTCGTCTGGTAGGCGATGTCGTCGATGATGCCGATGCGGCTGGCGATGCTCTTCATTGCTTCGACCGTGCGGCCGACGGCGTCGCCACCCTCGGCCGCCTCGTTCGAGGCGGTCGACGCGATGGTGTCGGTGACCTTGGCGTTCTCCGAGTTCTGGCCGATCGAGGCGGACATCTGCTCCATCGCCGAGCTGGTCTGCTCGACGCTGGAAGCCTGCTCGGTTGCGGCCAGGCTGATCGACTGCGCGGTCGAACTGATCTGTGCGGAGGCGGAGGACAGCGAGTCGGCCGCCGAGCGCACGTCGCCGATGATGCCTCGCAGCCGCTCGACCGTGGTGTTCGAATCGTTCTTCAGGCGATCGAACGTGCCCTTGTAGTTGGCGGTGATCTTCTGGTCCAGGTCGCCATTGGCCAGCGCAGCCAGCACGCGCGATACGTCTGAGAGGCCGGTATCGGCCGTTTGCATCAGCGCGTTGAGGGATTCCACCATCGCCCGGAAGCTGTACTGGTAGCGAGCCGCGTCGCCGCGCCGGGAGAAGTCGCCGTTGCCCGCGGCAGTGACAAGGCCGGCCAGTTCGGCGTTGACCGCCTGCAGGCTGGCCTTGACGTCGTCGATCGCCTTGGTGATCTTCGCCTTCTGTCCGGGCAGGCGGTCCATTTCGGGCGTGAGGTCGCCGAGCGCATAGCGGCCGACCACCTCGACCACGCGCATCTTCACCGCGATGTGGCTTGCGACAAGCGCGTTCAGGGACTCCGCCATCTTTCCGTAGGCCCCCGGGAAGTCCGCTGCCGGCATGCACTGGTCGATCATGCCGGCATCGTGCTGCCGGGCCATCTCGGACTGGGCCAGGGCGAAGGCGCGCAACTGCTCCTGCATGCTGTTCATCGCCTGCAGCAGCTGACCGGTCTCTTCGGTGGTGCGTACCTCGATCGGATCGCCGATCTCGCCCCGGGCCAGTGCCTTCGCCATCGCGACCGCCTGCGACAGCGGGCGGTTGATGCTGCGCACGATCAGGATGCCGATCGCTAGCGCCAGCAGGACGGAAGCCAGTGCGGCGCCCAGCATCAGCTGGCGGGCCGAGGCGTGCTGTGCCTGGGCTGCGGCATTGGCGTTCTCCATGAGCGACGCCTGCACCTCGACGAAGCGGTCGATCTCCGCATTGACCTCGACCAGAATCGGCCTGACCCGGGACTGGATCATGTCCTGCGCTTCGGCGCGCCGATTGACGCGCACGAGCCGGATCACCTCGTCGTTGACCGGCCTGAGCTTCGCCTGCAGTTCCGACAGGCGGGCGAGTGAAGCCTTGCCAGCCTCGGTCCGCACCGACTCCTCGAGTTTCTTGTAGAAGGCCTGGGTATCGGCACGGCTGGCTTCGAAGGCGGAAACGGCGGCGCGTATGCCCTCCTCGCCAGTGAGGAGCGTGACATCGCGGATCGCGATCGCGCGCTGGTTGTACTGCTCGCGGATCGAATAGGCGTCGCGCAGCTTCACTACACGGTCCTGCACGATCAGGTCGATCGATTCCCGAGCCGTGTTGAGCTGCGAGAGCCCGACGAACACCAGCGAGAGCATCATCGCCAGGAGCAGCCCGAACGCGATGGTGAGTTTCCATGCGAATTTCACGTTGGAAAGCATGTCGAAGTTCCTGTCCCTGATGATGGCGGGTCGCTGATACGGCCTCAACGGCCGGCTGCGTACTGTGCAGCCGCGCCGCGTGCGGCCGAGGCAACGAGCGAGGGCACGTCGAGGATCAGTGCAACTTCGCCGCTGCCCAGGATGGTCGAGCCGCCGATGCCTTTCAGCTGTGCAAACAGCTTGCCCAGTGGCTTGATCACGGTCTGGAATTCCCCGAGCAACCGGTCGACGACCAGACCTGCACGCTGCTCGCCGAATTGCACGACCACCACGCTGCGACGCCTGGACTCGGTACGAGGCCTCCCGAACCAGGCGGCGAGGTGCACCACCGGCAGTACTTCGCCATGCAGGTCGATGCAGCCGACGGCGGCATCGCCGATCTGCTCTGCGCAGTCCGGCCGCAGGTCGACGCATTCGCGCACCAGGTCCAGTGGCAGCACGTAGGAGCCACCGGCGACATCGACCAGGAAGCCGTCGATGATCGCCAGCGTCAGTGGCAGGCGGATGGTGACCCGCGTGCCTTCGCCGAGGCGGCTGGCCAGCGAAACCGTGCCGCGAAGGGCTTCGATGTTCCGGCGCACGACGTCCATGCCGACGCCGCGTCCGGACAGGTCGGTGACCTGCTCGGCGGTGGAGAAGCCTGCCTCGAAAACCAGGTTCATTACCTCGGCATCGGTGAGGGGGGTGCCAGCCTCGACCAGGCCACGTTCAATCGCCTTGCGCAGGATGCGGTCACGGTCAAGCCCGCGGCCATCGTCGGTCACCTCGATCACGATGCTGCCCGAGTCGTGGAAGGCGTTGAGGGAAACCTTTGCTGTCGCTGGCTTTCCCGCTGCCACCCGGTCTTCCGGCATTTCGATGCCATGGTCCAGGGCGTTGCGCACCAGGTGCATCAACGGGTCGCCGATGCGCTCGACCACCGACTTGTCCAGTTCGGTCTCGGCGCCTGATATCGACAGCTCGATATGCTTGCCCAGCGACTGCGACACGTCGTGCACAACGCGGCGGAAGCGGGTGAAGGTTTCGTTGATCTGCACCATCCGCAACTGCAGCGCACTGTTGCGGATGTCCTCGACCAGTCGCAGCACCGTCTGGGTGGCTTCGGTCAGTGGCCGGTCCTTCGCGCGCTGCGCAAGCAGGTTCGCACCAGCCCCGGCGATCACCAGCTCGCCGACGAGGTTGATCAGGCCGTCGAGCTTGTCGGAGCTGATGCGCAGCAGCCGGGATTCCTCGGCACGCGTCTCGCGGGCCTTGCCCTGCTTTCCGATGGCCGCGTCGACCACGCGCCGCGGAACCCCGGTTTCGCGCACGAGCAGGCTACCAATCGGCTCCACCGGTTTGGCCTGCGTCGCCCCCTGCGCCTGCAGGGCGAGCGCCCGTTCCAGTTCCCCAGGGGTGACCGCGCCGCAGGCGACAAGGATCGCGCCCAGCCGTTCGTACGCCTCGGGTAGTTGGTCGATCAGCGCCAGGTAGGCGTCGATCCGGCTGCCCGGCGGCACCAGACGCAGCTCGCAATCGTCGCGCACGAACGAGAACGCTTCCTCGATAGCGCTGCGGCTGGCGGCTGTCGCCAGGCGGATCTCGAATCCCAGGTAGCAGCTCTCGGCGTCGAAATCCGGTTTCTCCGGGATGGCATCGTCCACCGTCTCTACATGCTCGATATCGCCGAGCGTGCCGAGGTAGCGGATGAATGCGAGCGGGTCCATCCCGTTGCGGAACATGTCGCGGCCGAAGCGCACCGAGACATGCCAGGCGCCGCAGACCGGATCCGTCGGGGCATCGCCTGCGTCCGGTGTGCTGGTTCCCACCGGTGCATTCGGTGCGGGAGCTGGCGTGCCCGCGTCGCCACGCGCTGCCTTCAGTTCGCCGACCAGTGCAAGGGCCTCCGCCTCGCGCCCGGTGTCCTCGCCAGCGTATGAAGAAGGCGATTCCAACCGGCCGATCAGTACGCCGATCATGTCGGCGCAGCGCAGCAGCAGCGCGACCATCGGCGCAGAGAGGTCGACCGTACCTTCGCGGACCTGGTCTAGAACCGTCTCAACCTCGTGCGTGAACGAGACGACCTGGTCGAAGCCGAACAGCCCGGCGGAACCCTTGATGGTATGCGCGGAGCGGAACAGTGCATCCAGGGTATCGCGGTCGTCCGGGTCCGCCTCAAGACGCAGCAGGCAGTCTTCCATCTGCGCGAGCATTTCCCTGACCTCGGCGAAGAACGTTCCGGCCGCCTGGTCGAGGATGTTCATGCGCTGGCCTCCGGTGCCGCGTCGAACGACAGCCCGAGCAGCGCGAACGTCGACTGCAGCGACGCCGGTGCATTGCAAAGCGAGAAGCCGCGCTGCAGGGCGGCCGCGTGGCGGCGTGCCGCGAGCAGCAGCTGGATGCCGGCAGCGTCGACCTCGACTACCGACGCGGCGTCCAGGTCGAGGTCGCCGCCTTCGGCCAGCCGTGCGTCGAACAGCGCGGCGGTGGCCGAGGCGTTGTAGATCGTCAGTTCTTCCGGAAGCCCGATGGCGCTCATGGCAGCACCAGCTTGGATACTGCCTCCAGGATCTGCGCCGGCTGGAACGGCTTGACCATCCAGGCCTTCGCGCCGGCCGCGCGCCCTTCTTCCATCTTCGAGGCCTGACTCTCGGTGGTGAGCATGATCACTGGCGTGAACTTGTAGCTGGCGTGCTTCTTCACTTCCTTGAGGAAGGCGATGCCATCCATGTTCGGCATGTTCACGTCGCTGATGATCAGGTGCACCTTGCGGCCGTCCAGCTTGCTCAGCGCATCCTTGCCGTCGCTGCTCTCGAGCACCTCGTAGCCAGCGGACCTCAGCGCAATGCCGACCACCTGCCGCATGCTTGCCGAATCGTCGACGATCATGATTGTCTTTGCCAAGGTTCGCTCCCGGTCGCGTTCAGAAGAAGGTGAGGCTGCTGCCGGAGGCGCGTGCGCCCTGGAGTGCATTGCCTGCTGCATCGTGGTTATCGTGCTGTTCGCTCATCGCGTAGCCGGCGCGCATCGTGTCGAGCCAGCGCACCGGGTCTATCGGATGCGCGGCACCGGGCGCGATAGCCGTCGCGAGGGCGTCGAGGTCCTCGGCGACCTTGGACAGCATCTGGCTGGTGCGGTCCTGGAACTGGAAGCCGACCAGCAACTCCGAGATGCGCAGGCCGATCTCGCCGCGATCGGCGCGCAGCTGCGAAGAGCTTTGGGCGAGGCTGCCCACGGCCTGAGACAGCCGGCGCAGGGCCGACTCGATCTGCTCTCGCGTACCTGCCACGGATTGGCGATCCGCATCGGCGTTCTGGCGGGCCGATTCGAGCAGCGAGAGCATCGTGCCGCTGACCGTATCGAGCTTGGCGGTGATTCGCTTGCCGGTCTCGCCCGACTGGGTGGAGAGCTTGCGCACCTGGTCTGCTACCACGGCGAAGCCACGGCCGTGTTCGCCGGCGCGCGCCGCTTCGATCGCCGCGTTGAGCGCCAGCAGGTTGGTCTGGCTTGCGATGTCCGCGACATCGGCCGCGAGCGACTTGAGTTCACTGGAGAACGCTGCAAGCCTGGCGACTTCGCCGACCAGTGCTTCGCGCGAGTCGACGAAAGATTCGAGCGTCGAAACGACCGGCCGGAGCGTGCTTTCGGATTCGCTGATCGCCGCTGTTGCCTCGTCCTCGACATCGATCGCTCCGCGCGCGTCGAGCCGCTCCACCAGGGCGGACAGGCTTCCGGTCAGTGATTCGGTTGCTTCACGGGTCTGGTCGCGCGCGGTGGCCACGTGGCGGGCCATGATGGGTGCTGCCGCGCAGGTCGCCTCGATCGACTGGGCCTGGTCCGCGGATGCCCGGGCAGCGGCTTGCGCCGCCTCGGCATCGGCGACACGGGCATGCGCCAGCCGGGCGGCGAACGGGCGATCGAGCCACAGGAACGCCATCACGAGCCCGGCGGCACAGCCGGCCGCCGCGCCGCCAGCGGCCGCAAATGCGGGCCAGGCGCCCCAGGCCGCCGCTGAAGCGGCCGACACGACGGTACAGGTGCCGACCGTGATCGCCATGCGCGCGGCGAGCGATGGTTGGGTCGAAGGCAGGGATTCGGCCATCGCGCGATTCCTCGAGAAAGTGCGTTGGTGGCGCCTGCGATGGGTGCAGTGGCGCCCGTTGCTGGCAGCCGGCGGTATCCTGGCCGGCCTTGGGACACTACGGAGTCGCAAACGAGCGACACTCCCGGTAACGGCGCGAGCCGGAATTCCTTTAGCGCCGGTTCTGCTTCAACGCCATTTTTTTGACGGAGCCGTCAGTCGTCGGCGCGGTTCAGTCGCTCTTCGGCGGCGATGTACTCGTTGGCGACGTCGCGCAGCTTGCGGCGCCCGCTGCGCGCCTCGCTGCGCAGATAATTGAAGGCGGCATTGCGCGACAGGCGATGGCGTTCCATCATGATGCCGACGGCGACGCTGATCTCCTGCTGGCCTTCGAGTGCGCCACGCAGGCGCTCCTGTTCATCCTCGATCTGCGCGACGTCGCGGGCGCGCACCATCGCGGCCTCGAGGGCCGGGACGATATGCCGGATCAGCGCCGGTTTCACCAGGTAGCCATAGGCGCCCTGGGTAGCCGCCTCGCGCACCAGTTCGAGGTCGTCGTAGGCCGAAAGGAAGACGATTGCCAGCGGCGCGCGGTCGAGCAGGGTTTCGGCCAGTTCGAGGCCGCTCATGCCGGGCATGCGCATGTCGATGAGCGCTGCATCGGGCAGGGCGTCGCGCGTGATCTCCAGCGCTTCCTCGGCCGAGGCGGCCGACCAGACATCGTAACCTGCACGTTGCAGGCCGTCGCGCATGGTTGTCAGGATCAGCGGATCGTCGTCGACGATCAGAACGATCTTCGGCGGGAGCTCGTCCGTCCCTTCGGTATCGATGCTGGCAGTCATACGGATTCGCGGTCGCCGTAATGTTCGGACTGACGGATTCTACCTTCTTCGATGTACCGCATGCTTCCTCAGGGGTGGGAAGGGGCGTCAGCAGTGCAGGGCGCCTGCGAAAGCACGGGCGGTTCGAGCAGCAGCGTCACCTCCACCGCGCTCTCGACCATGCGCACGGAAAGCTTCGTACCGCGGCCGGGAAGCATCGCGCGCACGAGCTGCAGGCCGGTTCGCGCGCCCTTGCCTGAATCGAAATCGAAGTCGGGCGGCAGCGTGCCCTCGTTGCGGATGCAGAGCATGCAGCCCTGGGGGATGAGGGTGCAATCGACACTGACCGGTGGCATCCCGGGCCGCGAACGGCCGTGCTTGATCGCATTCATCAGCAGTTCGTTGACCACCAGGGCGATCGCGACGCAGTGCTGTTCGGCGATGCGCCAGCGACGCATGCCCTCGGGGAACCGCGTCTGCACGCCATTGGTCGCGATGCCGCCCAGCCCGTCGGTCACCGCCTGGGCGATCTCGTCGAGTGCGAGGTCGCTACGGCCGTCCTGTGCGAGCAGGCCATAAACCGTCCCGATCGAATGCAGCTGGCTGCCGATCGCGTCCAGTGCCCCGCCCAGCCCGGGATAGTCGCTGCGATAACGCTCGATCAGCCCGGTCATGCCCTGCAGGTGGTTCTTGATCCGGTGGTGGATCTCGCGCACCAGCGAGTTGCGGTCCAGCCCGGTGTCGGAGGAGGAGGCCGCGCCGGCGTTCTCTTGCGCCGGGCCGGCGGTCGGTGCGGTGCGGCGCGCGCGGGCGCGGGGGGCGTGCACGGCTTCGATCACCCCGACCAGTTCGTTGCCGGGCGAGCGTGCGCGCAGGGCAGTGATGCGCAGCGCCTGCCGCAGCCGGGCGGGATCGGTGCCGTGAAGGTCCATCTCGAAGCGGTCGATCTCGCCGTCCAGGATGCGCTCTATGGACTGCATCAGCCGTGGATAGTCCTGGGGCGGCGCGTGCGCAAGCCAGGCGCCAAGCGGTACCGAGCAGGCGCTGTCGCCGAAGCCCATCAGGCGCGCCGCGGTGCGCGACATCGACAGACCCTCGTCGAGGTTCTCGAAAGACCACCAGCCCATCCCGGCTGCGTCCAGTTCGCCCGCCACCGACGCTTCCACCGGATCCGGTTCCGGCACGGGGCCGCTCGTCGACGGCCAGCGCCGAGACACGCTTCCCATCCAGGCCTGCAGTCCGCTGGTATCGCGCTGGCGCGCAAGCAGCAGGTCGACAGGGCGCCGGTGCCCGGCTGCCCCGGCCATCACCACATCCTCCACGCGCAGCGTGTCGCCCTCGTCGGAGTCACGCAGCAGGCGCATCGCCTCGAACACCGCACGCCGGCCGTCGCTGGCACACAGGCGCAGCAATGACCGCCAGGTTGCAGGCGCTGCACCGAACGGGCTGCTGCCGCCGGCCGTCACGACCCGCCCGGTCGACGGGTCGATGCGCCAGAGCCAGCAATCGAGGGTGCGGAATACGTCAGTCATGCTCATCGTAGCCGCAGGGGTTTCGCCACCGTTACAATCCGGCGGAAGGGTGGGAACAGGCTGGCACCCGGAGTTTTACCAGTCCGAAGCATAACGCGGTGGAGGAGAAACAGTATGGCTCGCAACGTTCTCGCTGTTCGTGCGGTGCTCGCATGCACCTTCTCGGCGCTTTGCGGCGCGCAGGCAGTCGCCCAGGCACAGCCCCGTGCCGGCGATGCCGCGGCCGATTTCCCGAACCGCTCGGTCCGGTTCATCGTCGGCTTCCCGCCGGCCGGTACCACCGACATCCTCGCCCGCGTCGTCGCCCAGCACCTGGGCGACCGTTGGGGCCAGACCTTCGTGATCGACAATCGTCCCGGCGCTGGCGGCAACATCGGCGCCGAGCTGGCCGCGCGCGCCAATCCCGACGGCTACACGATGATGATGACCACGGCAGGCGTCTCGGGCATCAACCCGACGCTCTACCGCAAGCTGTCCTGGAGCCCGAAGAACTTCGAGGCAGTCGTCGCCGTCGGGCAGACGCCGAATGCGTTCGTGGTCAACGCCAGCGCGCCGCAGAAGACCCTGAAGGAGTTCATGGCTGCGGCCCGGGCCAACCCGGGCAAGCTGGTGTTCGGCGCGCCCGGCATCGGCACCACCGGGCACCTGTCGGGCGAACTGTTCAAGACCATGGCCGGCGTCGACCTGACCTTCGCCGCGTTCAAGGGCAGCGCGATGGTGCTGTCCGACCTGATGACCTCCAGCGGTATCACCATCGCGATCGACAACCTGCCGCCCTACGTGCCGCAGATCAAGGCCGGCAAGCTGCGTGCGCTGGCGATGGGCACGCCGAAGCGCACCAGCATCCTGCCTGACGTGCCGACGGTGGAAGAGGCCGGCCTGCCAGGCTACCTCGCGTATGCCTGGTTCGGCCTTATCACCCCCAGCGGCACGCCGAAGGCGGTGATCGACAAGGTCAATGCCGAGACCAATCGCCTGCTTGCGATGCCTGCCACCCAGGCGCGCCTGGCCGACCTGGCGATCGAGCCGATGGGCGGAAGCGCGGCCGACTTCAACAAGCTGATCGCCGACGAACTCAGGCGCTGGGGCGAAGTGGTGCGCAAGTCCGGCGCCAGCCCGGACTGACCGCCGATGATCCAGGACGCTGAAACCCTCGGGCTGCTGCTCGATTCGATCCGCCGCTTCGTGCGCGAGCGGCTGATCCCGGCCGAGGTGGAGGTCACCGAGGCCGATGCGATGCCGGCGGCGATCGTGCACGAGATGCGCGAGATGGGGCTGTTCGGCTATGCATTGCCCAGGGAATACGGCGGACTCGGGCTGAGCACCGAAGAGCAGATGCACGTGTCGTTCGAGCTCTGCTATGCCTCGCCGGTGTTCCGCTCGTATGTCGGCACCAACAACGGCATCGGCGGCATGGGCATCGTGATCGACGGCACGCCGGCGCAGAAGGAGCGCTACCTGCGCCGCCTCGCGGCTGGCGAGATCATCGGCAGCTTCGCGCTGACCGAGCCCGACAACGGCTCGGATGCCGGCGGGCTGAAGACCTTTGCCCGGCGCGATGGCGACCACTACGTGATCAACGGCACCAAGCGCTACATCACCAACGCGCCCGAGGCGTCGATCTTCACGCTGATGGCGCGTACCGATGCGTCGCAGAAGGGTGCCTCCGGGGTCAGCGCGTTCATCGTCGAGCGCGACACCCCGGGCCTCACGACCGCGCCGCCCGACCGCAAGATGGGCCAGCGTGGCTCGCATACCTCCGACGTCATCCTGCAGGACGTGCGCGTGCCGGCCAGCGCGCTGATCGGCGGCGTCGAGGGGCAGGGTTTCAAGACGGCGATGAAGGTGCTCGACCGCGCGCGGCTGAACATTGCCGCGGTGTGCGTGGGCATCGCCCAGCGCATGCTCGACGAGACGCTCGCCTATGCGATGCAGCGCGAGCAGTTCGGCCAGCCGATCGCAGGCTTCCAGCTGGTGCAGGCGATGCTGGCCGACTCGAAGACCGAGATCTACGCGGCGCGCTGCATGACGCTCGATGCCGCGCGGCTGGCCGACGAAGGTGCGAACATCGCCACCGAAGCCTCGTGTGCCAAGCTGTTCGCCTCCGAGATGTGCTCGCGCGTGGCCGACCGCTGCGTTCAGGTGCACGGCGGCGCCGGCTACATGCAGGAATACCCGATCGAGCGGCTGTACCGCGACGTACGGCTGTTCCGCATCTTCGAGGGCACCAGCCAGATCCAGCAGCTGGTGATCGCGAAGAACATGATCCGTGCGGCTGGCCGCTGACGGGGCGACGCACCAAACAACTCACCTCGCGCTGCAGTGCGCGCAGCAAACCACAACGTAACCCGACTGGAGCATCCCGATGGACGTGAAGCCGTTCTCAAGCCTGGCCGCGCTGGCCGCCCTCCTGCCGCTGGCCGCGCTGCCAGCCGCCGCCCAGCAGTTCCCGGCCAAGCCCATCCGCATCATCGTGCCGTTCGGCGCCGGCGGCTCCGCCGACACCATGGCGCGGCTGGTCGGCCAGCGCTTCACCGAGACCTGGGGCCAGGGCACGACGGTGGAGAACCGCACCGGGGCGGCCGGGATGATCGGCGCCGAGGCGGTTGCACGGTCGCAGCCCGACGGCTATACGCTGATGGTTACCTCGGGCGCGTTCTCCTCCACGCCCGCGCTCAACCCCAAGGTGCCGGTGGACATCTTCAAGGACTTCACCCCGGTGGTGAACATCTCGAACACGGCGACGATCATCAACGTGCATCCGTCGCTGCCGGTGAAGAGCATCAAGGAACTGGTTGCCTTCGCGAAGAAGCGGCCCGACCAGATCAGCTACGCCACCGCCGGCGTGGGCAGCACCGGCCACCTGGCGACCGAGCTGTTCCTTTCGATGACCGGCACGAAGATGGTCCATGTGCCGTACAAGGCCAACCCGATCGCGGTGATCGACGTCATATCCGGCAACGTGCCGCTGATGTTCGACCTGGTGCTCACCGGCGCGCCGCATGTGCGCTCGGGCAAGCTGCGCGCGCTCGCGGTCACTGCGGCGCAGCGCCTGCCGCTGCTGCCCGATGTGCCGACCATCACCGAGGCCGGGCTGCCGGCCTTCGATGCGAACGTCTGGCTGGGCATGATGGGCCCGGCGAACCTGCCGCGCGATATCGTGATGCGCCTGAACACCGAGGTGAACCGCATCGTGAAGCTGCCCGAGGTCGTCAAGCGCTTCAACGAACTGGGCGTCGAGCCCGCGGGCGGCACGCCGGAAGCCTTCGCCACCCTGCACCGGAACGACTTCCTGAAGTGGCAGAAGGTGGTCAAGGACGCGAAGATCACGCTCGAGCAGTGATCGCGACATGCGCACGCGAGGCGGTGACCTGGGCACCGCTTCGGTCAGTTGCGCGATGATGCCGGCCGAACGGCCGGCATCAAGGCAGAGTGATGGAGCAAGGCGAACTACATGAAACAGCGCAACGGAATGAATGCAGCACCTGGACGCAGCACCACCCCGGCCCTCGCCATGGCGGCCCTGGCCACCAGCGCACTGATGGCGGCTGCCGGCAGCGCGCAGGCCCAGCCGGCCTGGCCCTCGAAGCCGGTGCGGATGATCGTGAACTTCGGTGCCGGCGGTTCTGCCGATACCATGGCCCGGCTGGTCGCCCCCAGCATGCAGGAGGCCTTCGGCCAGCCGATCGTCATCGAGATCCGCGCTGGCGCCACCGGCTCGATCGGCGCCGACTTCGTCGCCCGCCAGCCGCCGGACGGCTACACCCTGCTGCTGACCTCGGGCGCGTTCTCGATGGCCCCGGCACTCACCACCAAGCTGCCCTACGACATCTTCCGCGACTTCACGCCGGTGATCGGCACCTCGAACGCACCGCAGGTGCTGGTGGTGCATCCGTCGGTACCGGTGAAGACGGTGAAGGAACTGGTCGCTTTCGCCAAGGCGCGTCCCGGCCAGCTCGGCTGGGCGACGGCGGGCATCGGCTCCACTGGGCACCTGGCCGGCGAGTACTTCTCGTCGCTGGTGGGCATCAAGCTGAACCATGTACCGTACAAGTCGAACCCGGCCGCCGGCATGGACGTGATCGGCGGCCATGTGCCGATCATGTTCGACCAGCTCTCCACCGCCGCGCAGAACATCAAGGCCGGCAAGGTGCGCGCGCTGGCGATCACCTCGCCCAAGCGCCATCCGCTGCTGCCCGACGTGCCGAACATGGTCGAGGTCGGCTTCCCCGCGTTCGAGACCAGCATCTGGCTGGGCATCCTCGGGCCGGCGAACCTGCCGCGCCCGATCGTCGACCGCATCAACACCGTGGTTAACGGCTACCTCGCACAACCAGCCACGCGCGAGCGCTTCGCGCAGCTCGGCCTCGAGGTCTACGGCGGTACGCCGGAGACACTGGGCGCGCGGATGAAGGCGGATCTCGCCGGTGCGCAGAAGACGGTGAAGGCGGCAGGCATCAAGCCCGAGTAGCGCCGGAGGGACAGTTTCGCAACGGAAGGGCCGGTTCCGCCGAGCGACCCGCGGTCCGCGTCCTTCCATGATCACCCCGTCGCCGCTTCCTGCGGCGCGAGTCCAACGGGGTGAGGTATGTGGAAGGCCATCCTGCGCCGGTGGCGCCGGTCGAATGAACCGGCGTCCTCGGCGCCGCTGAACGCATTCGAGCGCGCGCGGGTCGAGTGGTTCGAGCGTTACGGCTGCGCGGTCGTTGATCGAAACCGGCTGTTCGTCGGCTGGGTGCTGACCACGCTCGCGCTGCTGGCGGCGTGCATCGCGCTGGCGGTGCTGATGCCGCTGAAGACGGTCGAGCCTTACGTGGTGAAGGTCGCGGACAACGGGCTGGCCATTGCCGACCGGGCCGCGGCACAGAGCTACCGGCCGGGCCGCGCGGAGCGTACCTACTTCGTGTCGCGCTGGGTGCAGCAACTGCTGACCGTCGACCCGTATCTCACCGAGCGGCAGCTCGCCGAAGCCTATCGGATGACCTCCGGCCTGGCCACGCAGCAGATGCTCGACTGGATGAAGACCGATCGGCCGATCGAGCGCCTGCAGAAGGATCCGGGGCTCAGCCGTTCTGTAGCGATTGTCACGGTGGCGCCGCTCGACGAGACGGTGATGCAGGTGAGGGTGCGTGCCGAGACGCGCTCGCTCGGCTCCGCGGTGCAGTCGAGGACGCTGCAGGTCACGGTGCATTACGCGATCGTGCCGCCGAAGACCGAGGCCGAGATCATCCAGAACCCGATCGGCCTGTACGTGACGCGCTTCAACGTGGCCGAGGAGTTGTCATGACTGGCCGGGCGTGGTCGCGCATTGCATGCGTGATGGCCTGTGTGACTTTGCTGCAGGTCGCAGCGTACCCGAGGTCGGTCAGTGCGCAGTCGGTGCCGCTCGCGATGCCGCAGGACACGCGATTGGTCGTCTTCCGCTACGACCCGAACGATTCCTACCTGCTCCTTACCAGGCCCGGTGCGGTGACCCATATCGCACTCGAGCCAGACGAGTCGGTCGTGGCGCTCGCGCTGGGCGACACCGTGCAGTGGATCGTTCAGGACAAGGGGCCGAACGTGTTCGTGAAGCCGGTGCGTCCCGACCTGTATACGAGTGGCACCCTCGTCACCAACCGCCGAACCTACCAGCTCGGGCTGCGCAGTTCTCCCGAGGGTGGCGCCTGGTACCAGCGGGTGAGCTGGACCTTCCCCGGGCTGATCGCACTGGCGCGCGAGTCCGATGGCCGCGAGCCGCGAGGTAGCGTGCCGGCGGCGCAGCCTGGCCTAGGGCGGGCCGCAGCCGAGGGCGTGCGCATCGAGCGGTTGAACTTCGACTACCGGATCACCGGGCGCGCTGCGTTTCGTCCGACGCAGGTTCTCGACGATGGACGCTTCACCTATATACAGATGCCCGTGTCGCTGCAGGAGATGCCGGCCCTGTTCGTCGCCGGGGAGTCAGGCGAAGGCGAGCGGGTCAACTATCTGGTGCGCGGCCGGTTCCTGGTCGTGCAGCGCCTGGCAGACCGTCTCCTGCTTCGCCTCGGGCGCGCGCAGGTGAGCGTCGAGCGACTGCAGCCGCTCGACGGGCCGGACGAGGGCGGGTCCCTGCCCGCCCTGTCATTCCCTGATGGGCCTTCTCAATGAGCAACCTGCCCAAGGACGAGCCGACCTCCGGCTTCGGCATCGACGCGCTTGTCGACGCCGGGACGAACGGCAAGGCACCCGGCGCGCGGTGGCAGCCAGCGCCGCGGGCTGCCCTGCGTCGGGACCTGCACTGGTGGGTCGGCGGCGGATTGCTGCTGCTCGCGTTGCCGATACTGGTCTGGCAGTCGATCGGTAGCGATGTTCGCAACGGCATACCCGGCGAAGCTACGAAGCCCGGGAAAGCAGTCACCAGCGTGCGTCCGCCGGATTCGACCAGCGCCCTCGAGCGCACCATCGACGACCAGTTGCGCGTCGGCCAGTCGGCTGCATTTCCGCCGCTGCCACCACTGCCCCCGGGCGCGGGACGGCTGCCACTCTCCCCGATGCCGCTCGACAGCGGGCCGGCTTATCCGCCGGCCGCGTTGCAGGCCGTACGGCCTGCGGGCGCTTCGCCGGAGCGCCTGGGGGCCGCGTCCACACCGTCGCGTATGGACGTGCTTGCCGCGGAACAGGAACGTCGCGTCGCGGAAGCGCGGTCGAGCCCGCTGCTCGCGATAGGCAGCGCCGGGGGCGGCGGCATGGCGGCGGGCGCAGGGGCGTACGGACCTGCGCTCGCATCGATGCTGCAGGACGCAGCACGAGGGGCAGGCGAGCGACCACTGGTTGCCGCAGTCGCGCCAGTCGATGCGGCGCCCGGGTTCACGGCATCGATGTCCGCGGACGCCCGCTCGGACGGTGCCTGGCTCGAGCAGATGCGCGCGCGCCGGGCAAATGAAGGCGGACCAGTGGCTACCCAGCGCCAGGCGCCGAGCGGCCCTGTCCTGCTGGAGGGAACAGTCATCCCTGCCGTGCTGCTCACGGAGATCAACAGCGACCTTCCGGGTACGCTGGTGGCACAGGTCACCCAGGACATCTGGGATTCCGTGCACGGCAAGTACCTGCTGGTCCCGAGGGGCGCGCGGCTGGTAGGGGAATACAACTCCGATGTGCGCCCGGGGCAGGAGCGTGTGCTCGCTGCCTTCCGGCGCCTGATCCTGCCGGACGGTTCCAGCCTGGACCTGCTGGGAACCCAGGCGACCGATGCGCAAGGACGCAGCGGGCTGCACGATCGTGTCGATCGCCACTTCTGGACCATGTTCGGCTCGAGCTTCATCGTCGCGGCGCTCGCCTCGCTGGTACAGCGACGCGAAGCGCAGCCGTCGACGGTGATCGTCGTGCCCGGCAGCGCAGGAGGAACGGCCTCCGCGCTGTCGTCCGCCGCGGGTTCGGTTCTGGTGGACACCTCGCGAGCGATCCTCGGTCGTTCGCGCAACATCCCCCCGACCCTGATGATCGGCCAGGGGCATCGGTTCTCCCTGACAGTCCAGCGCACGTTCTTGCCCGTTGGAAAAGAGGATGGCAGGATTACGGAAGTTTCTCGTTGAATGCGAAAATACACGCACGAAATGGGTTTCTTTCCGCACCGGAGTTTCCTTTCCCGGACACGGGCCTTGCATTGCTGCGCCCCTGCGGTCAGGGTACTCCTCGTTGCTGCGACGGCGGCGATCGGCCTGTTTTCGGCAGCGGGCCTTTCGCATGCGACCGCCACATCCGCAGGCGATCCACGGCATGCGCCGCTGGACTTCTCCTATCGCGTCCACGGAACCGGACCGGGTATCGGTGTCGTGTTCGACGATGGGCGGGACGTGTTCCTGCAGCCCCTGAATCCGGCGCAGATGGCGGCGCTTCAGGTCATCGATCGGTCTTTTCGCGTCCAGGGACCGTATCTGGTCATCCGTGGCCTGACCGATCGAATCGAGGTCGGCATGGTGGGCTCGACGAGCGGGCGAACCATCATCGAGTACCGCGGCAGGGAGCGAGCCGTTGCGCAGGAAGCGCCGGGTGTCGCGTGCACGCCTGGCCTGCCGGTGGAGCAGCGCGTGACGATTCCGTTCGGTACTGGCGCGCTGCTGCTCGAGCCCGGTGGCCTGGACCACCTGTCGCGCATGGTGGAAATGGCACGCGGGGCCCGGCGCGTCACGATCGTGTCCCAGGGAGAACGCGCGAATGCGCCGATCGCACTGCGTAGGTCCACCCGGGTGCGCGAGCTGCTGGTAGCTGCAGGCATCGATCCCGGGGCCATCGTGGAGCAGGTCCAGCCACCGGCTGCGTCGTCCGTCCATGTGATCGCCGTGCGCGACGCGATGCCCTGCGTGCAGGACGTCCCGGCCGGCGTGGCCGGCGTGCCGAGCCCGGCAGCGTCAGCGCCGATGGTGTCCGCCCCGGCAGCCGCCGGTACACCGGACTTTGCTCCCCCGCCCGCGCCCGTCGCCGCACCAGCGCCCGTCGCTTCGCCAGAGCCCGTCGCCGCACCAGCGATCGTAGTCGCGTCCGGCCCCGAACCGGCCGCCGGCGAAGTGCCCGGCATGCGCCTCGTGTTCCGGCCCGATACCAGCGTGCAGTCGACTCTTCGCAGCTACCTGAAGGCCCACGGCATGGACGTCGAGTTCAGGTCCGTGCCGGTGCTGATGGTCGAGGAGTTCGCGCAGGTCGAAGGCGAAGACGTACGGGAGGTCCTGCGGCGGGCGCTCGCCCGTCTGGGGCTGCGTGGCGAGATCCAGGGCAACCGCCTGCTGGTCGTTGAACTGGCCCGATGAAGTCGACTGCGAGGAGCGGACTGCAGATGCACGATCGAACGATGCGCAATGGCGCTTTGGCGGGGGCGGCACTCCTGATGGCCTCGCTGCTGTCCGGCTGCGCGAACTCGTTTCCCCAGCGCAGGGCCGACGCCGCGGGCGAATCGCGCCGGCTGGTGGCGCAGGCGCTGGAAGCGTCGACTGACGTGCGGCCAGTGCTGACCGAACGTGCCGAAGAGCCGATCCGCGTGCGGGCCGTGGTCGCAACGCCCGAGTCGGGAGACGTGTCGGTGGCGGCTTCCGGCGTTCCGTTCGGTGCGCTGCTCACGAACCTGGCGCGCGACCACCAGTACAGCGTGCTCTTCATGGAAGGCGTCCAGGTGAACCGTCTGGTCACGGTCAACCTGCGCGACCTGAGCGCGGAGGCGGCGATGCGCCGGCTCGCACTGGCGGCAGGATTCGCGCTGGTCGTCGACCGCACCGGCCGTACCGTCACCGTCACCGACGTGGCGTCCTACACGTTCCGGCTGCCGTTGCACGTGATGCAGCGGCTCGTCGCACAGTACTCGGTCGGCGGGTCGCCGACGGTGCAGGGGGGTGGAAGCGCGGCGTCGATCTCGGGCGGGGCCGGAGGCGTCGGAGGCGGGGCGCAACCCGGCGCTGCACAGGGTGCGTCCTCGGCGGCTTCCGGGCTGCAGGCGCAGTTCACGGTCACCGGCCGGTTCCAGACCGATGCTGCGGGACTTGCCCAGTTCCTGCGCGAGCTCGCCGGCGCCAATGCGGAAGTGCAGGTCATGCATGAGATGGGCTTCATCACCGTGCGTTCCAATGGCGCTGCCCTCGCCCGGGTGTCGCAGTTCCTGAACCGATTTTCCGCGGTCGCGATGCGTAGGGTCGACATCGAAGCGTCCATCGTCGAGGTCACGCTCACCGACGAGTTCCGCTACGGCATCGACTGGACGCGGGTGCTGTCCGGTTCAACCAGCGGCTCTGTCTCTCTGCTCGGCACCAGCGCGATCACGACGCCCGGTTTCAGTCCTGCGGCCAGCGCCAACGTCACGCGCGGATCGATCTCGGTTGTTCTCAGGGCGCTACAGCAGTACACGAACGTGCGCGTGATCTCGCAGCCTCGGGTGCTGGCCATGAACAACACGCCCTCGGTGATCTTCGATGGCCAGCAGTTGCCCTACGTGCCAACGGTGGCGTCCACCATCGTCGCTGGCGCAGGCGGCGGAACGACGACCACCAGTGCCGCGGCGGCGTTCGCGGTAGACGGCGTCACACTTTCGCTGCAGCCCGACATCCTGTCGGACAACGAGGTACAGCTGACCATCGTGCCGGTGCTCAATCGCGTGCAGGAGTTCCAGACCTTCGAGGTCGGCACCGGATCGCGCGTGACCGCGCCGGTGCAGCGGACCAACCAGTCGCTGATGCAGGTCGTCGCCCTGTCCGGAAACACGCTGATCCTCGGTGGCATCCGGAGCTCCGTGGGCGACGAGACCCGAGCCGGAGTGCCGGGACTGGTCGACATCCCCGTCGCTGGCGACGTGCTGAACCGCCGCAACCAGCGCACCGTCGCGCGCGAGGTCGTGCTGCTGCTGCGTGCGACGGTGATCCCCGGCGGCGCATACGACGCCCTGTTCTCCGAGGCGCTGTGATCAGATGGCGAACGGCGATCCGGTCTGCCTGACCACCTACCTCACCAGCCGAACCCTCGCGCACTGGCAGGTGACGGCCGACGGGGCCGGGCCGCTGCCGCGCTCGGGCCCGGTGGACGTCATCGCCCTCCACCCCGAAGAGCGGCGCGTCCCTAGCGGCCCGCGCTCGATCGAAGCCGCTAAGTCGCATGTCGTTCGTGAGGGGCTGTCGATCGAACGGGTTCGGGTGGTCAACCGATCGAAGCGGGACGGCGTGATCTACGCAGCACCGATCGGCTACCTCGATTCGCTGTGTGGTGATGGCGCGCTCGGCCTGCCGGGGACGGCCGAAGAGATCCGGTCTGCCATGCCCTCTATCCGCTCGGTGGCGCCCGGCCTGATGCTGGTCGACCGCCTGCTCGAGCGGGCCGGGCAGCCGTCGCCGGCCGGTGGCGGCCGGCCGTTCGCGGTCCTGATCGACCTCTGCCCGCCGGCGGAAGAGGCGTCAACGACGCGCCTGGCTCGAGAGCGCCTGGTGATCGGCGTCGTGATGGCGGACCCCATGCTGCAGCCGGCGGTGGTGAGCAGCGTCACGGACGAGCCGGTCCGGGATGTCGCGCGCCTGGTGCTCTACGAGCAGAAGCTGCCCGAGGACGGGCCGTGGATACTCTTCAACGCGGCCGATGTGCTTGCGGCCGCCGCCGAGGTCGAGGCATACCCGTCGGAGCCCGAGTGGTCGGGCTTCGCCATCCGGCACATCCGGCACACGATGCTCGCCGCCAGCCTGCTGCTGGCGGTGGGCGGGTTGGCCAGCGTGGCCGAGACCGCGTATCGCATCCGCGACGCCGAGGCGCGCGCGCGGCAGGCCAGGGCAGACATAGACCGCGTGCAGCAAGAGCTCGGCGCGCTGATGCTCGGGCGTCCGACGGCGCTGGCGCGCGAACTGGGGATGGATCCGCTCGCGCTGCTCGACCGTGCAGGCGAGCTCTGGCGGGCCGGCACGAAGGTCGCGATCGACGCGCGGGGTCGTGTCGCCGAGTACACGATCACCGTGCCCTTCAGCCAGCCCCGGCTGACCTTCCAGAACCGGCCGAGCGTGCACTCGGTCACCGAGCGGGCCCGTGTCGCGACAGTGCTCGCCATCGATCCTCCCCGGGGCTGCGTGCGCAGCGGCCTCAACTCAACCGGAGCGCTCAATGAAATCACGCTTGTCGTCCGTTGCGACCATCCTGATTCCGCTCTTGCTGGCATGCTGCCTCGCTAGCGTCCTGGTCGTCCGCGGGCAGAAGCAACGGGTTGCCATGGCAGAGTCCGAAGCCTCGCGAGCCCATGCCGACCGGCAGGCCCTGGATGCACTGTCTTCGCGGGTACGCACCATCGCTGGTGAGCCGGTGGACGATCTGCATGCCGGCAAGCCGCTGGAGCGAGCGCTGGCCGAGGCGGTATCCGCCGCGATGGAGCGCCGGGTCAACGACGCGATCAGCATCGAATCCCTCGCGGTCACGACCGGTACCGGCGTCACCCGGGTGTCGCCCATCACCGAGATGGCCAGGCCCGTGCCGTACTCGGGCGGGCAACTGCGCGCAGTGACGATACGGATCAAGGGCGCCTATCTGCACTACCAGGGCCTGCGCGATTTCGTGGCGAGTTTCCGGGCGCTGCCGGTGGCGGTGACCGCCTTTGCCGCGTCAGAGCGCAGCTTCGAGCTGACGCTGACCGTGTTCGGAGGCTGAGATGGACCTGCGCGGAAGATGGTTCGGCAGCAGCGAAGCCCTCGCGGTCGCGGAGCCCGGGAAGCCCGATCCTGCGGTGCGGGCGGCGGACGGCGCCGGGACGCATCGCCTGCTGGGCCAGTTGCTGGTGGCCGATACGGCGATCACCCGGACGGCTCTGCAGCAGGCGCTCGAAGCGCAGGCGCGCTCGCATGCGCCCCTCGGAGACCTGCTGGTTGGACTGGGTTTCTGCAGCCGCGGCGACATCGAGGCCGCCCTCGCGAAGCAGCACGCCGGAGCGCTGTTGAGCGAATCCGAGCGTCTGGTCACGGCGCAGGTCGGCATGGACCAGCGGTTGCGCAAGCTCGGCGTGAAGGAGGCGCACATCCGCGCGGCGCTGCAGTTCGCTGCGGCCACCGGTACATCACTCACCCGCGTCGTGCTCGACCTCGGGCTGATCAGCGCCGAGACGATGGCGCAGGCGCTCGCCGACGAGAATGGCCGGCAGTACTTCCCGCAAGAGCGCGTCGACTGGATCGATCCCTCCGAGCTGGAGTCGTTGTCCGTCGGGGAGTTCAGCGGGTACGTGCCGGCCGGGCGCACGGACGGACGCCTGCTGGTCGCGGTGGCAGAGCCTGAGAAGATCCTGGAGGCCCAGACACGCTGGCAGGCGCACCGGGTCGAAGTGGTGATCGCATCGCCGCGCACCATCGAGACGCTGTTCCGCCGGCACTTCGCGCGCACCGAGCAGGCT
Organism: Betaproteobacteria bacterium; assembly: GCA_947458265.1. GTDB lineage: Bacteria > Pseudomonadota > Gammaproteobacteria > Burkholderiales > CAIKXV01 > CAIKXV01. The sequence goes on from CANGYF010000001.1 coordinate 302,450, forward strand.
TTCCGCCAATCGGTGCTGCAGTGGGAAGAACGACAGCGGCATGCGCGCGGCACCGATGCCCAGGACGGAAACGAGGTGGAGTGGATCTACGGTCGGCTGATCCGGCACGCCTGCTACGTCGGTGCGAACGATATCTTCCTGCACAAGACGCTGGCGGGCGCCGGCAAGGTGAAACTCCATGTGAATGGCGTCGGGCAACTGTTCGCGGCGGTCAAGGAAGACCTGTTCGACAAGCTCCTGAACAAGCTGGTATCCGAGAACTCGAACGCGGATGCACTGGCGCGGGCGCCGCAGGAAGCCAACGTCGGCATCATCGGCGGACTGAAGGAAGAATTCTCGGACATCACGGACCGCTACAGCTTCCGCCTGCAGTTGAACCAGGGCCGCAACCATTCCGAACGCGAGGCGGTGGTGCGTATCCTGGACCGGCAGGCCGAGCAGGCGGACTTCCATGCGCTGGGCTTCGATGAGCAGGTCGAGCGCCAGCTGCTCCAGTACAGCCGGTCGAGCACCGGGCTGGTGGTTGTCTGCGGCCCCACCGGCTCGGGGAAGACCACGTCGCTCTATGCCATGATGAAGAAGATCGATCCGATCGAGCGCTCGATACGCACGATCGAGAAGCCGATCGAGTATCGCCATTCCATGTGGCATCAGATGGAGGTGCCTGCCGACGTCGCCGAAGGCGAGGGCGTGCGCATCATGCTCAATGCCACGCTGCGCATGGCACCGCACGTGATCCTGATGGGCGAGATCCGCGAGGATCTCGACGTAGCCAATCGGGTGATCTCTGCCGCCTTCACCGGCCACCTGGTCTACACCACGCTGCATGTGACCGAGGCGGCGCTCGCCATCACCCGGCTGAGGCATATCGGTGTGTCTTCCGAGAACCTGGCCGCCGCGCTGCGCGGCGTACTGGCGCAGCGGCTGGTGCAGGTCCTGTGCCACGACTGCCGGGTGCCCGACGCCCGGGAAGAGACACAGGCCGAGCGTCGCCGGTCGGTCTGGCTGTCCGACCTCGAATGGAACCCGATGCGACAGGCCGGCTGTACGCGCTGCGGCTGGAGCGGCTATCGCGGGCGCCGGATCATCTACGAGCTGCTCGACATCGACCGCGACGTGCGCGACCTGGTCGAGCGTGGCGCGACGGCGCGCGAGATCGCACGCGCGGGGGTTCCGCCCGGGCGCTCGATCTGGGCGTGCGGGTTGCGGCTGGTCGCGCGCGGCGTGACGTCGATCGATGAGCTGCGCCGGGTGGCCGATCCGCCGTCCTGAAGCTGGTAGCCGGAGTTTCGTGGCTTTTGTCGCCTGTTTCCGAATCGCTCCACCGTCCAATGTCGCTCAGGATCCCTTCGATCATGGTCCTCGCCTTCCAGTACAGCGGTTACGACACCGGCAACGCCCCGGTCCGCGGTGTCGTCTACGCGCAGAACCGCGACTTTGCCTACTCGCGCCTGAAGACCAACCGCGTCAGGGCTACCCGGCTTCGACTCGATCCGGCCGCTACGGTGCGCAACTGGATCTCCAGCGGCTTCGAGCCGCGCGACCTCGAGCGGTTCTACCGGTCGTTCGGGCAGCGGCTGGGTAACGGCACGCCGGCGCCAAAGGGGCTGGAGAGCTGCCGCAGTATCCTTCGCGACCCCAGGCTCAGGCAGGCGACGCTGGCCATGCAGCAGCAGTGCCTCGGGGGATCGGAGTTGCATGCGGCAATGTCCTTCGCCGGCTTCCCCAGGCGCGACTGCATGCTGGTGCGCGCGGCGGAGGTTTCCGGTAACACGCCCGACACGCTGCGGCGCCTGGCCGACGATGTACGCACGCAGCGAACGCTCCGGGGATCCCTCTCGCGCGTACTCGCGATCCCTGTGGCGACGCTGGCCTTCCTTTATGTATTCCTGTTCATCGTGGTCACGGTCGCCGCGCCGAAGACACTCGAATTCTTCTCGAAGACCGGCGCACGGCTGCCGCCCTTCGCGGTGAACTATTTCGAGTTCACCCGCGTAGTGAACGAGCACATCGTGCTCGCCACGTCAGTGTTCGTCGCCCTGCCGGTGCTGCTGTTCGCGTTCACGCAGACCGCGGCCTGCCGCCGGATGGTCGAGTCGATCCCACTGGTGCGCGACATCTCGGTGAAGGCGGAGCTCGCTGGGCTCTGGAACGGATTCGCGCAACTGCTGCGCGCCCGGATCCCGCCGGCCACCGCGGCGATCGTCGTGCGCGATGCGGCGCGCCGCTCCGATACGCGCGGCTGGTTCGGCCGTTTCGGCCACCTGCTGGAGACCGGCGTATTCATGCGCGAGGCCGCGGCCCGCGCCGGTTTCCCGCCGCTGGTGGCGGCCGATGTCGCAGCGGCCGACGAGTCCGGCCGTGTCCCGGACGAACTCGAACGCATGGTGCGCGAGTTCGAGGAGGACGTGCTCGGGCTCTCGGCGCGGCTGGCGGACGTGTTGTTCTTTGCATCGATGCTGGTTCTTGCGGCCGGCATCGTGGTGGCGTTCTTCCTGTCGTACGGCCCGATCATGGCGATCGGTCTGCGTAACGTGTGATCCATGGCGGATCGCGATCCCTGGCGCCACGCGCGTCGACACCCGCAGTCAAGCAAGGAGGGTAATGTGAGAAAAGCAATCCGAATCAAGCGTCATTCCGGTGGCTTCACTCTGGTCGAGCTTGGCATCGTCGTGGCGGTGCTCCTCGTGCTGGCGGTCGGGGTCGGCTATTTCTTCGGCGTCGGCGGCCAGAGCCGCAACGCCGCACTGCTTGCGTTCCAGCGCACCGTCGGCGACGCGGCGCTGCGCATGAACGCCAACACGAACTGCATCCCGCGCCAGGTGCGTGGCCTGTTCGACAACGCGGCGAACCAGGCGGCGAACACCTTCTGTGGCGTGGACGTGCCAGCGGGCGCCTGGAAGCAGCCCTACATGCAGCCGACCGACTTCAGCGCAGCCGGGGATGCGGTGATCAATAACATCATGACCGGCGTCGTGGTCTCGATCCAGCGCGAAGCCGGCGGGATAGGCCAGCGCTACTTCACCCGATCGACGGGCGTGCCGAACGCGCAGATCCTGGAGATGCTGCAGGAGTGCAACGGCAACAACGACACTACGGTCGGCTTCGACCGCTTCCGCTGCCGCGGTGCACCGGGCGGCGGCGCAGCGGCCACTGGCACGTTCGACATGCTGTTCCACAGCGCGCAGGGCTGAGGGGCTGGTCAATGCCGCGGGGCGAGTCCGGGTATGCGGTGCTGGCGATGGTGGCCACGATGGTGACCATCGCCGCGACCATCGTCGTCGGCTGGGCCAGCGTCGCCACGCGCGTCCAGTCCGATGGCCTCGCGCAGGTTCAGCAGGCCTATCTCGACGAGGTACGCGCTGCGTTGCTGGGCTGGTATGCGCGCGAGCTTCCGCAGGTCGACCGGCGGCCCGAGCCGCCGGAGCCGGCGATAGTGCTGCGCGAGGCAGGCATTGCTCCGCGCTGGGGGCTGAGGTTGGCGACCAGCGAGCGCCTGGACCGGGACGGCATCGCCTACCGGGTGCTTGCAGCATGGCTGCCTCTAGAGGGCGATGCATCGGCACTCGATCCGGCGACGGGGCGGTTCACGCCGTCGTCCGGTGCGCGCTGGACCACGGTGTCCGGATTCGACCTGCAGGCTGGAGCGATGGCAGAGACCCGCGCACGGCTCGATCGGCTGGTTCGGCAGCTCGAGTCGGCGTATCGAGCCCGGCTGCTGTCCGATCCGTCGCGCGATGCCACCGTGAACCGGTTCCGGGCAGTGCGCTGTGCAGCGCCGGCGAGCGGCGAGCTGCCGTGTATCGACGACTACGCAGCCCTGGATACGTCCGGGCTGGCGGCGGTCGTTGGGCTCGACGGCCTGCTCCTGTCGAATGCCTGGGGCGCGCCGATCGAGGCCAGCAATGGTGCCGATGCATCGCTGGTGATGCCGTTCTCGATGGCACTTCGGACCACGACACCCTGGGGTGTCAGGGTGTCTCTGTTCGCAGTGGCTGCACCCTGAGGCGGTGGCGCAGATGATTCCTGCACTGGAAACCAGGATCGCCCGGTTGCTCTCTGCACACGAGGATGTCACCGACATCCACCTTGCGGCTGGCCAGCCGATGCGCAGCCGGCGCTGCGGCATGCTGACGCTGGTCGACGAGGCGACCGTCGACGAAGCCGCGCTGTTCGGGTTGTTGCGTAGCCTGGTATCGCTGGACGGGGCTGCTGGCTCCCATGCCGATGCGTTGCGCCGCTCGTTGCTGCTGCGCGAGGGTGGCGCGCTCGATTTCTCCGCCGAGCTGTCCGGGCACAGGCTGCGTGGAAACCTGCATCTGCGCGCCAGTGGCAGCCTTGGTCTTTCACTGCGCCGTCTGCGCGATACCGTGCCCGACCTGGATGCACTCGGGCTTCCGTCCATGCTGCGTCGGCTGGTGGATCGGTCGCGCGGCCTGCTGCTGGTCACCGGCCCCACGGGCAGCGGCAAGAGCACCACGCTTGCGGCGCTGGTACGCCATCTCATCTGCAGCCAGGCGTTGCATGTACTGACCATCGAGGATCCGATCGAGTACCGGATCGAGTGCTCTGGCTGTCCGGGCGGCGGCCGCGCGATCGGCCATGTCAGTGCCCGCGAGATCGGCACCGACGCGCCGGATTTCGCCAGTGCAGTACGCGCGGCGATGCGCCAGGATCCGGACGCGATCGTGATCGGCGAGATCCGCGATCGCGCGACCATGCACGCTGCGCTGTCTGCGGCCGAGACCGGCCACCTCGTCCTCGGCACGCTGCATACGCCGAATGCATCGGAAGCGGTCGAGCGGGTGCTGTCCTTCTTTGCCCCCGACGAGATGGCTTGGGCGCGCAGCGTGTTCGCCAACGTTCTCGCGGCCGTGCTGTCACAGGTGCTGGTCCGGCGGCGCGACGAACCAGCGCAGGCACTGGTCTGCGAACTGATGGTCAGCACGCCTGCGGTCCGGCAGCAGATACTGCAGGGTACGACCGGGCAGCTGCGCGGCATCATGGCGCAGGGACGGCGCGACGGACATGTGCAGATGACCGCGCAGCTGGCCGATCGCGTCCGGCGCGGCGAGATCGCAGAGGAGGATGCACGCTACGTCGCCCATCCGGCTGAAGAGTTCGCCTGGCTGATGCAGTCGGCCACCGCAGGGCACGTGCCATGAGTCCCGGGACAGGCCGCCCGTTTGCCAGGGGATTCACGCTGACCGAGCTCGCGATCGTGCTCGCGGTGCTGGTGCCGCTCGTGCTGTTCGTGCTCGACGTGCTCGGTCCGATGCTGGCCTTCCAGGGCGGGCTCGACAATCGGCGCCAGCTTGCCGAAGTGCGGCAGGCGTTCATCGCGGCCTACCGGGATAACCCGGTCGTGGTGGATGCAGAACCGGGTGCACGCTTCGTCCTACCGGGCGGCACGATAGAGGTGGCCGGGCCGGACGCCGCGACCGGGCGCTGCGCCAGCGGGCCGACGACCCTGGCACCGCTCGCGCGCTACCTGCCGCAGTCGCCCTCCACCGCGTTCAGGGACGGCTTCGCGGCGCCGATGTGCATCCTGATCACGGCACGCCAGTCGCGCGCGATCGGCGGTGTCGACGCGTTCTACCGGGTGCTGGCCATCATCGCGCCCGGCGCGAACGGCCGTCTGGACACGATCGGCGCCTGCACGACCGGACTTTCCGCGACCGGCGAGCTCACGCTGTGCGGCGACGATGAAGGCGTGCTCGTCGACGGCTTCAACATCGCGGCCGACCTGCTGCGTCAGACGCTCGCCCGCATGCAGCTGGTCGTGACTGCCTACCAGTCGTACTTCCAGTCGCGCGCCCAGGCCGATCCGAGCCGGGATGCATCGATCAACTACTTCGCCAGCGGAGGTACGCCGACCGAGCGCTGGGATGCTGGCGGGCCGATGCCGCTGTCCGCCTGTGGCGCGCCATCGCCGCTGCTGGTTCCGGGCGCGTCCGGGCCGGCGGCCATCCTCGGGCTGTCGAACGTCGACGTCACCGACCACTACGGGCAGGTGATGCAGTACGACAACTGCAGCAACCTGGTCCGCAACCCGCAGAACGCGGATGCCGCGCAGCAGTTGCCGCCGTACACCGCATCGATCGTCACCACCTTGCCCGGCGGCACCGTGCTGCGTGTGAACGCGGTTGGTGCCCTGTGACACGTTCCCGAATGCCCTTTTCGAAGCTGGAGAGACCGATGAATGCCTTCCTGCCCTTGCTGCTGCCGATCCTGTGCCTTTCCTGCGCTGGTGCCCACGCGGCCACGCCCACCGGGCCCGCCTCGCCCACCGTAGCCATCGCACCCGCAGTCCCCGCATCACCCAACGCATCCGCGTCCACGGTGAACCCGTTGACCGGGCAGCCGCTTGCCTTCGAAGCCACGCAGCGACGGCTGGAACAGATGCGGCTCGAGACGCAGCTCCTCGAGGAAGAAGCCAGGCAGGCTGCCATACGCAGCAACATGTCCCATCCGCCCGCCCGACGCAGCAACGAAGAGCGTCGCCTTCAGGCCGATATGTTCGGGCCTGCTGCAGCCGGCGGACCACTGCCGGCCGTACGCGGTGTTGCACCGCCCGCTGCTGCCGGGCGCGCGGCGGCTATCGCCCCCACGAGTGGACGCAGTCCTGCGGCCCAGCCACCGGCAGCGGCCCCCGCCATGCCTGCCGGTGCAGCGACCCTGTCGCCGCCGCAGGGCCCGCAGGTCCTCGCCATCCTGCGCAACGGCGAACAGCGCCGCGCGATCCTGCAGGCCGGTGGCGCTACGGCGACCGTCTCCGAAGGCGAAGACTGGATGGGCCGACGCATCGGGCCGATCACCGACGGTTCCGTGACCGTCGATGGCGTGGTGATCGACCTGCCGCGCAATCCGGCCGTGATCGCCGCGGTCGACCGGCGACCGCCGCCGGGCCAGCCGCAGGCAGTGCAGGCGAACGCGCCCGCGGCTGTACCGAGGGGGCCGACCGGCGCAGGTCCTGCACAGGCCCTCCCACGGCTGCCGCCGCTTCCGCCACTGCCGGTGATCGGTCCGCTTGACCCGCGCAACCCGCTCAGTGCGATCGGTCCGCAGCCGACGCTTGCAATGCCGGCGACTGCGATATCGCCGCGACCCGTGGCGCCAGCCGTCCCGGCCGTGATGCCGGGCGCACCCGTGTCCGACCTGCTGCCCTGACTGCTGCATGGCCTGGCAGGCTTCTTGGCGGATCGCGGCGGCATGCATGCTGGCGATCCTCGCGCGGGCAGCCATGGCTGCTGAAGCGCCTGCCATCGCCGGCTCTGTGGCGCCGGCCACTTGCTGGGAACAGGCGGCTATCCGCCACCAGGTGAACCCGCACCTGCTGGCGGCCATCGCCGAGGTCGAGAGCGGGCTGCGCCCGGGCGCGATCGGCCGCAACACCAACGGCTCGATCGACATCGGCCTGATGCAGATCAACAGCCTGTGGCTGCCGGAACTCCAGCGCCATGGCATCGCTCCGCGCGACCTGCTCGACCCCTGTGTGTCGGTGCATGTCGGCGCCTGGGTGCTCGCGCAGAAGATGCGCCGGCACGGCAACACCTGGACGGCGGTCGGGGCGTACAACGCCGGCAGCGAGGTGCTGCGCGAGCGGTACGCCAGGAAGGTGATCGAGGCGCTGGCGCGACGCGGGCACAGGGGCAGCCCCTGAGTTGACCTGGATCATGAGTGTTGTCAAAATATCCAACAAGCGGTCGACTGGCAGCCTTCCGGCCATCCCTCTGATGCGAGAGCGGATCGTCCTGTCCGAGTCATCCTTCGTCGAGATGGTGATCTGGAAGCTTCCCAGACCACTGCCGGGATCCAGCCATGCCTACAAGTATCGGATCGCCTACGTCGATCGCTCAGGCTGCGTTGTTCGTTTCGACAACGAGTCTGGCAAGGGAGACCATGTTCACATTCGCGGATTGGAATCGCCCTACGCGTTCTCGACGATCGAGGCGTTGAAGCGAGCATTCTTTCGCGCAGTCACGCAGGTGCGAGATGAAGACGGTGATTCTTGAAGTTCGAACCCTTGATGACGGCGCAGCAGATCTGGCCCGTGCCTGGAAATCGGGTAAGGCGCAACGTGATGCACGCATCTCGTTTGCGACGCCCGAACTGCTGTGGAAGGTCCTGACGGCGAAACGCTGGGACATCCTCAAGGCGCTGTGCGGTGCTGGGCCCGTCTCCATTCGCGAGGCTTCGCGGCGGGTCGGGCGCGACGTGAAGGCCGTCCATGCCGATGTGATGGCGCTGCTGGCTGCCGGAGTCATCGACCGCACCGAAGATGGTCAAATCGAGTTTCCCTACGATACCGTGAAGGTGGCGTTCACCTTGAAGGCGGCCTAGTTGGCCTTCCAGCGAGCGGTGAAGGCCATGCTCTGTATCGCATGGCTTGATTGCGCTGGGTCGCCTGAAGATCAACCGACCTCGACGCGTACAGGCTTCCCGATCCGGCTCAGCATCTCGACCAGCGTATCGATCGTGAACTTTGCAGTCTTGCGATTGACGACGTCCGATACGCGAGGCCGCGAAACCATCAGTATCTGAGCGACGTCGGCCTGGCGAAGACCGTGGTCGACAATCCACTGCGAAAGCTCCGACATCAGTTGCTCCTTGAGCAACCTCACGTCGTCGATCTGCTTGCGCGACGCGGCGTGCAACCGCTTCGCCTCCGCGGCGGGAAAACCGAGTTCGAGGAAAAGATTGGCCCCGGCCTTCGTCACATGGCGGATTTCAGTATCGATCTTCATGGCCTGACTTTCCTGGCAAGGACGACTGATCGGTAGCGCGCTGCCGCAATGTGCCTGTCGAGGAGGGATGTCGCCCGTGTCTTCTTCTGAAAGCAGTGCAGGACATAGATCGCTTCCTCGAATCTGGCGACATACATGACCCGGAAAACGCCTGACGCATCGCCCAGACGAATCTCTCTGGTGCCTGGTCCAACCGCGTCGAACGGCTTCCAGTCATCGGGCGCCTGGCCAGCCTGGATCTTGCCGAGTTGGAACCCGGCTTCCCGACGTGGTTTCCTCGGAAAGTTCAGCAGATCATCGTACGACGATCCTACCCATCGGATTTCCTTTTCGATTTCCAATGCAGCAGCCGTATAAAATCTTATACATACTTCCCGAGGGATTCAACCCTGCGCACCTGGCCATGATCGCGTTCACGGGGACGCGCAGCCGGTGGCAGAAAATCAGGCCAACTCGCGAAACTCATGGCTCGAACGGCGGGAGGCCGCTTCCACGATGCCGGTAGTCGCCAGCCACACCGCGGTGCGCGCGATGTGAGGCGAGGGTTAACGGGGCAGTTGACGCCGGGTGGAACGGGCGGGTGAAAGCTGCAGGCGGGTCCGTGGCTTATCGCTTCCGTGGAATCGGCATCCAGACTCGGTATCTGGCGCTCGAACCCCGGGCTTTGTTCGGATAGTGTTTCCCCTGAAGGGCGACCGTGCATGCGCTGCCTTGGCTCGGCGACGTGCATCGCCTCGCCGAGCAGATCGGCTGCGCTTGACGATGCTCCCAAAATGGGAGATTGTGGAATCCGATGAGGGTAATCGCAAGGAGAAGCTTGCAGGCGTTCTGGGAACGTGCTGGCCGCGGCGACGCGCGAGGACCGCTGCACAGCTGGTACGAGGAGGCCCTGAAGGCGACGTGGCGGTCGCCTCAGGACGTGAAGGATCAGTTCGCGAACGCAAGTATCTGCGGCAACAACCGGGTGGTGTTCAATGTGGGTGGCAACAAGTACAGGCTGGTCGTCGAAATGCAGTACCGGGCAGGTATCGCCTGGGTGAAGTTCGTCGGCACGCATGCCGAGTACGATCGAATCGACGTGGAGACCGTCAATGACCATTAGGCCTATCCGGGACGAAGACGACCTGAAGGCAGTCCTCGGCCGCCTCGACGCGATCTTCCAAGCGGCCGAGCACACACCCGAAGCGGACGAGCGCGACGTGCTGGTGATGCTGGTCGAAGCCTACGAACGCAAGCACCACGCATTCGGTCCGCTTGATCCGGTGGAGGCAATCAAGTTCCGCATGGAACAGCAGGGCCTCACCGCCAAGGACCTGGAGCCGTTCATCGGACCCAGCGGCCGGGTGTCGGAGGTCCTCAATCGCAAGCGCCGGCTCAGCCTCCGCATGGTGCAGCGCCTGCATGATGGGCTCGACATTCCCTACGAGAGTCTCCTGTCTGGTGCTGCCTGACCTCAACGATCCGTCCGGACCGGTGTCGCGCCGCCTTCGTGCACTTGCGCCCGCCGATGTCGGAGTGAGCGCCATCGTCATGCACGAACGGTTTTCCGGCGCATGCAACGTCCTCATCGCAGGTCAGGCCTGCGCGCGGAAACTGATCCTCGTCACCCGCAATGTGCGTGAGTTCGCGAGGGTGCCTGGACTTAAGACCGAGAACTGGCAGGATTCTCCCGGGCAACCGGACTGGCTCGGGCCGTGGGTCCGACCACGGCGCTTGCCCGTTTGACGCCCCGCCCCGCCATCGGCGAGACTCTCGTCCGACAAGCGGCCCGCGTCTGGCAGCCCGGGCCTGCACAAGATAACGATCCACCGGAGGAGTGAAAGATGGTCACGCGGCGTCGCCTGGTCCAGGCATTGGGTTCCTCAGTCCTCGTGCCGGCGGCGGGCGGTGCGCTCGCGGCGGCTCCCGCGCCCAACTACCCGGCCCGCCCCGTCCGCATGATCGTCCCGCTCGCCCCCGGCGGCGGCTCCGACGCCATCGGCCGGCTAGTGAGCGCCAACCTTACCGAGCGTTTCGGCCAGCAGTTCATCGTCGACAACCGTCCGGCTGCCTCGGGCATCGTCGGCACCGACCTGGTCGCCAAGGCGCCCCCGGACGGCTACACGCTGCTCACGGTGTTCTCCACGCATGCGATGAGCGCCGAGCTGTTCGCCAAGCTGCCCTACGATCCGATCAACGACTTCGCGCCGATCACCCTGGCGACGCAGTCGCCGCTGGTGTTGCTGGTGAACCCGAACCTGCCGGTGAACAACCTGAAGGAGTTCATCGCCTACGCGAAGGCGAACCCGGGCAAGATGAACTACGGCTCGTCCGGCCCTGGCAGCGCGCCGCACCTGATGACCGAGCAGTTGAACGCGATGGCCGGCATCCAGACCACGCACATCGCCTACAAGGGTGTGGCGCCGCTCACTACCGCGCTGATCCAGGGCGAGCTGCAGTTCGCGCTGGCCAACATCTTCACCACGCTACCGCATGTGAAGGCCGGGCGGATGAAGCTGCTCGCCACCGGCGGCCTGAAGCGCTCGCCGATTGCGCCCGACGTGCCGACCATCGCCGAAGCGGGTCTGCCCGGCTACGACTCGGTCGTCTGGTACGGCTTCTTTGCACCGGCCAAGACGCCGCGGCCGATCGTCGAACTGCTGCACAAGGAGATCGTCGCCGTGCTGCGCAAGCCCGATGTCGCGAAGATCATCATCGACGGCGGCAACGAGCCGGTGGGCAACACGCCTGCGGAGTTCACCGCTCTGGTGCGCGCCGAGGCGAAGAAGTGGGGCGCCCTCGGCCGCAAGCTGGGCGTCACCCTGGACTGACCGAAACCCGTGTCTGACCCCCGGGGTCAGAACCCGGGTCCAAAACCCGGGTCAGACACGGTTTTCCGGGGCCTGGCCCTGGGGGCAGTCCCCGGCGCGAGGTCAGCGACATCAAAAATGCGTGTCTGACCCTGTTATTCCTGAGGATCCATACCGTGGCCGCATTCACTCCCGATCCGTTCCCGCCTGGCAAGGCCTATAGCAAGGGCTTCGAGATGGTCGGCTACACCGACCTGCAGGGCCGCCCCGGCTTCAAGATGGCGCTGCACCGGGTACCGGGCAACGCGACCACCGGCGCGGGCGAGCGCTGGTATCTGTACACCGCGCAGTTCTGGTGCAGCGGCTTCAGTATCGTCGAGATCACCGACCCGGCGGCACCGCGCTTCGTGCGCTACGTGGAAGGCACGCCGAACACCTGGACGCTACAGGTGCAGATCGCCGACGGCAAGATGATCACCTCGATGGAGCGGATCATGCCGGGCTGGGGCGATACCCCCGGTGCACCGTTCGGCGAAGGCTTCCTGATCTGGGACCTGGCCGATCCGGAAGACCCGAAGCTGCTCGGCCACTACAAGACAGGTGGCAAGGGCACGCACCGCAACTTCTATGCTGGTGGGCGCTACGTTCACGCCACGGCGCTGCCGGTAGGCTATGAAGGCCACATCTACCAGATCGTCGACATCAGCGATCCGGCCAACCCGCGCGAGATCTCGCGCTGGTGGCGCAAGGGTCAGTGGACGGCCGGCGGCGAGACCGACGCACCGGCCGACACCGCGCTGCATGGCGGCGCTTACGTCAAGGGCGACCGCGCCTACCTGCCGTACAGCGGCGGCGGCTTCGTGATCCTCGACATCTCGGACGTAACCAAGCCGACGATGATCAGCGACCTGCCGTTCTCTCCGCCGTTCGCCTCGCGCATTGCGGTGCATACCGCGCTGCCGCTGATGGGCCGCCCGTTGGTGGTGGTGAACTCCGAGGCGATCGCCGAGCGCTGCGACGAGCCGCTGCAGTTCGCCGCGATCATCGACGTCGCGGTCGAGACGCGCCCGCGCCTGATCTCGCTGTTCCCGCTGCCGATCCCGCCGGAAGACGCACCGTACAAGAGCTTTGCCCACCGCCCCGGCCGCTTCGGCCCGCACAACCAGCACCAGCCGCAGTACCAGGAGATCCTGTACCAGGACGAGAACACGGTGTTCATCACCTGGTTCAACGCCGGCCTGCGCGTGTACGACATCTCGATCGAACGCCAGCCGCAGGAGATCGGCTACTTCATCGCGCCCGATCCGCAGGTGCAGCGCGGCCCGCTGCCCAAGACTGGCCTGGTCACGCAGTCGGAAGACGTGGTGGTCGATGCGCGCGGTAACATCTTCGTGTCTGACAAGAACCACGGCATCTACGTGCTGCGGTTCAAGCGTCCGTGATGGCTACCATCCCTGCAACCATGAAGGCGCTGGTGCTGGCCGCCTTCGGCGGCCCGCTCGAACTCAAGCAGGTGCCTGTCCCCGTGATCGGCCCGAACGACGTGCTGGTGAAGGTCGGCGCCTGCGGCGTCGGCCTGACCGTGGTCAACCTGCTCGCCACGCCGGGCCGCGTCGACCGCTACCCGCGTATCCCCGGCCACGAGATCGCGGGCGAGGTGGTGGCGGTGGGCGAGGGTGTGCGCACGATCAGGCCGGGCACGCGCGTCACCAACCACTTCTACATCACCTGCGGCAACTGCAAGAACTGCCGCAACGGCCGCGAGACGCTGTGCCTGTCCCCGAAGGGCAACATCGGGCAGAACCGTGACGGTGGCTACGCAGAATACGTGTCGCTGCCGGAGCGCAACGTCGTCGCGATCCCGGACGGGGTGTCGGACATCGACGCCGCGGTGGCCTCCGATGCGATCGCCACTCCGTTCCACGCCTGTGTAAAGGAAGCCCACCTGCGCGCCGGCGACAGCGTCCTGGTGATCGGCGCGGCGGGGGGCGTCGGCATCCACATGATCCAGATGGCTCGGCTGTGCGGCGCGCGCGTGCTGGCCGCTGATGTCGGCGCGGCCAAGCTCGACTTCGTGCGCTCGGTCGATGCGGCCGACGTGGTGATCGACGCCTCGGCCGGCGACCTGGCTGCCCAGGTGATGCAGCACACCGGTGGCGAGGGCGTCGATGCAGTGATCGACATCGTCGCCTCGCGCGGCACGCTGGCGGCGTCGCTCGCGTCCCTGGCCATGGGCGGGCGGCTGGTGATCATCGGCTCGCACCCGGCGACGGTCTACGGTGAGGACCCGAGCTTTCCGGTCGACCCGATCCGCTTCCTGCATCGCGGTCTCGAGATCCACGCATCACGGTATGTGACGCTGGCGGAGATCGAAAGGACGCTGGAGCTGGTGAGGGATGGGAGGGTGAGGTCGATCGTGACGAAGACCGTGGCACTTGAAGAGGTGCCAGCATTGCATGACTCAATCAGGCGAGGAGAAACGCTCGGGCGAGTAGGGGTGTTGATTGGTGCCTGATGCTGCGGCCTACAGCAGTTGATCCAGCAACTGGTCATACTGACTGTGGGTGCCGATCCAGAACCAATGGATTCCGGTTTCTGAAGGAGCGCCGATTGCGCGATAGCGAATCCCGATCCGGACGGTGAAGAAGCGGCCTCCAAGCACGGGCTTGAAATGAAGGGATGGGTGCGAGTGGTCTGCCTTAAGCTGGGCGAAGCATTTTCGCGCGATCGCCTGGGTCGCACGTGGCAGTGCCTCGAAGCGCTCCCAGAACCTCCCTGAAGCCGTGTGCTTCAAAGCTCACGCGGAGGAGTCAACCGATAGTCTGTCATGGCTTCAGCTGCGAGGCTGTCCAGTTTGCCTGCTGCGGCGTCGCGCTCGATCTGATCGTCCCATGCAGCAGCGTCGCGCTCTTCGAACCACCTCCGCAACGCATCCTGTTCTTCGGGGGACAGCGACTGTATGGCTTGTTGTATCGCTTGCAGATCGCTCATCACGAAAACCCTCCTTCTTGATCAGCGCGGAAGTATTTCACCGCCATGCACGTCCCTCAAGCCCGTAAACGGCTGCTTTAGAGACGAAAGAACGCTACCGAGGTGCGAGCCCCAAATCCTGCACCGACCCCGACTTCGTCCCCACAAGTGGCAGGTTGTCCTCGGTCCGGTACGTGCACACCAGCGAGAACTTCGTCTCCTGCGTGCGATTGCGCCCTGCTGCATGGAACAGCCTGCAATGGAACAGCACCAGGTCGCCGGCCTCGAGTGACGGGGTGACCACGGTGGCCAGCAGCGCCTGGTTGTCTTCGCGATCGACGCGCAGGAACAGCTGTTCGTCCAGCCGATCCCGCCCGAAGTTCATCCGATGCGTGCCCGGGATGAACGACAGGCAGCCGTTCTCCTCGGTCTCGCTGCCCAGGGCGAACCACGCCGACACCAGTTCCGGTCGCTGGTACGACCAGTAGCGCACATCCTGGTGCCAGTTGGTCTGGCTGGAGTAGCTAGGCATCTTGGTCATCACGCAGTTGTGATGCGCCTGCGCCATCAGCACCGTGCCCGATCCATCGTCCGGCAGCATCAGCTCTCGCAGCACCTGTCCGAGCGCCGCCGAAGTCGACAACTCGCGGAACGCATCGCCGCGGTCGTAGGCGCGCAGCAGTCGGCGCACCGTCTTTCCGCCGGGCGTGGCGGTGGAGGCTGGCGCGCCGGGATAGCCGACCTCGGCTTCCAGTTCCAGCGGGCCCTCGCGGGCGTCCAGTTGCCGCGTGGACGCGTCGCGGGCGGCCGACACCAGCGCGGGTGACGACCAGCCCTTCAGTACTAGCAGCCCGTCACGCTCGAACGTGGCACGTTCTTCGACAGTCAGCGCAGCCGATTCTGGGGTGACCGAGGCGGAACGGGGCAGCGGGTTCATTCCGGCACGATACCCGCGGTCTTCACGATGCGCGCCCACTTCGCGGTTTCGCTGGCAACGAATTTGCCGAGTTCCTCCGGCGTGCTCGACTGGGTCGCGCCGCCGAAGTTCACGAAGAACTCCTGCATCTTCGGCGTCTTCGTCGCGCCGGCGAACAGTTCGGCCATCCGCTTGATCGGCTCGGCCGGCGTACCCGAGGGCACGAAGCCGGCGAACCAGACGGTCAGCTCGTAGCCCTTGACCCCGGCCTCGCTCATGGTCGGCAGGTCGGGCAGGATCGCCAGCCGCTTCGCCGTCGACACCGCCAGCGGGCGCAGCTTGCCCGCCTTCACCTGCGGCAGCAGGGTCACCATGTCGGCGATCATCAGCACCACCTGGCCCGACACCAGGTCGGTCACGGCCTGCGGGTTGCTCTTGTAGGGCACTCGCAGGAAGTCGATGCCGGCCATCTCCTTGTACATTTCGACCGAGGCGCGCGAGGATGCACTGCCTTCACCGAAGTTGAGCTTGCCCGGGTTCCTCTTCGCCAGCGCGGTCAGCTCGGCGATCGACTTCACCGGCAGCGACGGGTGCACGGCGGCGATCAGGCCTGCGGTGCCGATCAGCGACACCGGCGCGAAATCCTTCTGCTGGTTGTACGGCAGCACCTTGAACAGGCTGGCGTTGGCCGCATTGGTCGTGTTGGTGCCGATCAGCAGGGTGTAGCCGTCCGCCGGCGCCCGTGCAGCCGCTTCGGCCCCGATCATGCCGCTCGCGCCGGCGCGGTTCTCGACCAGCACCGACTGCCCGGTGCTCTCGGTGACGAACGCCCCGACCAGCCGGGCGACCGAGTCGGTGGCGCTGCCGGCGGCGAAGGGGACGATGAAGCGCACCGGCTTTGCGGGGAACGCCTGGGCGTGGGCGTCGCCGGCTGGCAGGAACAGGCTGGCCGGGAGCAGGGCCATGGAAATGGTGGCGGCGGCAAACGAGCGGGCGGGCAGGCGAATCATCGGGTCTTCATCCTTGGAGGACACGTCGGCTCTGGGCGGCCGATCGCTGGCAATCGCGATTATTGCCGGGATACGACGCTTCCGCGAGCGACCTAGAACACCAGCGCCCCGAGGAAGATCCCCACCATCATGAACCCGATCGCGATCTTGGCGATCGTACCGACCAGGATACCGACCCATGTTGCCAGGCTGACGCGCCCGGCGCCCAGCGCATTGCCCCGCGCGTAGAACTCTCCTGCGAACGCGCCGACCAGCGGGAAGAACAGCAGCCCCCAGAACCCGCTGACCACGCCCAGGACTGTGCCTGCTGCAGCCCCGACCAGCGCGGCGCGGCTTGCACCCGCCGCCTTGGCACCGAGGAGCCCGGCGACGTACTCCAGGATCCACGCCAGCGCCGTCAGGAACGCCAGAAAACCGACTGTCAGACCGGAAATGCGGGAAAAGTCTTCCGCCCAGGCCGCGAACGCGA
This sequence comes from Betaproteobacteria bacterium, assembly GCA_947458265.1. Lineage (GTDB taxonomy): Bacteria > Pseudomonadota > Gammaproteobacteria > Burkholderiales > CAIKXV01 > CAIKXV01. The sequence continues at coordinate 319,351 of CANGYF010000001.1, forward strand.
CACCGGCGAAGATCAGGATGGTGCCGGGTAGTAATGGCGCGACGAGCCCGACCAGCCCTACCAGGATCAGCAGGGTGGAAATCAGCCAGACCCATGTCATGTCCATCCCGCCCCCATCGCATGCTGCGTACCCGTCAGCGTCAAGTCGTGACGCTTAACGAGGGCCAAAAGTTCACGGAGTACAACTGCGTGACACGAGTAAACTGTCCGGTTGTACATGAGTGCACGTGTCGGCACCGGCTACGCCGGGCATGAATATAGCGAGTCCCGCTCACTTTTGTCCGTTTGCGGCCGATGAACCGCCGCCGTCAGTGACCACTCACGCCTCTGGCGTGACCGAACTCGATTTGAACGCCCCCGGAGGCAGATCGTGATTTCCTTGCCCGTTGTTCCCTTTTTCCAGACGTCCCGATCGATGATCCCGCGCGTGCGTACCGCGCTCTCCGGCCTGCTGGCCGTTTGCGTTGTCGCCATCGTCAGCATGCCGGCCGTGTCGCAGGCTGCCGAAGCTGCTGCACCGGCGGCGGGCGCTCCGGCAGCGGCTGCCGATGCGCCCGCTGCTGCCACGGCGGCCAAGCCGATCGGCGATTTCATACCGGATCGTGACTATCGCGTCGGCCCGGAAGACCTGCTGGACATCACGGTGTGGCGCGAGGACGCGCTGAAGCAGCAGTCGCTGGTGCGCCCGGACGGTGGCATTTCGTTCCCGCTGATTGGCGAGGTTCTGGCCGCAGGCAAAACCATCGAGGAGATCCGCGACGAGATTGCGAAGCGCCTGGAGAAGTTCCTGCCCTCCCCGGTGGTCAACGTCTCGATCGTGCGCGTGGCGAGCAACCGTATCTACATCATCGGCAAGGTCAACAAGCCGGGCGACATGCCGGCGGGGCGGTTCGTCGATGTGCTGCAGGCGCTGAGCATGGCGGGTGGATTGACGCCGTTCGCAGCCGAGAACCGGATCCAGATCCTGCGGCGTGAAGGTTCAAGGCAGGTGAGCATTCCGTTCAACTTCGGTGAGATCCGGCGGGGGATCAGGATGGAGCAGAACATACTGCTGCAGGCGGGTGATACGGTGCTGGTGCCGTGAGGGTGGCACACGGTTCCGGGAGGAAGACCTGCGTCTCGGTTGTCGGGGCAGCCATTGCATCGCTCTGCCTGACTGCTGCCCATGGGCAGCCCGCGGGTGGTACTGGTGCCGGAAGCGCTACCGGACAAGACCTGCTCGAAACCGCACCGTTCACGATCGACTACTCCCTGCGGGCCGAAGCCGAGTACGTCCGGAACCTCGGCTTTTCGGGTCGATCCAGCCCGATCAGCCGGATCGTTCCCGGCGTGACGTTTCGCAGCGACTCCGAGACGCTGAAACTGGCGGGCGACGTGAGCCTGTTGGCCGTCCATTACTGGAATGACCAGGTCGGTACCTCCCGTACGACGGAACCGCGTTTCACGTTCACTGGCAGCCTGCTGCGGGAGCGGAGCGTCTTCGGCCTGTCGTCATCCCTCTTCCGAAGCAGCACTCTTTTCGGCACGGATCAGGCAAGCGCCAACGGTTTCCGCCTGTCGCAGGACCAGCGTACGTTCTTCACCTTGGCGCCGAACTTCAGCTATTCGATCACCGAGCGGTTTTCGGTAAACGCAAGCTATGGATTCAACACGGTCACCTACAGCCAGCGTGGCCCCGGACTGGTGGACTCCACTGGTCATTCGGTTGGCACTGGCGTGCAGTACCGTCTCAATGAGCTCGAAACGATAGGCGCGTCCATTTCGGCAGCGCGCTTTCGCACGGATCCGGACACTACCTCGTCGGAAACACGGTCTGCGCAGGTCTTGTGGGACCGGCGTTGGTCCGAGGTGACGAGTACGACCGCGTACGTCGGGTATACCCAGTCCGAGCAGACCGGGCTCAGCAACCAGCTTGTCTGCCTCTTACCCATCGAGTTCTGCCAACAGGGGCTCTTCCCCTTCCAGGTGATCCAGGTGGGGACGAACGTCACGAACCGTACCCCGACGTATGGGGCCACCTTCACAACCCAACTGGATCAGAGGACCTCGGTGAGTGCGCGGGTTGATCGCGGCGTACAAGCAGGGGCCACGGGAACGCTTACCGAGAGGACCACTTTCAGTACGGCGCTCTCCCATCGCTATTCCGAAAGCCTGACAGGTTTCGCTGACTATGCCTGGACCCGAACCGGCTTCGTCGGCACGCTCGGCGGAGGTAGCAATGCACAGAACAGTTCGACGCTCCAGCGGGTGTCTGTCGGATTCAGGTATCAGCTGCCGGATAACTGGGCGATCAGCGGCGTGGCTCGTATGACCCAGACCGACACGAACGTCGCCGATCCACTTGAGCGCGCCATTCTGTTCGCGCTGTCGAAGACCTGGCCCAACAATCGCCTCTGGCCGTGAGACTTAGCCTTGATTCGCGCAGTCCGGCCAGCCTACCTTGATCGGTCCATTCGCACCCTCACAATCGAGCAGCGCCCATGAACCAGCTCACCGCGACGACTCAGCAATCCGAATTCCTGTTTGCCGCAGAACCTGCGCCGATGGGGATCAGCGACTATCTCGAGATCCTGAAGCGGCGCGCTGGCGTGATGGTGGCGGCCGCGATCGTCATCTACATCGTCGCGGCGATCGTGGCGATGGCGTTGCCAGCAATCTATCGGTCGACCGCAGTCATCCTGGTGGAAGAGCAGGCGATTCCGCAGGAGTTCATCAAGTCGACCATCACGTCCTTCGCAGACGAGCGAATCCAGGTGATCAGCCAGCGCGTACTGACGCGTACGACGCTCCTGCAACTCGTCGAAAAGTACGATCTGTATCCCACGGAGCGTCGCAGGGAGACGAACGACGAGATCCTCGAGCGGATGCGCAAGGACATCAAGTTCACACCCGTCAGCGCAGAGCGCGGGGGCGGTTCCAACGCACGAGTGACCATCGCGTTCAACATTGCCTACGTGTCTGAATCGCCGCAGAAGGCGCAGCGGGTCGTCAATGAACTGGTATCGCTGTTCCTGAACGAGAACGTCCGCGTCCGGCAGCAACGAACCGCGGAAACGTCCGCGTTCCTGGCTGAGGAAGCGAAGAGGCTCGCCACGCAGTTGCAGGAGATGGAGGCCAAGCTGGCTGCATTCCGCTCGAAGAATGTAGCGGCGCTGCCCGAGTCGTCCCAGGTGACCCTCCAGGTGGCCGAACGCAACGACAGCGAACTCATGCGCGTCGAGCGCGACCTTCGCATGCTCGAAGACCGGCGCAGTTTCCTGCAGACCCAGCTCAGCATCGTCCCGCCAACCCTCACCCCCGGCATGACCGCAGCTGGCGATCGGGCGCTTCCCACCGACCCTGCGGAGCGGCTGCGCGCGCTGCGTGTCCAGTTGATCACGCTGCAGAGCAGCTATGCCGAGGCGCACCCTGATGTTCGCCGCGTGGCGCGCGAGATCGTCGCACTGGAACGAGAGATCAAGGAGGCAGGGGGGGGCGCTGCAGGCCTTCCCGCAGCCGACGGCTCTGCGGTCAAGGAACTCGCTTCCTTGCGAGCCAAGCTGAGCGAGGCGCGCGAGCGCTATTCGGATACGCATCCTGATGTACAGCGGCTCCAGAAGAACATCGCCGCCCTCGAGCAGTCGGCTGCTGCCGCGCCTCGTCCGCTGGGCGGTGGCCAGGCGACCAGCGGTACGGCCGACGTGTCGAAGCCGAACAACCCTGCCTACCTGCAACTCCTTGCCGCGCTGGATGCAACGGCTTCCGAGGCTCGTTCACTGGCCAGCAGCAGGAACGAGATGCGACAGCGGCAGCGGCTCTATTCGGCGCGAATGGAAGCTGCGCCCATGGTCCAGCGCGAGTACCTTGACCTTTCGCGCGACTACGAGAACTCGCTGATCAAGTATCGCGACATCAAGGGCAAGGAACTCGAAGCCCAGGTGTCCGAAGAGCTCGAGAAGGATCGCAAGGGCGAACGATTCTCGCTGCTTGAGCCCGCTCAGCTTCCGGAGAAGCCTTTCAAACCCGATCGCGCCGCAATCCTGCTCATCGGCCTCGTGCTTGCGCTCGGCGGCGGCATTGGTTTCGGTGCGTTGCGCGAAGCGACGGACTTTACGATCAAGGGGCCGCGGGATCTCGCGCGCAAGATCAGCCTGCCGATCCTCGCGCAGGTTCCTTACCTCGCCAGCCAGGAGGACGCCAGGCGCAGGTCGATCCAGAAGTTCGCATGGGTCGGAGTGGCGGTTTTCGCGCTCCTCGTGCTTCTGATCATCGTGCATTTCTCCGTGACGCCGCTCGACGTATTGTTCTACTCCTTCATCTAGCAAACGCACGTTCACAGGACCTGGAACATGGATCGAATCGGTGAAGCACTTGAGCGGGCACGACGCGAAAGGGATCTGCTCGGCCCGGCTGCGGCGGACAGCTCTTCAGCCCCTGCGGGTCAATCAGCGCCGATCAACGGTCTGTCGGCCAGCTCGATAGCAGTCGCGGCCGTACCGCCTGCAGCGAAAGCCGCACCAGCAGAGCCTGCTGCCGCCGAGTCCAGCGAACCTCCGCAGGCAGGGGCGCGGGCGACGGTCGTTGCCCGCAAGCGTCCTGTCGATATCGTCTACACCCGCACGCGGCAGGTGACCGTAGTCGAAGAGAAGCTGCGCGAGAACCGCGTGATTACCGGTGGTGACCACGAGGAGTTCACGCAGGCGTTCAAGATACTTCGTACGCAAGTCGTGCACGCAATGCGGGACAACAACTGGAACGCGATTGCGATCACCAGTCCGGGCGACTCGGATGGCAAGACCGTGACGACGATCAACCTTGCGATCCATCTGGCAGCAGAGGTCGATCGCACCGTGCTGCTCGTGGATGCAAACCTGAGGCAGCCTGAACTGCACTCGTATTTCGGCCTCGCGGCGGAACAAGGGCTTTCGGATTACCTCGTCGATCAGGTCCCGTTGGAGGGGCTGCTGATCCACCCTGGTATCGAGCGGCTTGTATTGCTGCCTGGTGGGCGCCCGCTCGCAAACTCGGCAGAGATGCTGGGCTCGCCGATGATGGAAGACCTGGTCAACGAGTTGAAGAAGCGCTACCCGCAGCGGATCGTGCTGTTTGACCTGCCTCCCGTGCTCACGGCGTCTGACGCCCTGTCGTTCGCACCTTACGTTGATGCGACCATACTGGTCGCGGCTCAAGGTCAAACGCGCCATCAGGACATCGAGCGCGCTGCGGAACTGCTCGGTTCCACGACGAACCTGCTGGGTATCGTGCTCAACAAGACGAAGTCCGAATTGCCGCGCTCCACGGGCAAGCCGTCCCTGTGGAGCCGCTGGTTCGGCGGATCGTCGGCCAGTTGATCGAAAGCGCAGGGGACGCGACGTGTATGAGTCATTCTACGGGCTGAAAGCAAAGCCTTTCTCGATCGTGCCGCAGGCGGAATTCCTCTTTCCGAGCCGGCGTCACAGCGCGGCGCTGCATCTCCTCGAGTACGGACTGATGAGCCACGCGATGCTTACGCTGATCACGGGCGACATCGGTACCGGGAAAACCACGCTGATCCGTTGCCTGTTGCGAAAGGTGGGGCAGGACGTCACGCTTGGGCTGGTGTCTTTCACGCACAGTGCCTATGGCGACTTTCTGCGCTGGATCCTCACGGCGTTCGGGATCGACACGAAGCGACGGACACAGGCGGAGATGTACGAGGCGTTCACCAGGTTCCTCCTGGAGCAGTACTCGCTCGGCAAGCGAGTCGTGCTGGTGGTCGACGAGACGCAGAACCTTTCGCCGGCTGGGCTTGAGCAACTGCGCCTGCTATCGAACGTGAACGTAGAGGGGCATGAACTCCTGCAGATCATCATGGCGGGACAGACGAACCTGCGCGAGAAGCTGCTGCAACCCGGCCTGGAGCAACTTGTCCAGCGGATCGCGTTCAGCTACCACCTCGAACCGCTCGATCGGCGGGAGACGGAGCAGTACGTGCGTTACCGGCTTTCGACGGCTGGATGCAGTGATTCGGCGACGATCTTCACGCCCGAAGCGTTCGATGTCGTCTTCAAGCACAGCGGGGGTGTCCCGAGGGTAGTGAATACCATCTGCGATTCGGCGATGGTGTATGGCTACGCACAGCAGAAGACAGTGATCGACGGTGATGTGGTCACCGAGGTGATCCATGACCGCGAGAGGACCGGCATCCCGTTCCTGCCTCGATTCAACGTCCCTGAAGAGGCGATCACGGCAGAGCGGCATGGGACGACTGCCGTCCCTCTGCCGGAACCGGCTGATGGCCGCTGATGCTCGCCCGAGTCTTCCGGACATGACGTGGATTGGGATGCTGACTGCGGTCGCGGCAATCGCCGTGGTCAGTGCAGAGATAGGCGCGCGGCTGGCAGGGCTGCACCGGCCGCTCATATACGAGCGCACGAGCTATGGTTACCGCGTCGTTCCGGGGCAGAACGCGCGCCTGCTGAACCGGACCGCGTCTTACGACGAGCATGGCCTTCGATCCACGCCGTTCTCCGGGCAACCGGGGGATGGGCAACTGCGCATCCTGTGCATCGGCGATTCGATCACGAATGGTGGTCTTCGTGTAGACCAGTCCGAGACCTGGCCGGTACTGCTTCAGGAATTACTGAAGTCGCGCGGGGTGGATGCGCAGGTGCTGAACGCGTCTGCCGGCGGCTGGGCCCTGGAGAATGAAGCAGGATGGTTTGCCGAATACGGGACCTTGCACAGTCAGATCGTGGTTTTCGAAGTGGGTACGCACGACCTGTGGCAACCGCGTTCATCCGAAGAAACGGTCGGTACCCATCCAGCGTTCCCCGACCGGCCGCCGCGCCTGGCGCTGCAGGCCGCGTTCGCGCGCTACATCAAGCCTCGCTTGTCTCGCATGGTCATTGCCGATCCCGGCACTGCAGGGGGCGAGCCGACTATGGCCGACATGCAGGCTCGACTCGGCGTGCTCAGGTCGATGGTTGCGCAAGCGCGCAGCCAGGGAGCTACTCCGATGATCCTGCATGTCGAGCAACCCGGCGAGCATGAGCTCTCGACGCCCACGGTCATCGAGGCGAAGCAGAACCTGCGAAGCTGGGTCGTGTCGGAAGGTATCGTCTACATGAACACCAAGGATGCAGTACAGCGTGCAGGAGGCTCTGCCTTGTTCTTCGATCCCTATCATCCTAATGTCGAAGGCAACCGCGTGATCTCGGCGCTGGTCGCCGAAACGCTGTCGCCTTTACGCTGAGCATCGGCATGGCTCCAGTTGGCGAGTCAGCTCGTGAATCGAACGAGCGGCGATCGGGCGGATGAATCCACCTGTGGAAAGACGCATTCATGGTACAAACGTTCGTCTGCGCGAGGCTTTGGGAGTGCCGAATATCCGGCGCAGGTGGGCAGTTCCGCCTGTGACGATTCAACGGACATCAGAAGCGATAGGGCATTCGGTGCGCGGGAAGACAGTCTCTACCAGAGCGCCCAGCTGCCTGGGGTGGGTGTTGCAGCAACCGGGGCGCTCTTGTGCATGGAACGTCGATTCGGAATGCTACAAGCATGAATAACGGTCCCGTAGCTGTCCCCCGTACTGTGCTTGTTCGGCGCACCTTCAGCCGCAGGCCTGTCGTGCGCAGGATGGAGACGCCAGAGCAGACGCGAATTCGCGTGACGTTCATCGGACTGGTCTTGTTCGTCGCGGGCCTTGGATCGGCCTGGAAACTGAATTTCGTCGGTGAAATCTACGTCTCGGAAATTGTATTGCTGGCTTTGGCCATCGTCGCGATTCCCGTAGGTTTTCCGAAGCTGCGCGGTAATCGCGCGTTCATGCTCGTGGTGGCAAGTGCGATCCTCACCATGATCGGCTATGTGGTTTCCGATCTGGTGAGAGGGACTACCGAAGCTCAGTATCTGAGGGGCTGGGCTCGGAACGCCATGGTGATCGTTAGCGCGATCGTGCTGAGCGCCTTCGTTGCGAAGGACAAGCGAAACATCTGGTGGTTCATCGCTGGCCTGGCCGTCGGAAGCATCCTGTGGTTCGAGATCGTGCAAAGGCTTCCTTTGCGATCGCCGGAAGCGTGGAAGTTCAACTTTGCAGTGAGTTTCAGCCTGCTGGTGGCGTGCACTGCAGCTTTCTTGCCCAGAAAGCTGGTAGCGGTGTTGTTCATGGTGCTGGGTGTGTACAGCGTCACCATGGATTTTCGAATACACGGTGCACTCTGCGTCGTTGTCGGGACGCTATTGTGGGCTGCTGGTACGGTTGATCCACGAAAAGCCATGGTCACCATCGCCAAGTTGGGAATAATCCTGGTGATAGGGATGGCCGCCGCAGTAGCGCTCGTCAACATGACGAAGACCGAGTACGCGGAGCAGCGGCGTACAAGCTCCAACGTGGGACGACTGCTCGGGATACATTTCGGCCTTGCGGCGATTGCGAGTTCTCCGATCGTCGGTTACGGTTCGTGGCCCAACGATCCCGAACTCGTTCGAATCTCCAGGCAGGTCACTCGCGAGTACGAGGCAGAGACAGGAAGATCCACCGGTGGGGAAGTCTTCCTCAATGCTCATTCACAGATCCTGAACGCATGGATCGAAGGCGGTGTGCTGGGCGCCGCGTTCTATCTGGTTGTCTTCGGACTCTTGCTCTGGGGGTGCTACTGGGGGCTCGTCAAGCGCCCACCTGACCTGCTCACACCGCTCATCGCCCTGCTGTTCTTCAGCCAGTTGTGGAACCTGTTGATGAGTCCGTTGGGTTCGGCTGGGCGATTGCTGTTTGCATGTTCCGTGGCTCTCGTGGTGCTGATCGCGTCCGAACGACTTGCCGGGAAGGTGGGCCGCCGCCGCTAGGAAGCCAAGTCGCGCGAATGTCTTCGCGGCGTCCCGGTTTTCTGGTGATGCAATATCCCACGACACCGATGACCAGTATTCAATCCATCGTCCGCTTGCTCCTTGACGTTGCTCGAGTCATGAAGGGTGGCAACTTCGATCGTGCTGACGAGGATGATCGAAGCCGCGAGCGGAATGCTCGGCTTGCTCTGGCCGCTGCCACCGGAGTGGTAGTCAGGGGTAGTTCATTCGTCGTCAACATAGTGTCTGTCGGGCTGCTTTATCGACACTTTGACGAATTGACATTCGGGATCTGGCTGACCCTGACTTCGCTCTGGATGATCCTGATGCTGGTATCGGATCTGGGCGTGGGCGGCGGGATCATGAACGAGACCGCGCGCGCCACCGCAGCGGCCGACGAAGGCCGACTGGCTGCAATCTATTCGAGCGGACAGGCAATTCTCGTCATTATCGGGGTCGTGTTCGCCTCGGTTCTGTGGATCGTGGCGCTATCCGTCCCGTGGGAGGTGGCGCTGAAGATTCCGGCTGGGGCGGCAACTCGCGACTTCAGCATCGGTCTTGGGCTGATGGGTACAGGCATCGCCTTTATGGTGTGTACAGGTCTGTTCACCCTCGTCAAGAGTGGCCAGCAGAAGGCGCACGAGGCAAATCTATGGTCGGCAGGTGCCCTCTTCGGCGGGCTGGCCGCTGTTGCAGCAGGCGTCGCGCTGGACGCTTCCTTTGCCACGATCGCCGCTGGCTTCTACATCACGCCGGCACTTGTCCTGTTGTTCGCGCTTGCTCGCTTCGTGCTCCGTCTCTCTCCGAACTCACGCCCGAAGCTGTCGGCGGTAGATCGAGAACTGGTGCAAACCCTTCTTCGAACGGGTATGGCCCTTCTGCTGCTGAAGTTGTTGACCGGATTGACAACTTTCTCGGATGGGTTGCTGATCAGTGCTGTCCTGGGGCCCGAGCGAGTTCAGGACGTTGCTGTTCCTGCACGGCTGTTCAACATCGTTACGCTTGCGATAACGATGTTCATCACGCCTCTGTGGCCCATCTATGCGCACGCGATGGCGAGCGGAGATTCGGAGTGGGTGCGGCGGACGTTCTTCAGATCCATACGACTCGCCTGCGTGGTGGGATTTCCGATGGTGTTCATCTTCGTCCTTGTGCACCCTTGGATCCTGCAGGTGTGGTTGGGAGGAAGCTTCGAAGCCAGCAGATACATCGTGGCTGGGCTTGCGGTTACCTGCATGCTCGAAGCGTTTGGAACGGCTTGTGCCATGCTTCTGAATGCCGGGCAGATGTTTCGAGCGCAGCTGATCATGGGGGCGTTCTATCTCGCAGCAAGCCTCTCCCTTCGCGTGCTAGCTCTGAATCTGTTCGGAACGCAGGGAGTGCCCGCGGCTGCGGCGGTAGCTTACGTTGCAACTGTCGGCATTCCGCTGTTTTTTGTCGTCAGGAAGTTCCTTCGGGATGGCGCAGGTCGATTGGCTGTCAAGACCTGAGGATTTTCGACTCCGCACAGAGCGGTTGAAGAAATGATCCACCGATTGCTCTGTTGATCTTGGCGTTACAACCGGGCACATAGTCGAAGGGAGGAAAGATGAAGGAGTCAGCCAGCGCAGGGAAGCCCGTGCTTGTCGTTGGAGGTGCGGGGTACATCGGCTCCCACATGGTTTCCGCGCTCGTAGCCGCAGGTCGAGAGGTCGTCATTCTCGACAACCTCAGTACCGGGCACCGTGCATTGCTGAATCCTGCTGCGCTATTCGTGGAGGGGGCATGTGGGGACCGGGCTTTGGTGGAGCGCATCCTGATTGACCACGCAATCGGCGGGGTCATGCACTTTGCCGCTTCTTCGCTCGTGGGCGAATCGGTTCAGGATCCACTGAAGTACTACCGCAACAACCTGGCTCAGACCGTTGAACTGCTTTCTGCCATGCAGTCGGTTGGCGTGCCGTATTTTGTGCTGTCGTCGACCGCCGCCGTCTACGGAGAGCCACAATCAGTCCCGATTGCCGAGTCGCATCCCAGCCGCCCGACGAATCCGTATGGATCTACGAAGGCCGCCCTGGAACGTCTTCTTGCGGAAGTAGAGGTCGCGTCTGGCATGCGCCATATGTCGCTGCGGTACTTCAATGCAGCTGGCGCCCATCCGGACGGTACGATCGGTGAGCGTCACGAGCCTGAGTCGCATCTGATCCCGATCATGATCCAGGTTGCGCTTGGGCAAAGGCCACACGCACAGGTGTTCGGCACGGACTGGCCGACAGAGGACGGTTCTTGTGTCCGAGACTACATCCACGTTTGTGATCTGGCCGACGCGCATATGGTTGCGCTGCAGGCGCTCGAGCGCGGCGCGGCGAGCTCAACGTACAACCTGGGCACTGGCAAAGGCTACTCGGTGCTTCAGGTCATCGACACGGTTCGGCGCATCACCGCCCATCCGGTTCCGGTGGTGGTGTCTGGTCGCCGCGCAGGAGATCCCGCGGTGCTGGTGGCAAACGCTGACCGGATCAGAAGCGACCTTGGCTGGATCCCGCAGCGAAGTGATCTCGATACGATCGTGTCCTCTGCCTGGAACTGGCACCGCCGCTCTGCATGATCAAACTCGTCGCTTGATGCGCTGATGCGTGTACCAAGAGAGAGTCAGCGGATTCCGCGGGTGTCCTGCTTCAGTTCCCGTACCTTCAGGACGATGAAATATTCATAGACGCTTTGCAGCACTGAATAGGTGAATCCGGCGCGTCCATCGAGGAAACCTCGCTTGAGCAGATAAAGCACGATGAACTTCACGACTGGGCGCGCTGGCAAGCGGAAGAAGAGTTCTTTCTGGTGGAACCGGCGCTTGCTGAAGTCCTTCTCGACGAAGGCCTTGATCAAGCTGAACGGCTCACCCTTTGCTTCGTTCTCGATGATCTGCTGCGCTTCGAAAGTGCTGTAGGAGTTATGGCGTGCCACCCAGTGCGAGATGCCTTTGCTGAAGGGGTGGTGGTCAAGGTAGCCGCTGATGTCCGAGACCGCCCCGTCCGGAATCGACACCGGGTTCACCAGTCGTTCATAGCGCATGCGCCCAGGGATGAAAAGACGCATGTAGAACGGCGATGCCTGCACATGCTTCAACCAGGTTCCCAGGAAGAAGTCGCGCCGTTGGATGCGGAACGCGACGTTATCTGCGGGGCTCTTGACGGCTTCGTGGATGGCCGCGACAAGTTCCGGGGTCATTCGCTCGTCGGCGTCTATGTAAAAGACCCACTTGTGCTTGAACGGGATGTTCTGGAGCCCCCAGTTCTGATGCGCAGCCCAGTTGTCGAATGCCCGTTGCGTGACTGTCGCGCCGAAGTCCCTGGCGATCGATACGGTTGAATCGTCGGAATATGAGTCGTAGACGTGAATGTCATCGCTCCACTTGACCGAAGCCAGGCATCCGGGCAGATCTTGTTGCTCGTTCTTGGTGAGGATCAGGACCGAAATCACTTCTTGATCCCACTGATTGCGATGGAGCACGCGAAAGGAGCTATGCGTCCGAGGTGGCGAATCTCCAGATCCTGCAGATTGAACTCCTCGAACAGTTGGACAAGCGTACGGCGGGAAAAGAACTTGACGTGGCCATAGTCACGGAGCGGATGCCAGTGGTCATCGAACTTGTTGGTGAGGGCCAAGGCAAGATTCTTCAGGTATCCGTGGTAGGGGGTTGTCAGATAGAAAATCCCCCCCGGCTTCAATGCGAGCATGGCGGCATCCATCAGGCGACGCGGCAGGAGCAGGTGCTCGATGACTTCCACCGACACCACGGCGTCGTAGGCCGCATGGTGCGCCTCCGGCAGGGGGGTGCCGATATCGTATTGCTGGAAAATCACCTTGGGAAACGCCTGGCTTGCCATGGCGATTCCCGAACTGCTGTGCTCCAGTCCTGTCACCACGAACCCGTTGTCGGCAATGCGTGCAGAAAGGCTGCCGTTGCCACAACCGAGGTCGAGTACCGCCCGGCTGCCTGCCCTGCGGAGGCGCTCCAACAGGGAGGGGAGGACCAGGCCATGTACGTCGGTGGAGTCCGTCGAACTCCAGATGAACTCGTCCGAACTTATCGAGCTTCGCTGATCAGTGAGGGGCTTGCTCTTCATGTGGGTTCGGGCGCCTAGAAATCGGTTGGGCAGGTACCCCGCCATGGACTGTCCACGCTTCGAGGTTCCGGGTCGCTACGGCGCCTAGAGCCAGCACAGCGCCGTCACCGACGGTGACCCCCATCTGGACGGTACTTCGCGCGCATATCCACGCATATCGACCGATGATGATCGGCTGGGAAATCATCGGAAACGCAGGGCTCCTGAAATCGTGGCTGGCGCCGCACAGGTATGCACCCTGGGAGATGATGGCATGGGATCCAATCTCGATCGTCGCTGGATTGTAGATCTCCGCTTCGTCAGCAATTGCGACGACGTCGGCGCACTTCAGGTTCCATGGCGCCCATATTCGCGCCTTGGGATAGATGTGACAGCCTGGGCCGATCTTTGCTCCGAAGGCGCGAAGGATGAATGCGCGCCAGCCATGCATCGGCCGCGGCGACGGTCTGAACACCAGGGCGCAGGCGACGGCCCAGGCAGCACGGCGAACGCGCATGCTCAAAGTCGTGTTGGGCGCCAGATACGGATCGGTTTCTGTGTTGCTCATCTATCGATAGCCCTGGATGCCAACGTCATTCCTGACCGACGCGCCTCTCCTGCGCAGACGGCATCTTCCATTGGCAGAGTGTTCCTGCGAAGCAAAAATTGCACCCGTCTTGCGTGCATTATCCCTGTCTTGATGACAGCCTGACAGCGCCCCGTAACGTGCGTGCAGATGGGGCGCATGGAAGGAGCTATTGCGCGAATCCAGCAAAAAAGTTCAGTCCTGCGATCTCAAGTTCTTGCGTGTCGGGTCGATGACATATTGCTCGCGGCGAACCCGCCACGTCTTCATCGTGGGTTGATTGTTTGCCGGATGCGACTCCCCTGCCAGGGCCACAGGTCGATGGACCTGATGCCTCTGTCGGTCCGAAATCCACTTTCAGAGAGTCCGCATATGCTCGATCGCAGGAGCTTCATCAAACTGGGCGCGTCAATGGGGGCGGTGACGGCCGCGCCCGCAATGGCTGCCCCAAGCAAGCCCGCCGGGGCTTCCCACGTTCTCACCCCGACCTCGGTCGGACTGAACGACAGCCGGCGGTTCATGGATCAGGCCACGATGGGTGCACGCCCTGGAGAGGCTGCAGCGCTCACCGGCTCGTTCAGCGATTGGATCGAAGCGCAGGTCGCCCTGCCTTACAGCCAGATCGATGTGCCGACAATGATTGCGCGGGGATTCAACAACAATCCGGACCCCCAGAACAACGTGGCGCGCATGTGCATCTTTGCACGCTGGTGCAACGAGCCAGCGCAGCTTCGAATGCGTGTGACGCACGTGCTGTCGCAGATCATCTGCTGCGCACCTTCAGGGTGGAGCAACGCCGTCGATTCGATGCTGTGGTGGAATCGTCTGGCCGCAGATGCTTTCGGCAACTATCGATCCTTGCTCGGTCTGGCGGTGCAGCACCGGCACATGGGGTCGTTCTTGAACAACAGCGACAACGATGCGTCGAATGGCAAGGCTCCCTCGCAGAACTTCGCAAGGGAACTCCTGCAGCTTTTCTCGATGGGGGTCCACGCTCTTAATTCCGATGGATCGCCTGCACGCGACGCAGCCGGAAAGCCGGTGCAGGCGTATTTCCAGAACGACGTGGATGCACTGGCCCGACTGCTGTGTGGCTGGGGTCTTCCCTTCGGCGTCTATATGCCTGGCCAAGCTGGCACTGCCGCCAATGGAACCATGGACGTGAAGCCAGCGCTGGCCTACAACGGCCCACCGGTGACGTTCCTTGGCAGGACGTTCCCGGCAATCGCCGCGCCTACTGCTGCCGATGTGGTCTCGCGCGCGCAACAGTGTGTCGATCTGATCATGGCGCAACCGACAACCAGCGTTTACGTCAGTAAGCAGTTCATCACGAAGATGGTGACGGATACCCCGAGCGGCGCCTACATCCGCAGGGTATCTGCGGTGTTTCGCAACAACGGGGCCGGGATCACGGGGGACCTGAAGGCCGTGGTGCGGGCCGTGCTCACCGATCCCGAAGCTCGAGGTCAAAGCAAGCCGCTTTCGTTCGGGCGTGCGCAAGAGTGGTCTCTGTCCCTGGTAAAGGTGATGCGCTACGCACAGATGCAAGTGCTGTCTGACCCGTCTTCGTCTGAGCTTCCGGGGTGGGCCTGGTCCAGTGGATTCGGCAATCCGCCGCTCAACGTCCTGGGCGAGATGGGGCAGGCGCCGGGTACGCCGGTGTCGGTCTTCAACGATTACCCGTTCGAGTTCCTGGTCAATGGAATCAACGCTCCGGCGGCCGCGTTGTGGAGCGCCCCCTCGATCATGGCGAGCGTTGCCCGCACGATGGCCTTGTCACAGAGCCTGACCCAACCGCTTGCCCCATCGTCTATGGATGCAACGGGGCGCTGGAACTTGAGTCTTCTGATTGCCGCTTACGACCGCGCCTATGCGGCAGCATCGGGCTCGGAGACGCAGAAGATGGCGAGCACGATCGGAGCAATGGTTGATCTCGTCAATGGCGATCTGAACCAGGGGCGGGCATTGACGGCAACAGTACGACAACACGCCGTTACATTCGTGCAAGTCGATTGTGCAGCGCTTGCCAAGAGGGAAAAACTTGCGTGGATGATCAATTTCATCCGCTGCCTTCCTGATTCCGCGGTCGTCATCTGAGGGATACAAAATGCCAATCGCAGCCTTTTCGGACAAGAAGTACCTCGTCGTGATGCTGAAGGATGGTGGCGAGGACAACTATGGCACGCTGATTTCGCGGGAGCCCCAGCATGTCGCGGCGTCGATGGTCGCGCGCCCGTCGCTTGCATTCAACCAGTCAGAGCTGGATGGGACCTATGCTGCCGCTCGCCTTGCTGGTACCCAGTTCTCGTTGCATCCTGCCCTGCAGCCATTGGTTCAGATCTGGAATTCCGGAGAGATGGCAATCACGCATCGCGTCGGAACGATGTTCACCAATCTGGCGGGCATTCCCATAGCGGAAATCAGGGAAGCCACGAACGCGTTCTATACCGGCAGTATCCTGTTTCCCTCCGGGCTAGGTGCGCACGACAAGCAGGCGTTCAGCACGGTTTCGATGATCACTCGGGATTTCGTCGATACCTCGGGGCGCCCCAGGGCGGTTGCCGAAAGTGGTTTCCTTGGCCGGCTCGCTGAGCGGTTCGAGAGTTTCGCGGGTGGTTCGACGATCCCGATGACGATCCTGTCCGGGCAAATCGTTCCGCCCAGTACCCTGTTGGCTGCGGATGGGTTGACTCAGGGTTTGAGCATTCCGCTCGCTGGTGGAGTCTTTCGGCGTAACTGGACAGGTTCCGCGACCCAGGAGGCGGCCCTTCGTCGTCTCGATGCCGTGATGGTCGAGGCGCAGACCGAGCCGCGGATGGAGGCATTCCGAAAGGCGAATCTCGTCGCGAACGAGGGTGTTGCGTTTCTCCAGCCAGTCGTCGAAGGCGGCACTGGAGCCTATGCCGTTGATCAGTCGTTTCCTGGCAGCCCGACTTCAGGCTGGCAGGGGACGATGAGAACGTTCGCCCGTGCGATAGAGGCGGATCTGCGCCAGCCGACGCTCCGAAGGCGGGTGATGCTCATCGGGTCTCGAGCCGGGTATGACACCCACACGGCGCAAGGCAAGACGGCAGGAAGGCTCGCCACGCTGCACGCGGACTGGGCAGCTGGCGTCGTATGTTTCCGGGACGCGATGATCAGGCTTGGCGTATGGGACAACACGTTGATGATCGATCATAGCGAGTTCGGCCGAACCCTCCGGGAGAACGGTTCTTTCGGAACGGATCATGCTTATGCCCGCGATGCTTTCGCTTTCGGCGGTGCGGTTCGAGGAAGAGGCAAGGACGGGAGCAGCGGTCTCTTCGGGCAGTATCCGACCGTGTTGTCGACTTCGGGCACGGGGACTTTCGACCTTGTCGGGGGGCAGGCTGGCGGGGGCGCGCTTGCGCCTGGCATCAGCCTCGAGCAGTACTGGGACGAACCGCTGCGCTGGTTCGGCGCGGATGCCGCCGATATCGCCGACGCATTGCCGCGACGTGCGAGTTTCGGCGAATCGGTAAACCTGATCGCGTGAGCTACGTACCGGAGAGAAGGGGCGGTAGCGATTCCGCAAAGCGCCGTATGACGGATGCCTGCAGCAGGTGCTGTTCGGCGTAGCTGCGGGCATTCGTGGAAAAGCGCGCGCAGAGGGCTGGGTCGGAGGCCAGGCGGCGGATGCCGGCGGCCATCTGCCCAGCGTCCTCTGGATCCACGAGGATGCCGCAGTCGCCCTCTCGCAATATCTGGGCAAGATCGCTGGTGGGCGGTGAAGCCGCCACTACGGGTCGTCCGCTGGCCAGTATGTTCGAAAGCTTCGAGGGCAGTACGATGTCCGTGACCGCCCGCTTCTGTGGAATCACGGATACGTCCGCAGTCGCCAGAAGTTCCGATAGCCTCTCGAGCGGTTGAAGCGGCCTGAACTGGATATTGGATAGCCCCAGGCGTGCTGCATTCGACACGAGCTCGGCTTGCTCAGCACCGTTACCAACGATCACGAACTGGATGCCCGGCATGTCGGCGACCATTGCAGCTGAAGCGAGCAGGGATTCCAGGCCTTGCTTTCGACCGAGATTTCCCGAGTACAGAACCACGAAGTGATCCGGCGACAGGCCCCACTCTTCGCGTAGCGCGGTAAGACGCGAGCCTGGCTGTATGAAACTGTCATTGGCCCAGTTCCTGAAGAGCATCGTCTTTTGCTTGGGTACGCCCTTCTCAATGATCTTGGCGCGCATGCCTTCACTGATGGTGGACACGGTTCCAGCCAGCCGGTAGTTGATACGTTCCAGCAGATAGAGCGTACGCGTCAGCAGTCCAGGCCTGAGCATGCCGAGCTCGACTGCCGCATCGGGCTGCAGGTCCTGCACATGAAGAATCGTGGCGCTACGCTTGAACTTCGCCAGTACGGCAATGGAGGCGCCGAGGGCCAGCGGCGGCAGCACGATGATGGTCAGGTCTGCGCGTCGTGAAAAAAGATAGCTTATCGATGCGGAAATCACGAAGCTCAGCTCATGCAGGATCCGCTTCACCGAAGTTGGGCGTTCAGGCACATACAGGTAGCAGCGATGCAGATCAACGCCATTGACCTGTTCGCGACGGAAGGCGTGCCCGCGATCTGCATCCAACTTCTTCCACTCAGGGTAATACTGGAAGCCTGAGTGCACCGTCACGTCGTGCCCGTCGGCCGCAAGGAATTCGGCCATACCGGTGGTGTACACACCGATCCCGGTGCGCTCGGGCGCATAGTTGATCGAGACGATGGAGATTCGCACTATGAATGCCTCTCGTGGTGCCCGCATTCAGCACACTAGCGCGTACGCAGGTACCTGATGTGCCGGAATACGTTGAATTTGTAGGCTAGCCGCCAGAGCTTCAACGCAACGCCCGATGCCAGTGGAATTCCATGCGCCTGGATCTTTTCGTTCATCCTGGCCCGTTCGCGGGCGAGCTTGTCCAGGTATCCCTTCGATCCGGTAATGTTCGCGCCGTACAGGCGAAAGTCTGCCAGCGTGCGGTCCGTACGGGCGAACCGCATGCCCTTCAGTGCCATGTCCACAAGCAGTTCGCCGTCCCAGCAGACGCGGTTCTTTTCATTGAATCCGCCGGCAGCCTCGTAGGCCCGCCGGCGGAAAAAAGTCGCTTGTTGCGTTACGGTGCAAACCCCGGCGGCATACGCACGCAGGTCGAACAGATCCGCCGCACGGCCACGAACGGAAGGACGATCGTCTGCGTCAGTGATACGGATGCCTCCAGCCAGGACATCGACATCCGGGTTTTTTTCGAAAAAATCAGCTACGTAAGCAAGCGCCCCCGGCAACAACGCATCGTCCGCATTGACATAGCCTAGGATTTCGCCGGAACTGAGTGCAAAGCCCTTGTTCAAGCCGTCGGCCGGACCCTTGTCCGGCTCCAGGTTGCAAGCGCTTATGCGTGCACGGTTGCGCTCGATGATGTCGCGGCTTCCATCGGTTGAGCCGGGATCGACAACGATGTACTCGAGTTCTTCATAGGCCTGATCCGTCACGGATCTTATGGCGCGTTCCAGAAAAGCAGCCTGGTTGAACGAGATGGTGATGATCGAAATCTTCAAGGTCATTCTCGGCATCCAATAGATCGGTGCTCGCCCTGGCGATAGCGTCGGTAAACGGAAGTCGGACTCGATTCAGCCGGCGAGGGCGGCCGATCCGGCGCGTGCGACGCCTGCCTGGATAATCGTACGAAGCCTCGTTACCGAGGTACGAATATGGAAATTTCGAACGAAACACTCTAGCGCCTGATCGGCCATGGCGGCGCGGGCGTCTTCATCGGTAGCTACCCAACCGCGAATCAATCCGATCGTGCCTTCCAGCGTATCCCTGGCTATCAACCCTGCAGATGCTGCCTCTACCTCCTGGTAGATGTTTACCTGGTCTGATATCAGCACCGGCCGCTTGAGGGCCAGCGCTTCGGCGACCACGATGCCGAAGTTCTCCTGGTGCGAAGGCAGGATGAACGCTTCAGAAGCGTGATACGCGCCCCACTTGACCTGTCCGGAGAGCATCCCCGTCCACGTTATGCGGTCCGCAATGCCGAGGGTCGTGGCCAACTGACGCAACTCGGCGCCCCACGCGCTGTCTTCCGGGCCGGCCATCACGAGATGCAGGTCATGCTCGTCGGCCGTCGCAGCGAAGGCACGCACAAGCAGGTCGCAGCCCTTTTTCGGGTGGATGCGGCTCAGGTAAAGAAGCAGGCGGCGGCCATTGAGCAACGGGAATGCATCCAGGAAGGCCTGACGGTCACAGGCCTCATCTGTCTTCGGTGGTTCGATGCCGAAGCTGGCAACGGCCTCGTTGGCCTGGTATAGCCAGAACGAATCACGCGCCAGCACACGCTCCTGCTCGCAGGTGAACAGCACGTTCGTGGCGTCGCGCAGCACGCGGTACTCGGCCCAGGGCCAGTAAAGCCACTTCTTCGCGTGCTTCATCGGATAGGTGCGCCGGAACCACGGGTCGAGCATGCCGTGGGGGAAAACGAAGTAAGGGACATTCAGTCCTTGCAGCGCCCGCCAGGTCGCCAGACCATGGTACTGCCACAGGCCGTGCACCACGACCGCGTCGAACCGCGGGGCATTCTCATGGAGCCAACGCACTGCGCCGGGCGCGTAACCATAGCCGCCGCGTGCCGGTCCGAGTGCGTTGATCCTTGCTGGAAAGGAAAGGGTCAACAGTTCGTCGGTGGCGTCAAGTGAGGCCACCTCCGATCCCCAGTTAGCCCTGTCCATCTCGAGCACGATCTGCTTCAGGCCTTCCTGCGGCCCGCCGCCCCGCGCGTCCAGTGACCGGATGACATGGAGCAGGTTCAAGCGCTCTCCCTGGGGGGAGAGGACTCGGCCGATCGGCAGTGGACGAGACGGATATTCATCGGGACCGCCGGTGCGCCAGAGCGCAGATGTTTGAGCAGGGTTGAGGCGTACGAATCTAGCACCGTCGGGGACGGAAAACCGATGAAGAAACGCACATGGGCATGCTTCTTGCGCCCTGTTGGTTACGTCTGCGAGAGAGTGGGGCGTACGTGCGGGAGTACCTGCCAGCTGCGGTCAGGGTGCGGACCGTCAGAGGTGGACGTTGACAAACTTCCGTCCTCGACACAAATACCGTTGTGGAGGTGTAAAAAATACGGCTCGTAAACGCGCAGTAGTGCAGGCATGCTGACCGCGCAAATTACAATGCCAATCAACATGCGGTTTGGAAAGTCTGCGCTGGGTCAAGCTTTCCCGCATTCAACCCAGCCTCCGGCGACCATGCGCATCCTCCATGTCATCAGTTCAGTCAATCCGGCCCATGGAGGGCCCATAGAGGGCATCAAGCAGTTCGCCCGTGCGCATATCCGCAATGGTCACCAGGTCGAGATCTGTTCGCTCGACGACCCTTGTGCAGACTGGGTTTCGAACTGCGAACTCCCGGTGCACGCGGTCGGGCCGGCCTACACCCATTACCGGTATGCGTCCGCGCTGCTCGGCTGGCTGCGGGCCCACGTTCATCACTTCGATGCGGTGATTGTGAACGGCATCTGGCAGTACCACGCTCATGCGGTCTGGCGTGCTGCCCGGGAACTGCACTTCCAGTACTTCGTGTTCACCCACGGCATGCTCGATCCGTACTTCAAGCACCGCTATCCCGCCAAGCACCTGAAGAAATGGCTGGTCTGGCCTTGGTCGGAGTACCGGGTGCTGCGCGATGCGGAAGCGGTGCTGTTCACCAGCGAGACCGAGCGCCAGCTCGCGCGAGAATCATTCTGGCTCTACCGGGCCCGCGAGCGGGTAGTCGGCTACGGCATCAGCCCGCCGAACCTGCATCCCGGACAGATCGAAGCGTTCCACGAGGCCTTCCCCGACCTGCGGGGAAAGCGCTTCCTGCTGTTCCTGGGCCGTATCGATCCCAAGAAGGGCTGCGACCTGTTGATCGAAGGGTTCGCTCGTACGACGCGGTGCGATCCGGCGCTGCAGCTCGTGATGGCCGGGCCGGATGCGACGTACTGGCGCGGTGCGCTGGAGGCCCGCGCCAATGAACTGGGTGTTGCGTCCCGCATCCGCTGGGTAGGCATGGTTTCCGGCGACCTGAAATGGGGTGCCCTGTCGGCCTGCGAAGCCTTAGTCCTGCCTTCGCACCAGGAAAACTTCGGCATCGCGGTGGTGGAGGCGATGGCCTGCGGCAAGCCGGTGCTGATATCCACCGAAGTCAATATCTGGCGCGAGATCGACGCCGACGGTGGCGGACTGGTCGCCCCCGACACGGCCGACGGGACTGCCTCACTGATCGAGCGCTGGACGGCGCTGTCCACGTCCGAACGCTGGTTCCTCGGCGAGCGTGCGCGAGCCTGCTTCGAGCGACGATTCACGGTCGAAGGGGCAGCGGCACGCCTTCGCGGGCTGCTCGCAGGTTCCCGCCAGGCCGACGCGCCATGATCGTGCCGAGCCTTACTCCAGGCTTCATCATGAGTTGGCAGACTGGCGTCGCGTAGCCTGCTGGCCGCGCAGCAAAGCGGCAGTGTCCCGTAAGATCACCCGTTGCGCTGCCCCGCATGAACTGCAGGCAGCGCCAACCGTTCGGCCCGCGTCCGCCGCCCCCTGAGGCTCCAGATGAGTGCAACGATTCCTCCCGATTCCCTTCCGCTGGCTGGCGCCGCGCCAGACGCTCCGGCAGCCGCGCCTGGCGGGATCGTCGTCTGGCGGCAATCCCCGCTGTTGTGGCTTGTACTCACGGCGGCTGGGGGACTGCTTTATGCCGCGTTCCATACGGGTCTTCACGCGATGGTGCGCGTATGGGGCGACCTCGAGGAATACAGCTTCGGCTACATGGTGCCGGCAATCACGGCTTTTCTCATCTGGCAGCGCAAGGACAAACTCGAGCGCTTGCCTTTCGAAGGGTCGTGGACCGGGGCGGCGGCCGTGGTGGCAGGCGCCTTCCTCCTGCTGCTCGCGAATCTTTCCACGATCACCGTGCTGGAACAGTACGCGTTCCTGCTGACGCTCTTCGGTATCGCCCTGTCGTTCATGGGCCGCACGGCCTTCCGGATCATCCTGGTGCCGCTGTGCATCCTGGTGTTCATGATCCCGCTGCCGTTCTTCATGATCAACCAGCTGTCGGAGATCCTGCAGCTGGTTTCCTCGGAACTCGGCGTGATGGTCATCCGCGCCTGCGATATCAGCGTATTCCTCGACGGCAACGTGATCGACCTGGGCGTCTACAAGCTGCAGGTGGCCGATGCCTGCAGTGGGCTGCGCTACCTGTTCCCGCTTATGACGCTCGGCTTCATCGCGGCCTACCTGTTCAACGCCCCGGTCTGGCAGCGGGCAATCATCTTCCTGTCGACCATTCCACTCACCGTCGGCATGAACAGCCTGCGCATCGGCATCATCGGCGTGACGGTGAACTTCTGGGGTATCCAGATGGCCGAGGGCTTCCTGCACTTCTTCGAGGGCTGGATCATCTTCATGGCCTGCATGACGCTGCTGCTGGCCGAGATGTGGCTTCTGTTGCGATTCACGAAACCGCGCCGGACCCTGCGAGACGCGTTCGTGCTGGAGCCGCCGGCGCCGGTGCCGCCTGGCGCGGTGGTGCGCGACCGCCCGGTGCCACGTACCCTCTGGATCGCGCTCGGCCTGCTCGCGCTGGCAGCACTGGCCAACAACTTCACCCCCAGCCGCGAACTGATCAAGCCCGAGCGAAAGGAGTTCCTGGACTTCCCGCTGCAGGTGGAGGGTTACCGTGGCCAGCGCGAGCGGCTGTCAAGTGTGGAACTCGACGTGCTCAAGCTGGACGACTACATCTACGCCAACTTCCGCGACCAATCGAACCGATCGATCAACTTCTACGTGGCCTGGCACGATATCCAGGGTCGGGGCACGGTATCGACGCATTCGCCACGCTCCTGCATGCCCGGTGGTGGCTGGAACATCACCGAGTTCGATACCAGGATCCTTGAAGGGCTCGGGCCGAACGGTGGGCTGCTTCCGATCAACCGCGCGGTGATCAAGAAGGGCGAGCAGGCGCAGGTTGTCTATTACTGGTTCCACCAGCGTGGTCGCACGCTCACCAACGAATACGCGATCAAGTGGTTCATCTTCTACGACGGCATGACCCGCAAGCGTACCGACGGCGGGCTGGTGCGGTTCGTGGCGCCCATGCAGCCCGGTGAGTCGATCGAAGACGTGGATCGGCGCCTCGCCCAGTTCGTCAGCACGATGAACCCACGCCTGCAGGGGTACCTGCCGAACTGATGTTCAGTGCGGAAACACCGATATGTCGAAGATAGTTTCAACATGACTGCCCTGCTCGCGATGATGACTGCACTGGTCATCAGCATCGCCCTGACGCCCTTGATGATCCGGCTCGCTCCTCGGATGGGCATGGTCGACCTCCCCGACCCGCGCAAGGTCCACCTCGCGCCAATACCGCGTGTCGGTGGGCTGGGCATCGCCGTCGGTACGCTGGTCGCGCTGCTGCTGTTCGTGCCGATCGATGGCGTGGTTGCGTGGTACCTGTTCGGTGCCGCCGTGCTGCTGCTGTTCGGTGCGGCTGACGATGCGATGGAACTCGGTCACTGGGTGAAGTTCGTCGGGCAGTTCATCGCAGTGATCCCGATCGTGCACTTCGGAGACCTCTGGGTCACCACGCTGCCGGTGTTCGACATCGTGCTGTCGCCCTGGATCGGCAAGCCCTTCACGGTGATCGCGATCGTCGGGGTGATCAACGCCATCAACCATTCGGACGGGCTCGACGGCCTGGCCAGCGGCGAGGCGCTGATGAGTTTCGCGGCTATCGCCTACCTTGGCTTCCTCGCCGGCGGTGGCCAGTGCCTGGCCTTCGCAGCGGCGGCGGCGGGCGGCATCCTCGGTTTCCTGCGCTTCAATACCCACCCGGCACGCGTCTTCATGGGCGATGCCGGTAGCCAGTTCATCGGCTACACGCTCGGCGTGCTGGTGGTGCTGCTGACCCAGAAGGTGAACCCGGCGCTGAGCATGGCGATCCCTGCGCTGCTGCTCGGGCTGCCGATTATCGACATCATCGCGGTGTTCGCGCAGCGCATCCATGGCGGCATGAACTGGTTCAAGGCGAGCAAGAACCATATCCACCACCGGCTGCTGGCGATCGGCTTCCAGCACTACCAGGCGGTCGTGATCATCTACACGGTTCAGGCGCTGATGGTGGTGGCTGCGGTCAGCCTTGCCTACGAGTCCGACGTGCTGATCATCGCGATCTACCTCGCGCTGAGCGCACTGGTCTTCTTGGCGCTGATCATGGCCGAGCGCACCGGCTGGCGGGCGGACATCGCAGGCCGCAAGTGGCTGATCCTCGGGGTCCTCGACTCCATCCGCGACAGCGATGCCGTCGCCGTGCTGCCGCGCTGGTTCGTGGTCCTCGCCGTGCCGACTTTCATCGTGGTGGCATCGTTCTCGGTGACTGACCTTTCGATCGACTCGAAGGTGGTGCTGGCGCTGGTCGCGCTGCTGTTGCTAGCCTACATCCCGCTGCGCAACAGGTCGCAGAGCGAGTATCTGCCACGGCTGGCGGTGTATGCACTGATCCCGATGCTGGTGTGGTCGGGGCAGGGCGATTCGATCGGGCAACAGACCCACCTCTGGTCCTACACGGGCGTGTTCTTCACGGCGCTTGGTATCTGCGTGCTGGTGGCTGCCAAGTTCGCGTCGGCTCGAGACCAGTTCTCGCCGAACACGATGGATTTCCTGCTGCTGCTGTTCGTACTCGTTGCCGGCTTCGTGCTCGGGTCGGCGTCCGACGACATGGCACGGCTGGGTAGCCTTCTGGTGCAGGTGGTGATCCTGTTCTACGGCAGCGAGCTGCTCATGCGCATGAGCCGCAACGGCGCGTACGCGCTTTCGGCCGCTGCTGCGCTCAGTGTCCTGTTGATAGCATTGCGAACCGCCGGCTAGTGCCGCGCCGAGTCGCGCAACCGTATTGATGAATTGTCCCCGGGAGAATTGATGGCTACGCAAGCGAATAATGGGAAAGTCGCGCTGATCACCGGC